>DATLCV010000083.1:0-19377 GCA_035526225.1 Mycobacteriales bacterium
ACCGGCGAACTCCTCCGCGAACTCACCATCGACCCCAGGCGCGACTACCAGCCCTCCGGCAAGCCCCGCTACCCACCCCGAAAAACGGAAAAGACCGAACCGTGAGGGTTCGGTCTGTCCGGGATCTCTTGAGAGATCACAGGGTGGAGCTGAGGGGATTCGAACCCCTGACCCCCTCGATGCGAACGAGGTGCGCTACCGGACTGCGCCACAGCCCCGCGGTGTGCGGAGGTGCACGAGGCTACCAGCCTCCGGAGACCCTCCGGCGCTCCAGGATGTCCTCGAGCTCGGGCCCCTCGTCGAGGATGTCGAGACCGCTGTCCTCGAGGGTCGCGGCCCACTCGCCGGGCTTGGTGAGGTCCAGCACGCGGGGCGGGCGCGACGGTGCGACGGGCTTGCCGACGTAGGTCGGCGGCGGGACGGGCACCGGGCTCCAGCTGCTGTCGACGGCCACCGCGGCGTCGTCGTAGCGGGCGGCCGGGGCAGGCAGCGTGATGCCGAGCGCGTCGGGACGACGGGGCATCCGCTCCGGGATCCCGCTGACCCGGGAGGCCTGGTGGACGGGCACCCGAGCGGCCACCGGACTGCGGCGGGACTGCAGCCGCGCCGCCCGCTCGGCCTTGAGGACCGCCTGTCGGCGGAGGTGGGCCACGAAGCCCACCAGCAGCAGGTCGCACAGCGCGTTGACGGCACCCATGATCGGCACGCCGAACAGGCTCAGTCCGAGGCTGAGCAGCGCCGACCCCAGCAGGACCAGCAGCGTGCGACGCCGACGCTCGGCGACGGTGAGCGGCGCGACGAGGTCGACCTCGAGGGCAGGTCGGCGCGGCATGACGACCGCGTGGCGCTCCTCGCGGCGCTCCTCACGACGGGACAGGACCCGCATCGCGTCGCTGAACTTGTCGACGGAGGTCAGGGAGGTCGCCGTGTCGTGGCTGCGCAGGGCCATCGGCACGAGAACGGCGAGCCAGGCTCCCACGATCACGAGGAGGATCAACCCGCTGCCCACGGCTCCGACCGTAGTGATCCGCCCGCGGTTCGCGGTGGACGTGACCCGGTGTGTCGTCTGCCTTTCAGGGCTTCTGCTGCGCCCGCCACCGGGCGACCAGGCCGCCCGGCACCTCCTCCGAGGTGAGGGCGAAGCTCAGGTGGTCGCGCCACGCGCCGTCGATGTACAGGTAGCGCTCGTGCTGCGCCTCCTGGCGGAAGCCCAGCTTCTGCACCACCCGCAGCGAGGGCGTGTTCTCCGGCCTGATGTTGACCTCGAGCCGGTGCAGCCCCAGCGCGCCGAAGCAGTGGTCGCCCGCCAGTGCCACCGCAGTCGGCGTCACGCCACGACCGGCGACGTCGGAGGCCACCCAGTAGCCGATGGCTCCGGACCTGAAGGCGCCGAGCCAGATGTTCATCACGGTGACCTGCCCGACCAGCTCCCCGTCGTACGTCACGCCGAAGGGCAGGGAGCGGCCGGCCTTCGCCTCGCGCCGCCACACCCGCAGCGCCGCGCCGTACGCCGCGGGCGTGTGCCGATCCCCCCACGTCACCTCGGGGGCGGACGGTGGGCGTCCCTCCCAGGGCGCGAGCCACTCCTCGTCCCGCGTGCGCAGGTCGCTCCAGCGCGCCGCGTCGCGGGTGCGCAACGGGCGCAAGCCCACCCGGCCCTCGTAGAGCGTGGCCGGCCACCCGGGGGCGGCCATCAGTGGTCGCCACCGCGCAGCTGCGCGACCGCGTGCCCCACGACCGGAGCCAACACGGCCACACCGTCCCGCACCCCGCCCGTCGAGCCCGGGAGCGTGACGACGAGGGCGTGGCCCACGGTGCCCGCCACAGCCCGCGACAGGATCGTCGTGGGCACGGCGGACCGGTTCTGCTGGCGGAGGGCTTCGGCGAGACCGGGCACCTGCCGGTCGAGCATCGGCAGCACCGCCTCCGGCGTCACGTCCCGGGGGCTCAGGCCGGTGCCGCCCGTCGTGACGACGAGGTCGTGGCCGGCAGCCGCGGCCGCGACCGCGGCCGCGATGTCAACCCTCTCGTCGGGCACCACGACCACGTCACTGACCGCGAACCCCAGCTCAGCCAGCAAGGATGCCAGCAGCGGACCGGAGGCGTCGTGGCGCAGACCGCCGTGCGAGCGGTCCGACACCGTGACCACGGCTGCACGGGCGCCCGCCGGCAGCCCGTCTACCGCTCCCACGCGCCGCTCTTCCCGCCGGTCTTCGTGAGCAGCCGCACGCCCCCGATGGTGCCGCGTGGGTCGACGGACTTGGTCATGTCCACCAGGGTGAGGCAGGCGACGGTCACGGCGGTCAGCGCCTCCATCTCCACCCCCGTCCGGTCCGCGGTGCGGACCGTCGCTGTCACGGCCACACCCGCGTCGTCCACGACCAGGTCGACCACGACGCCGTGCACGGCGATCGGGTGGCACAGCGGGACCAGCTCCGGCGTGCGCTTGGCGCCCATGATCCCCGCCAGTCGTGCCACCGCGAGTGCGTCGCCCTTCGGCACTCCCTCGCCGCGCAGCAGCGCGACGCACTCGGCCGACAGGTCGACGCGGCCCTCGGCGGTCGCGGTGCGGACGGTCACGTCCTTGCCTGCCACGTCGACCATCCGGGCCGCGCCGGTCTCATCCAGGTGCGAGAAGCCCCCGGTCACGACGACCGCCGCTCGAGGACCATCACCTGCACCGGCTGGCCCGCGGCGACGTGCTCGACGCCTTCGGGCACGACGGCGAAGGCGTTGGCACGGGACAGCCCAGCCACGAGGTGCGAGCCGGTCCCGGAGACGGGGGTCACGACGTACGCGCCGTCCTTGACCTCCAGGCGCACGCGGAGGAAGGACCGCTTGCCGGGCGGCGAGGCGAGGTCGGCGGAGGTCACCGCGGAGATGACGGGACGGGTGACCGTGGGCGCGCCGATCATCCGGCGCAGCGCGGGACGCACGAACGCCTCGAAGGAGACGAGCGCGCTCACCGGGTTGCCGGGGAGCCCGAAGACGGGGGTGCGGTCCGGGCCGATGACGCCGAACCCCTGGGGCATGCCGGGCTGCATGGCGACACGGTGGAAGCCCACGGTCCCCAGGCGCAGCAGCACCTCTTTCACCACGTCGTAGGCGCCGACGGAGACCCCGCCGCTGGTGAGGAGCAGGTCCGCGCGGACGAGCTGGTCCTCCAGGGCGTCGAGGAGCCGCGGGCCGTCGTCGGGGATGATCCCCACGCGGTAGGCGATCGCGCCCGCCTCGGTGCAGGCTGCGGTCAGCGCCACGCTGTTGCTGTCGTGGAGCTGCCCCAGTCGCAGCGCTCCGCCGGGCTCGACGAGCTCGTCGCCGGTGCTGACGATGACCACGCGCGGGCGGGGCCGCACGAGCAGCCGAGCGCGTCCGACGGCTGCGGCGAGGCCCACCTGGGCAGCACCGAGGTGAGTGCCGGCCGC
The DNA here is from genome assembly GCA_035526225.1 of Mycobacteriales bacterium. Taxonomy (GTDB): domain Bacteria; phylum Actinomycetota; class Actinomycetes; order Mycobacteriales; family SCTD01; genus RYN-111. The sequence goes on from DATLCV010000083.1 coordinate 3,426, forward strand.
GAGGACCAGCTCGCCCGGCTGGACGTCCTCTCCGGCGCGGCGCACGTGCTGTCCCGGGGCGGGAGCGCGATCGATGCGCACCTGGGCGATCCCGCCGTCGGTGTGCTCCACCGGCACGACGGCGTCCGCGCCGGAGGGCAGCATCGCCCCGGTCATGATCCGCACGGACAGGCCGGGCTGCACGGACAGCGACGAGGCCGGGCCGGCGGCGACGTCGCCGACCACCGGCAGCACGCACGGCACCTGCTGCACGTCCTCGCTGCGCACGGCGTAGCCGTCCATCGCGCTGTTGTCGAAACCGGGCAGTGGTCCTGGCGCCAGGACGTCCTCGGCGAGGACGCAGCCGTGGGCGTCGAGCAGTCCGAGCTCCAGCGGCGCGAGCGGCTGCACGACCTGAAGGACCTCGGCGAGGTGCTCGTCGAAGGACCTCACTGCCGGGGGAGCCACTCGCGCAGCCACGCCAGCAGATCCGTACCGAGGTCGTCGCGCTCCGAGGCCAACCGGATCACTGTCTTGAGGTAGTCGAGCCGGTCGCCGGTGTCGTAACGACGCCCGCGGAAGACCACGCCGTGCACCGGCTCGGTGCGCGTGAGCTCCTGCAGCGCATCGGTGATCTGGATCTCTCCGCCGCGGCCGGGCGGGGTGCGGCGTAGCACCTCGAAGACGGTCGGCGAGAGCACGTAGCGGCCGATGACAGCGAGGTCGCTGGGGGCATCCTCGACCGCGGGCTTCTCCACCAGCCCCGTGATGCGCACCACGTCCCCGGCGCCGTCGAACGCGGCGCACCCGTAGAGGCTGATCTGGTCCTTCGGGACCTCCATCAGCGCGACGACGCTGCCGCCCTCGCGCTGCTGCACGTCGATCATCGTCGTGAGCAGCGGGTCACGGGGGTCCACGAGGTCATCACCGAGCAGCACCGCGAACGGCTCGTCCCCGACGTGATCGGACGCCACGAGGATGGCGTGCCCCAGGCCCCTCGGATCGCCCTGGCGGACGTAGTGGATCTGCCCGAGGTCCGAGGCGTGCCGGACCGCCGCCAGGCGGGCCGTGTCGCCCTTCGCCTCGAGCGCCTGCTCCAGCTCCACGGCGCGGTCGAAGTGGTCTTCGAGGGGGCGCTTGCCCCGTCCCGTGATCATGAGCACGTCGGTCAGGCCGGCCGCGACGGCCTCCTCCACGACGTACTGGATGGCGGGGGTGTCGACGACGGGCAGCATCTCCTTGGGCACTGCCTTGGTGGCAGGCAGGAAGCGGGTGCCCAGCCCAGCAGCGGGGATGACCGCCTTGCGGATCGCCATGGAGGGCAACCTATCGGGCGGCGCCGCCGTCGGAGACGCGCCAGGTGTCGCGGCCCGCGTGCTTCGCCTCGTAGAGCGCCGCGTCGGCGCAGGCGAGCAGTGCGCTCGCCGTGCTGCCGTGGAACGGGAAGACGGCCACGCCCGCGGACACGGTGAGCCGGATCGGGGGCAGCCCGGGCTCCCCGAAGGGCTTGCGACGGATCGCGGAGCAGATGCGCTCGGCCGCCTGCCGCGCCCCGGCCTCGTCCGTCTCGGGCAGGACGACGACGATCTCCTCGCCGCCGTACCGGGCGACGGAGTCGACGTCGCGCGCCTCCGCGCGGATGCGCCCGGCGAGCTCGACCAGGACGGCATCACCCCGCTGGTGACCGAAGCTGTCGTTGACGTCCTTGAAGTGGTCCAGGTCGAGCATGAGCAGGGCGAGCGGGCGGTCGAACCGCGCCGCGCGCTCGATCTCCTTGGTGACCGTCATCGTGAAGTACCGGTAGTTCCACAGCCCGGTAAGGCCGTCGGTGATGGCCAGCCGCTGGGCTTCCTCGTGCAGCAGCACGTTGTCGACCGCCACTGTGGCCTGTGCCGCGAAGGTGCGGATGGTCGCGACGTCGTTGTCGTCGAAGCCCGCCGGCAGGGAGGAGCCGTAGAGGTCCAGCACCCCGATCACGGTGCCGGAGCTCTTGAGAGGTACGGCGATGCAGCTGGTCCCCGTCGGCTCCCCCACCGCGGGCCACAGCTCCCCCGGGCCGTGCCCGACCCGACCACGGAGCGGCTCCCCGCGGAGCGCGACGCCCCCGGAGATGCCGTTGCCCAGGGCGACGCGCAGGTCCAGCGGGACGTCGAGGCCCTCGGCCGCCGCGAGCACGAGCTGGTCCCGACCGGGTGACAGGAGCATCACCATGCCGCCACTCGCCCTCGCCGACGCCATCGCCGACTCGAGGACGACGTGCAGGATGCGGTCGAGGTCGTGGCTGCCGGCGAGGGTCTCGCCCAGCCGGGCGAGACCGTTCTGCAGGTCGTCGCGGCTGGCCTGCAGCTGGCCGACGTAGGTGCGCAGGTCGTCGGTCATCGCGTTGAAGGTGTGCGCGAGCTGACCGATCTCATCCTTGGAGCGCACCTCGATGACCGTCGACAGGTCTCCCGCCGCGACACGCGACGCGGCCTCGTTCAGGGTCTCCAGCGGACGTGTCGTGGCCCGCGCGAGGACCACGGCGATGCCGATGGCGGCGACGAGGGCGAGCAGCAGCACGAGCCCGGCGTCGAGGAGCAGACCTGGCGTCTCTGCGGACCGCTGGGCCACCACCACCGCGAACGGCTGGCCGTTGGAGCCCACGAGGCCGGCGGCAACCCAGCCTCCCTGCTTGATCCCCTCGGGGTGCCGCACCGCGGCGTCGAGGACGGGGCGAGGGAGCGAGCGGCTCTGGGCGACCACCGCGCCGTCCGTGCCGAGCATGACCACGTCGGCTTCACCGAGAGCCCCGCGGAGCTGCGCCAGCAGGCTCCCGCCGACGTCGAAGGACGCGAGGGCGCTGCCGACCACGCGGCCGCGCAGGTCGAGCAGGGGCACGACGGCCGCGAGGTGCCCGTCGTCGGCCCGTCCCGAGGCGCAGTCGACGAGGCCGGCGGGGAGACTGCCCGCCTCCGCCACCGGCTTGCCGTCACGACCAGTGATGCGCACGCCATCGGCAAGGCGTCGCTGCACGAGGGACGAAGCGGCCGCTGCGGCGTCCTTGGTCGTGCCCGCCGTCGACGCGCGGCCCGCCGCCTCAGCGGTCGCCCGCGCCCGCTCGCACGCGTCGAGCAGCAGCTGTCCCACCAGCCGCGAGGAGGACGACACGCTCGCCTGCTGCCGGTGCTCGATCGTCGCGGGGAAGGAGCGTGAGACGAGCACCGCTCCGACGACGAGAGGCACGAGCACCACGAGCACGAAGGCGAGGGTCAGGCGCCACCGCAGGGTCATGCAAACCCTCCCTGCTCACGTGGTGTGATTGTCCCACGATGCTCGGTAAAGAAAACCTGCGCCTGAAGGCTCGGGCCGAGCGTGTGACGAGGGCCGCAGTGGATCTGTCCGACGTCCTCGCCCCCGTTCTCGGCGGTCCCGGGCTGGTCGCCTCGTACGTCGGAGTCGGCGCGGAGCCCTACGTCCCCCCGCGCCCGGGCTGGCTGCTCCCCGTGCTGCGCGAGGACGACGACCTCGACTGGGCCCGGTACGACGGGGAGCTGGCGCCCGGCCGCCTGGGGCTGCTCGAGCCGACGGGCCCCCGCCTCGGTCCGGCGGCCGTGGCGGAGTGCGCCGTCGTGCTCGTCCCCGCCCTCCGTGTCGACCGGGCGGGGAACCGGCTCGGCAAGGGCGGTGGGTCCTACGACAGGGCGCTGCGTCGGGCCACCGGGCTGACCGTTGCGCTGCTGCACGACGACGAGCTGGTCGACGCCGTACCTCACGAGGCTCACGACGTGCGTGTGAGGGCGGTGGCATCGCCGGGCAACGGCCTGGTCGTGCTCTCGTGACACGGCTCGGGGACAATGCGCGCATGACTGCCTTCGACGACGTCCTCGCCGCCAACGCCGACTACGCCGCCGCCTTCGAGCCCACCGGGCGCGCCGGCACCGCCGCCCGCGGGCTGGCGGTCGTCACGTGCATGGACTCGCGCATCGACCCGCTCACGATGCTCGGCCTGGACAAGGGTGACGCGAAGATCCTGCGCAACGCGGGCGGGCGGGTCACGGACGACGTGCTGCGCACGCTGGTGCTCGCGACCCACCTCCTGGGTGTCGACCGCGTCATGGTGGTCGAGCACACGGACTGCAAGATGGCGTCGGCGACCGACGAGCAGGTGCACGCCGAGATCGAGCGGCTCTCCGGCGTCGACACGCGTTCCCTGGAGTTCCGCACGATGGACGACCAGCTCGCCTCGGTGACCCTCGACGTGCAGCGCATCCGCAGCTCGCCGTACCTGCGCAAGGGCACCGAGATCGGCGGCTTCTTCTACGACGTCAAGACCGGGCGCCTGCAGCAGGTGACCTGAGGGTCGATCAGACCGTGACGCCGAGGGGGATGGAGACGCCCAGCCCGCCGCGCGTCTGCCCGCCGTACTTGGCCTTCTCCCGCTCCAGGTCGAGCGGCTTCGGCCTGGGGTCGTCGCTGAGGTGCGAGCCGTCGAGCAGGTGGGCCGGGACGAGCCACACGACCTCGAACTCGAGCCCGTCGGGGTCCTTGCCGTAGAGCGACTTCGTCGTGCCGTGGTCGCTCATCCCGCTCAGGGCGCCGGCCTGCGCCAAGCGGGTGAGGTGCTCCTCCAGGTCGTCAAGGGTCTCGACCTCCCACGCCAGGTGGTAGAGGCCGACAGCTCCGCGGCCCGCCTGCGAGGCGACGGCTTGGGCACCGACTTCGAAGAGCCCCAGGTCGTGGTCGTTGGTCGACGCCGGGGCCTTGAGGAACGCGGCGCCGGGGAAGCCGGTCACCTTCGTGAAGCCGAACACGTCCCGGTAGAAGGCGGTGGTGCGCTCCAGGTCTCGGACGTAGAGGACGGCGTGGTTCAAGCGGTGGACGGCCATGGTGGTGCTCCCTTCGGCGCTCTCACCACGTCACAACATTCGTTGCCACTGCAACATTCCGGAGAGGTCGTCCGAGGGGGCATCAGCGCAGGGGGAGCAGCCCGCGGCGCAGCAGGACGTGGGCGCCGCCCGTGAGAGCGAGCAGAGCCAGGGCCAAGGCCCCCAGGCCCTGCGGAAGGCCGGCCGGTGCGGGCGAGGGGGCGGTGGGGCCAGGAGCGGTGACAGCAGGACGTCCCGCGAGGGTGGGGGGCGCGGTCGTGCCGGTGTACGCAGCGAGCCACGCCGGGGTGGTGGCGCTGGAGAAGCGCAGGCCTGAGGTCGCGCCCGTCATGGGTGCTGCAGCCTCGGGGACGACTGCCGGCGCCACCACCGGGCGACTGCCCGCGGCGCTGCGGACCTGCGGCACGCCGATGACCTTGGAGGGGGCGGTCGGGGTCGTCTCGGTGGCGAGGGCGGGTGCGGGGCCTGCCGTCGGAGCCGGGAGGAGGGGAAGGGCCGTCGTGGGAGAGGGTGTCGGCACGGGCAGCAGAGCGGCCAGCTGCTCGGCGACCCCCGGCGCGACGGGCAGTGGGAGCTCGTCAGCCGAAGCCGGAGGTGCACCGGCGCCGAGGCAGAGAGCCGCGAGGGCGAGGGCGGGAACGGACGTGAGGGTGCGGTTCATCTGGGTGCCTTCCGCGTAGGGGGGTTGCGGACAACGGGGTCAACGCACGGGCAGGCTGGTCGGTGACGGTGGGGGAGGCCTATGTGGCGTTCGGGTCCCCTCCTCAGTCCCCCTCCTTCTCGCCCTCCCCCTTGCCCTTCCCCTTGCCGTGGCGCTCGTCGCTTCGCGGTGCCGGAGCGGCAGTTCGCACCGGTGTGGGCCTGGGCACCGGCCGCGCCGCCGTGTCGGCGAGCACGCGCGCGAGCTGGTCCAGGATCGAGGTGGCGCGCTCGTCACTGAGTTCACCCTCTGCCTTGTGCATCGCCACGGACGACCGCAGCGCCTCGGCGGCGCTCGCGACCTGCGCGGACGTGCCCGAGGTGGCAGCGGTGCGCAGCCGTGCGACCTGGGCCGCCAGCTGGGAGGAAGCGTCGGCAGACAGGGCCCCGTCTTCGCCGCACCCGGTGAGCAGTACCGCCCCGAGGACCACTCCTGCGGTCAAGGCGCCGACCCGCCTCACGGCTGGACCAGCTCCTCGAGCCGATCCAGGTCGGGCCCGAGTCGGCCCGGACCCGGCGTGCCGGCCGGCGGTTGGGGGGTGACGGTCGAGCCGGACCCGTTGCCACCGCCTGCCGTGGCGAGCAGCACGATCACCAGCACGGCCACCACACCGGCGGCTGCGAGCAGCAGCGTCCGAGGCACACGTGTCGAGGGCTGCGTGCGAGCCCACGCTGCGCCTGCTCGGAGCCGGGCCCACGCCCCTTCGACGGCCGTCTCGATGACACTGCCGGCGCGGGCCAGGGAGTCGCTCGCGGGTGGTGCCACGCTCGGGACAGCCGTGGTGAGCAGTCGGGTGCCGTCGACGGGCGGCAATGACCCCGGGGCGGCGTCGGGATCAGGGACCGGCAGCAGCGTGGTGACATCCTGGGCAGGCTCCGCCTCGACGTCGGCCACCGAGCGGCTGATCGCCACCCCAGGCACGACGCCGAGCCCGGCCGCCACCTGCTCCGCACGGGGCCGCTCGTCAGGGGCGGCGGCAGTCATGGCGACGAGCAGCTCGCGCAGCGGGGCGGGCAGGTCCGACGCGACCCGCGGCGGGCGGTTGAGGCGCGCGAGGGCGGTCTCCGCTGTGGACCCCGGGTACTCGCGCTCACCCGTCAGGGCCTCCAGGAGCACCAGGCCGAGCGCGTACACGTCGGCAGCAGGGCCGACCTCCTCGCCGAGGACCTGCTCGGGGCTGAGGTAGGCCGCCGTACCCACGGTGTCGCCGACCGCGGTGAGGGCGGCCGCACCTACGGCGCGGGCGATGCCGAAGTCCGTGAGGAAGGGCCGGCCGCTGCGGTCCAGCAGGATGTTCGCCGGCTTGACGTCGCGATGCACCAGGCCGCTGCCGTGGACGTAGGCGAGCGCCTGGGCGACCTGCGCCCCGAGGTCGCGGACCTGCTCCTGCGTCAGCGGACCCGCGTCCAGCTGCTGGGCGAGGCTGACCCCGTCGACGAGCGCCATGACCAGGTACGCGCGGGGCGGGTCGTGGTCGTGGTCGGTGCCGGCGTCGTGCAGGGGCACCAGGTTCGGGTGTGACAACCCGGCCAGGGTGCGCATCTCCGCCCGTTCGCGCTCGGGCCCGTTCAGGTCGATGCCCGGGCCGAACACCTTCACGGCCACGTCGCGGTGCAGGATGCGGTCGCGCGCCCGGAAGACCTGCGCCACGCCCCCTGTCCCCAGCAACGAGCCGAGCTCGTAGCGCTCCGCGAGCACGACAGGGGAGTCCAGCGAGCGGGTGGTCATGTCCTCCTCCAGGGCGGGGCCGCCGACCGGCTCCCTCATCGCCCCAGTCCCACCGTGCCCGTTCCCGCTGCGATCACACGCGGTGACCGGGCGACGCCCGGTTCCTCGGGGACGGTCAGGTGGACGCGGACGAGGGTCGTACCGCAGAATTGGCACTCGCAGGTCTTGAGTGCCAGGAGGAGAGCGTTGCCCACGTACCAGTACGCCTGCACCGCGTGCGCTCACGAGCTCGAGGCGGTGCAGTCCTTCACCGACGCCGCCCTGACCGAGTGCCCGGAGTGCGGCGGCGGGCTGCGCAAGGTCTTCTCCGCCGTGGGCGTCGTGTTCAAGGGCAGCGGCTTCTACAAGACCGACTCGCGCGCGAAGAGCACCAGCGCCACCGAGAGCAAGCCGGAGAAGAAGGCCGAGCCTGCTGCCGCGGCCAAGACCGAGTCGAAGCCGGCCTCCACCCCGAGCAGCACGGCCGCCGCGAGCTGACCTGTGGACGGCAGCGCCGTCCACCCGGTCGGGATCCCTAGGGTTCCGCCATGACCGCACCCACCATCGGCGTCATCGGCGGCTCCGGGTTCTACAGCTTCCTCGAGCACGCCGAGACCGTCCACGTCCCGACCCCGTACGGCGAGACCAGCGACCCTGTCGTCGTCGGCGACGTGGCCGGCCGCCGGGTCGCCTTCCTCCCGAGGCACGGCGCCGACCACCGCTACCCGCCGCACCGGATCCCCTACCGCGCGAACCTGTGGGCGCTGCGCTCCCTCGGCGTCCGGCAGGTGCTCGCCCCGTGCGCGGTCGGCGGCCTGCAACCACAGCTCGGTCCGGGCACCCTCGTCGTGCCGGACCAGCTCGTCGACCGCACCAGCGGCCGGCCCCAGACGTATCACGAGACCGGTGCGGTGCACGTGTCCTTCGCCGACCCCTACTGCCCGTCCGGCCGCGCGACAGTGCTCAGCGCGGCCCACGACTGGCCGGCCGTGGACGGCGGCACGATGGTGGTGGTCGAGGGACCCAGGTTCTCCACCCGCGCCGAGTCGCGGTGGTACTCCGCGCAGGGCTGGTCGCTCGTCAACATGACCGGGCACCCGGAGGCAGTGCTCGCACGCGAGCTTGCGCTCTGCTACACCGCTGTCGCTCTCGTCACCGACCTCGACGCCGGGGTGGAGGGCGTCGGGGCGGTGACGCAGGAGGAGGTCTTCCGCGTCTTCGGGGAGAACACCGCCCGGCTGCGCGCGCTCTTGTTCGACGTCGTGGCGGCCCTGCCGCAGGAGCGGAGCTGCCCCTGCCCCACCGCGCTGGACGGCATCGAGCACGACGTGGTGCTGCCGTGAGGGCGCACGAGCTGCAGCGGCACCTGCGCCGGCACCGTGCGCTCCTGGCCGGGCTGCTGACGGCGACCGGCGTGCTGGCTGCTCTCCCAGCCCTCGCTCCCGCCGCCGGGCCCTCCGTGCTGGTCGTCGCCGCAGCCCGCGATCTGGCCCCCGGCCGGCCCTTGACGGCGGAGGACCTCACCACGATCGCGCTCCCCCGCGACGTCGCTCCTTCCGGTGTGCTCACCACGGTCGGGGACGCCGTAGGACGCACCGCCACCAGCGCGGTCCGCCGGGGCGAGCCGCTGACCGACGTGCGCCTGCTGGGCGCGGGGCTGCTGACGGGCCACGGGCTGGTCGCCGCGCCGCTGCGGCTGGCCGACCCCGCGACACTGGCGCTGCTGCACGCCGGCGACCGCGTCGACGTGCTCGCCGCGCCGACGTCGAGCGACGGGCCGCCCACCAGCGCGGTCACCGTGGCCGCGGGTGTGCGGGTGCTCGCCGTACCGGGGGGTGAGGACGCGACAGCGGAGGGCGGGCTCGTCGTCGTGGCCGCCACCCCCGCGACCGCTGCCCGGCTCGCAGCTGCGGCCGTCAGCTCGCGGCTGTCGGTCACCCTGCTCCCGGCTGGCTAGCACCCCTCCCCTGCGGGAGGATCCCGACAAGCCGACCGGGCACGTGCTGCTCTACGGCTCCGTCCTCACGGCGCTCATCACCTTCCTGCTCACCGCGGCAGCGGTGTACTTCTTCGTGGTCCGCCCGGTGGGTCGCCTCATGGACCGCTACAAGACGGAGCCGGAGCCCGGCACCCCCACGAAGGAGTGCGCGGAGTGCTTGTCGAGCATCCCCGCCGCGGCGTCGAGGTGCGCCTTCTGCACGGTTGAGCAGGTCGAGGCCTGAGGACCTAGCGGGGGTCGTGGTGCGGAGGGCGGTCGGCGAGGTACCGCTCCAGGTCCCGCCGCTCGTCGCTCGGCTCTGCGGGCGGGTCAGCGCGCGGCTCGTCTGCCGAGGGACGTGCGCCCACCGGGCCCACTGCCCGTCGCCGCTTGCGCGGCTGCTGCTGCCCGGTCACCCCACCAGTGTGCCCCCGGAGAGAATCGAACTCCCGACGCCCTCCTTAGGACGGAGGCGCTCTATCCACTGAGCTACGGAGGCCGTGGGCGACCTGCCGGCCTCCCGTCGGCCCAGGCTACTGGAACCAGGTGCCGCAGCACTCAGCCGCAGATGGCGGGATCGGCCGAAGCATCCGCGCCGGAGCGGGTGCCGGAGGTCGTGGCAGCGGCACCGTTGCAGTTGCCGTAGCGATCCCGGGCACCGCCAGGTGCCACCGCGCCGCCGTGGGCGACGAGACGGCCACCGTCGGCGAGCGCCGGGCGCCATGTGAGGTCGACGTTCACGACCGGGTCGGGGTAGCGCACCGTCCGCCCCACGACGGACAGCGTGGTGGCCGGCACCACGGCGAAGGACGCCGACACGAGGCGGTAGTGGTTGGCGGTGACGACGAACCGGTACCTGCCCCGGGGAGCGTCGCGGGGCACCTCCCACTGCGCGGTGTGGACGCCGTTCTCGTCGACCCGCCACATCACCTGCAGGCCGAGGTCGTCCGCGACCACGCCGCGGCCGACCCGCTGCAGGGAGACGAAGGCACGGCCCAGCGGCATGTCGAGGCCCTGCGGCCCGGCCTGCCAGGAGAAGGCCGCGCGGGCGAGGCGCTGCGTCGTGGCGGGTTGGGTCCGCACGGAGGCCGCCGTGGCGCCGGTGCCGAACGGCGCGGCTGTCGCAGCGACCCCGTTGGTCGGGTCCTCGTCGTACGCCGGGGCGGCGGGGCGACCGGACACCAGGGCCTTGGCGAGCAGCTGCAGGCCCTGCATCACGGCCAGGCTCGACGTCCGTCCGTACATCGTCGAACCACCCTCGTAGTGCTGCGCGTCGTACTCCTGGGGGGTCACGAAGTAGGACAGGTACTCGTTGGCCAGACCGGACAGCTGGACTCCGGTGATGCCGTGGCCCCTGCCGATCAGGGCGAGCGCGCCGCGGACCAGCCGGCCCATCGCCACGGTCATCTCCCCCGGGATGGTCGCGATGAGGCGCTCCCCGACCTGAGCCACCGTGAGCGGGACCGCCGTCGGGGTCGAGCCCCCGCCGAGCGCGTTGGTCGGGATCGGGATCTTGCGGCCCTGCGCCGGGTCATGGGGGTCGTCGACGGGGCTCGCGTCCCCCTCGAAGGGGGTCTGGGTGAGGTCGTGGAGGGGGCCGCGCCCCTCCTCCGACCCGGTGATCAGGGGCAGTCCGGGCGTCGCCGCGCGCGAGACCGGGCCCTGGCCCGTCTCCTGCCCGCAGAAGCACATCCGGGTCCAGCGCGTCGCCAGGCGGGGGGTATCGGTCATGCGCCTGCCGGCGTCCGCCCAGGCCTTGAGCATCGCCCCGGCCTCCACGCGGCCCACCAGGTCCGCTGCAGCCGGGCCGCTGCGGGTGAGGCCGGCGGACTGGTCGCCCTCGTCGGTGTTGCCGTAGGCGTTGACGACGTCCTGGCCCCTCGGCACCCCGCCGAGGGCGCGGATCCGCTCCTCCACGAGGCGGGTCGCGGAGCCGTGGTGGTCGGCGTTGTAGACCCCGAACTGGAACCTGTTGACGGTGCCGTGGTCGGCGAAGGTCGACCACATCCCGACCGGGCGGCTCCTGCCGCGCACCGTCTTGTCCACGCGGAGCACCTGGACCTCGGGGTCGATCGTGTCGAGGTAGCCCTTCGGGTCGTCGGCGACCTTGCCGTCGCCGAAGGCCCTCTCCACTCCGTGGTTGCGCAGGTGCGCCTCGAGGCTGCGGTTGGCCGTGAGCCCCGAGAGCGTCGTGGTGGCCCAGCCCAGCTTGCCCGGAGCGAGGTCGTCGTCGGCACGGGTGATCGCCAGGACGAGCTGGCGGATCTCGAAGGCGTACAGCTGCGGGTCCAGGGTGCCGCCGACGTTCTGCGCGGTCGGGGTGTCCTTGGTCATGAAGACCGTGTTGTAGGTGTTGTAGGGGTAGTAGCCGCTCGGCGCCGCGTGCGTGTGACTCGCCGAGACGATGATGTTGGCGTCGCTGAAGCCGCGCGAGGCGAGCCGCTTGGCGGCCTCGTGGACCACGCCGGCGGCGATGCTGTTGAGATCCTCCGCCACCAGCGCGAGCTTCTGGCGGCCCCGCTGCAGCACGATCGCGCGGGCCTGGATGCGGGTGTGGACCCCGCTCAGCACGGCATCGCTGCGCACCCAGCCCTGCATGTAGTAGCCGGTGGGTGAGGTGATGTCGGCGCGGCCCACTCCGACCCGCAGCCGGTCCGTCCCGCCGGCCACGACGTCGGCGACGGTGAGGGAGCTGAGCACGAGCAGGAGCGCGACGAGCAGGCGGGGACGGCGCATGACGAAGAGGGTGGCACGAACGCGGACGAACTGCGGCGGGCCGCCGGCGCTCTGGCAGGGTGGAGCGGTGGACGTCTCGGTGACCGCCCTGCACCCAGGTGTCGACGTGCGGCCTGCGCGAGGGGCGACGCACGCCCTCGTGCTGCTGCTCCACGGCGGCAAGGAGCGCAGCTACGACAAGTCCGAGCCGATGCACTACTCAGCACGCCGCATGCGGCCGTTCGCCAGGGCGCTGCACCGGAGGGGTGCACGCCACGGCGTCGCGGTCTGGACGGTGAGGTACCGGGTGCGGGGGTGGAACGAGCCGGACCTCTCGCCGGTCGCTGACGCACGGTGGGCGCTGGAGGAGGTGCGCCGTCGGCACGGCGACGTCCCCGTCGTGCTCCTCGGGCACTCGATGGGCGGGCGCGTCGCCGTCCGCGTGCTGGACGACCCGAGCGTCGTGGCGATGGTCGCGCTGGCTCCCTGGCTCCCGCACGAGCCGGTCGAGGTGGCACGCGACCGGGACGTCCTGGTCGCGCACGCCGTCGTCGACAGCTGGACGAGCCCGCAGGCGTCGCTCGCGTGGGCCGAGCAGGTGCGCGCCGTGGCCCGCTCGGTCAGCTACGTGCGCATCCGGCGTACCGGGCACTTCCTGCTGCGCAGGCAGCGGCTGTGGACGCAGCTGGCGACGGGCTTCTGCCTGAGCAGCCTCGGGCTGCCGCCCGCCGTCGGGCGGAGCGCGACCGCCGTGCTGGCCGCGGCGAAGGGGACGACCGTCACGGTGTAGCGCGGGGAGGAATCGGACGCGAGGAGCGGGTGTTGCAGTGAACCGACGCAGCACCCCACCACCCAGCGCCGCAGACCAGGAGAGCCCGCATGCCGCTCAAGGCTGGAGACACCGCCCCCGACTTCACCCTTCCCGACCACCGGGGCGAGCCGCAGACGCTGAGCGCGCTGCTCAACGACGGGCCGGTCGTGCTGTTCTTCTACCCGCAGGCGAACACCCCCGGCTGCACGGTGCAGGCCTGTCGCTTCCGCGACCTCGCCGGCGACTTCGAGGCAGTCGGCGCGCACGTCCTCGGGATCAGCCGCGACAGCGTGCAGGCGCAGGCCGCCTTCGCCGACAAGCGTGGCTTCGGCTACCCGCTGCTCGCCGACACCGACCGCGCGGTCGCGGCGCTGTACGGCGTGAAGGGCGGCATGCTCGGCCTGTCCCCCGTGAAGCGCTCGACGTTCGTCATCGGCCAGGACGGCCGCGTGATCGCCGCGTACTCCAGCGAGACCAACATGAACGCCCACGCCGACCGCGCGCTCGAGGCGCTGGGCGCGACCCAGCAGGCCTGAGAGGGTGGGCGTCGTGCCCACCCTGACGATCCCGGCCCGCTTCACCGGCCCGCCCGACTCGGCCAACGGCGGGGTCACCTGCGGCCTGCTCGCACAAGCAACCGGGCTCGACGAGATCACCCTGCGCCTCCCGCCCCCGCTGGGCAGGCCGCTCAGCCTGGTGGACGGCTCCTTGTACGACGGGGACGCGCTGGTCGCCTCCGCCGCGGTCGGTGCGGTGGAGGTCGTGCCACCGGCGCCGGTGAGCGTCAAGGCGGCTGCGCTCGCCACCGCGTCGTACGGCGGGTGGTCGGCGCACCCCTTCCCGACGTGCTTCGTGTGCGGCCCTGACAAGCAGGACGGGTTGCGGGTCTTCCCCGGCCGCGTCGCCGAGGGCGTGGTGGCGGCGCCGTGGGTGCCGCACGACGACGGCCCGGTGATGGATCCGGTGATGGTGTGGGCAGCGCTTGACTGCCCGAGCGGCTGGTCGTTCGACATCGTGGGGCGCCCCATGGTGCTGGGGCGGATGACGTGCCGCATCGACGCGTTGCCCGTGGCGGGCGAGGACCACGTCCTGATGGGCTGGCAGATCGGGCGGGAGGGCCGCAAGGGCTTCACCGGCTCGGCGCTGTTCACAGCCAGCGGGACCTTGCTCGCCAGGGCCCAGCACACCTGGATCGCGCTCAGCCCCTAACGGGTCGGTTCATTGCGGCTCGCGGCTGTCGTAGGCGACGAAGCGCGGCACCAGGACGGCGGCCAGCACGGTGAGGACGACCACGAGCAAACCGCCGACGACCACCGAGCCCTGCAGCCCGGTCCAGGAGGCCATGCCGCCGGAGCGTCCGTCGCCCAGCCGCGGTCCCCCCGCGACCACCACGATGAACACGCCGCCGAGCCGACCCAGCATCACGTCAGGCGCCGCGGACTGCAGGATCGCCGAGCGGAACACGGCCGACACCATGTCGGCGGCCCCGGCGCCGGCGAGCAGCAGCAGCGCCAGCCAGAGGTTGCCGGTGAGCCCGAAGCCGACGATGCACAGGCCCCAGGCGAGGACGGAGACCACCACTGCCAGCCCCTGCCGGTGCACCCGCCCGAACCAGCCGCCGAAGGCCACCCCGACCAGGGCCCCGAGGGCCATGGCGGAGAACATGGCGCCGGCCTCCGTCGGGCCGCCGTGGAAGACGTGGTCGGCCATCGACGGGAACAGCGCCCGCGGCATCCCGAACACCATCGCGATGATGTCGATGACGAAGGTCATGTAGAGCACCTGCCGAGTAGCGAGGAAGCGCAGCCCCTCGAGCACGCTGGACAGACCTGCTCGCCGCCCGCCGCCCTCCGGCGCCATCGGCGGGAGCAGCGAGATCGCCCAGAACGAGGCGACGAACGACAGCGCGTCCACGAGGTACGCCGTGGTGAAGCCCCACACCGACACGAGCACCCCGGCGAGGAGCGGCCCGGCGAACAGCCCGAGGTTGAACTCCGTCATCCGCAGCGCGTTGGCCTGCGGCAGCTGCTCCTTCGGCAGCAGGCGCGGGACGATCGCGCCGCGGGCCGGTGACTCGATGGCGAACAGCCCCGACTGCACGGCGACGATGACGTAGAGCAGCCACGTCTCGTGCAGCCCGGCGAGCGCCTGCAGCGCGAGCGCCGTCGACAAGCAGGCCTGCACGGTGGTCGTGAGCAGCACCAGGCGGCGCCGGTCCACGGCATCAGCCACCGCTCCGCCGTACAGGCCGAGGACCACGAGAGGAACGAGACCGACGAGCCCGACCAGACCGACCGCCGCGGCCGACCGGGTCTGCGCGTAGACCTGCAGCGGCACCGCGACCGCGGTGACCTGGACGCCGATCATGCTGACGGCGTCACCGATCACCAGCCTGCGGAACGGCTTGGACGTCACGAGCGGGGTGATGTCGAGCAGGTGCCGACGAAACCCGCGACCGCTCACCCGCTCCACCGGGACAGCCTCTCGCAACCCCTTTCCAGCGGCACGGCAGAATGCTGGTGACGGGTCACCCCCACCGACGAAGCAGGAGCCCCACCGAGATGGCTGACACGGACTTCAAGCCCGGCCTTGAGGGCGTGGTCGCCTTCGAGTCCGAGATCGCCGAGCCGGACAAGGAGGGCTCCGCGCTCCGCTACCGCGGGGTCGACATCGAGGACCTCGTCGGCACCGTGTCCTTCGGCAACGTGTGGGGCCTGCTGGTGGACGGGAAGTTCCGGCCGGGGCTCCCCCCGGCCGAGCCGTTCCCGCTGCCGGTGCACTCGGGCGACATCCGCGTCGACGTGCAGTCGGCCGTCGCGATGCTCGCGCCCGCGTGGGGCCTGCAGCAGATGCTCGACATCGACCTCGACCAGATCCGCGACGACCTCGCCCGGGTGTCGGTCATGGCGCTCGCCTTCGTCGCCCAGAGCGCACGCGGCCTGGGCAAGCCCATGGTGCCGCAGAGCGAGGTCGACAAGGCCGAGACGATCGTCGAGCGCTTCATGATCCGCTGGAAGGGCGACCCCGACCCGCAGCACACCAAGGCCGTCGACGCCTACTTCGTGTCCGCCGCCGAGCACGGGATGAACGCGTCCACGTTCACCGCCCGCGTCATCGCCTCCACGGGCGCGGACGCCGCGGCGTCGATCTCCGGAGCCATCGGTGCCCTGTCGGGCCCGCTGCACGGCGGCGCTCCC
>DATLCV010000084.1:0-8466 GCA_035526225.1 Mycobacteriales bacterium
CGCCGTCCCGCCGTGCGTCACCAGCAGCAGCGACTCACCGTCCTTGACCGACGGCAGCACCTCGGTCACCACTGCCGCAGCGCGGTCGCCGACCTCCACCCGTGTCTCGCCGTCCACGGGGCAGTCGTCCCCACGGCGCCACCGCTCCCACAGCGCGGGCCAGCGCGCGGAGACCTCGTCGCCCGTGAGCCCCTGCCACCGGCCGAAGTGCGTCTCCCGCAGGCGAGGGTCGAGGCGGAGCGGCACGCCCACGTGCTCGCACACGGCCCGGGCAGTCTCCCTGGCGCGCGCCAGGTCTGAGGAGACGACAACGGACGGCGGCTCCGAGGCGAAGACCGTGCCGAGGGCCTGCGCCTGGACCAGCCCCAGCTCGTCCAGCGGTACGTCGAGCTGCCCCTGGATGCGCCCGTCCGCGTTGTGCGCTGTCCGCCCGTGCCGCAGCAGGACGACGCGTCTCAACCGGGGTCCCCGCGAAAGCGTGAGCGAAGCGAGCGGTTTCGTGGGGTGGACTTCACGCTCTGTCGGCCAGTGCGGCGTCCACGAACGGAATGACCGGGCAGTCCTTCCAGAGCCGCTCGAGCGCGTAGTAGATGCGCTCCTCCTGGTGCTGCACGTGCACCACGACGTCGCCGAAGTCGAGCAGCACCCAGCGGCCCTCCTTCTCGCCCTCCCGCCGTACGGGCTTGGCACCGAGCTCGCGGAGCCTCTCCTCGACCGCGTCGACGACCGCGAGCACCTGACGGTCGCTCGGGGCGGACGCGAGCAGGAAGACGTCGGTGATGACGAGCTGCTCGCTCACGTCGAGGAGCAGGATGTCGTGGGCGAGCTTGTCGGCTGCGGCCTGGGCGGCCGCGAGGCCCAGCTCGGTCGCGCGGGGAGAGGCGGTCACCCGTCCAGACTAAGCCGTGCGGAAGTCGCGCCCGACGATCACGACGACATCTGCGATGGTCCCGATCTGGTCGCTCACCTTCACCGAAGAGGTCGGTACGCCGAGTGCCTGGGCCACGCGGGCGCCGAGCGCCGCCCCCTGTGTCGTGGCGTCCTTCACGAGCACCTGCGTGCGCGCGTAGGTGAAGGCGTTCGCGTTGCGCGAGCCGACGAACACGAAGCCGGCCGGCACGAGCTTCGCGCGCACCTTCTCCCCCAGCCCCGGGGTGCCCACCCCGTTGAGCACCAGCACCCGGTTCCCGACGCTGCGCACTCCCGCAGGGATGGAGGCGGCGAGGAGCTCGTCGACCAGCGTGCGCGTCCCCGCGGCGTCCACGCGGAACCGGGTCTCGTCGGTGCCGGCGTCGACCTTGATGACCGGCAGCGACCGGTACTGCAGCTGCTGCTTGCCGTCGTCCGCCTTCAGGCCGGCAAGCACGTCGGCGAGCACCGTCACGGCCAGTGACGGGGAGCTCCCCCGGCCCAGCGAGGCGAGCAGGGAGCGGACGTCGGTCGGGAGCGACCCGACCAGTCCGTCCAGCACCGACTGCAGTCGGGCCAGTCGGGTCTGCTCCTGCTCAGCCGGGGCGAGGTAGGTGCCGAACGACAGGGCGCGGACGCCCGCGAGCCGCTGCCGACCGGGCTGCAGGAGCACGGTCCGTCCGGACATGACCGGCACGTCGACGTCCACCTGGATGCCGCCGACGGTGTCGACGAGCTTGGCGAACGTCGCTGTGTCGAGCACCCAGCTGCCGTCGACCGTCACCCCCATGAGGTCGGCCAGGGCGTCGCGTGAGCCCTGCACGGACGTGGTCGCGAGCGCTCGCCCGAACGGCTGGCTCCCGAACCCGGGGACCGACACGATGACCTGCGGGGGTACGAGCACGACAGAGCCCTCGGACACGGCTGGGTCGTGAGCCAGCAGCGCCGACGCGACCGCCGTACCGGTGGTGCCCTTGACCTGCAGGAGGACGGTCCGCTGGGTCCGGACCACGGCGTCCTTCTTCTCGTCGTCACCGGCGCGGCCCGCCACGAAGACCGCCGCCCCCACGAGCAGGGCGGCTCCGGCGAGGACCGCCCCGATGCGGGTGTTGCGCTGCCGCTTGCGCCGCTTCTCGGCCAGTCGCGCGGTCCGGCGACCGACAGGTCGGCTGCCGAGGGGGTCCAGGGTCACGAGGCGCTCCGGTAGAGGTTCCGCTTGCGGATGTACTGCACGACGCCGTCCGGCACGAGGTAGTGGACCGGCAGCCCAGTGGCGACGCGGTCCCGCACGTCGGAGCTCGAGATGGCCAGGGCGGGCACCTCGAGCAGCGTCACGGAGCCCGCGGGAAAGGCGGCGAGGTCGGCGTCGGCGTACCCCGGGCGGTCGACCCCGATGAAGTGCGCCAGCCCGAACAGCTCGTCGGCGTCGCGCCAGCCGACGATCTGCGCGAGCGCATCGGACCCGGTGATGAAGAACAGCTCGGCGTCGGCGTGCAGCGCCCGCAGCTCGCGCAGCGTCTCCACCGTGTACGTCGGACCCTCGCGGTCGACCTCCAGCCGGCTCACCGAGAACCTGGGGTTCGAGGCGGTCGCGATCACCGTCATGAGGTATCGGTCCTCGGCGGGACTGACCTGCCGATGGGCCTTCTGCCAGGGCTGCCCGGTGGGCACGAACACGACCTCGTCCAGGCCGTAGCGGTGCCGCACCTCGTTCGCCGCGGACAGGTGCCCGTGATGCACGGGGTCGAACGTCCCGCCCATCACGCCGATCCGCCTGCCCATGTGATCAGGCTATCTGCGAGCGTGAGAAGCGAGGTGCAAGACGAGCCGGGGCAAGGGATCTCGTTGCGCAGCGAGCGAAGGGCGAGCTGTGACAGCGCGGGTGCTACACGAGGCGGCGGCGCGCGAGGCGCCATCCCGCGCGTCCCAGCAGGAGCAGGAACGCCCCGACGAGCAGCACGAGCAGCGTGCGGCCGCTGCCGGCGATGAGGCTCTGCACGCCGCTGGAGAAGCCGTGCTTGGCGTCGTCCCACGCCTTGCTCCAGCCGCTCGGGGCCTCCGTCGCGAACACCTCGTCGGCGGTCTCCGCCACCGTGAGCGTCAACGTGCCGTAGTCGCTCTGGTCGGCCAGCACACGGCGCTGCCCCTCGAGGCGGTCGATCTGCTGCTGCACCTCGTCGACGCGCTGCTGCACGGTGAGCGTCTCGCTGATGGTCCGCGCCCCGCCGAGGATCGTGAGGTACCTGGCTCGCGCCGCCTTGAGCGACTGGATCTGCGCCTGGGTGTCGGCGTACGTCGCGGTGATGTCCTTGCCGTTGGCGGACTCGGCCACGACCTTGACCTTCAGCGCCCTGACCTGGTTGCGGACGGTGTCGAACGACTCCACCGGCACGCGCACGGTCAGGCTCGCGGACGGGTGGTCCCCGGACTCCTGGCTGGTGCTGTCGGCGACGTAGCCGCGCACCGCCGACACCAGCACCTGCAGACGCTGCACCGTCGACGCGACCTTGCCCTCGTCCACGACCAGCGACAGCGTGCCCGTCTTCACGACCCGGGCGGTGTCCGCACCAGGCGGCCCGGTGACGAAGCCCTCGACCGGCTGCGGTGCCCCCGCCACCGGTGCGAGCACGCCACCTGTCGTCCCACCCGTCGTCCCGCCGGTCGTCCCCGCGCCGGACGACAGACCACCGGCACCGTCCGCGTCGCCGATGGACCCGGGGACGCGCTTGATCGCGGTGTCGTTGGAGCCCGCCGGTAGACCGCCAGGCGCCAGCAGCAGCGTGCCGACGATGAGCACCGCCGCCGCAGCAGCCGCCTGGGGCCAGCGCCGCTGCCACACCGGCTTGCCCACCTGCGGCACCTCGACAGCAGGCTCCGGTACGGCGAACGAGCCGGCCGCCTCGGCCAACAGCCGCTGGAGGTCCTCATCGCTCAGCATCGCGTTCACAGCACTGTCCGTTCGCTACGGCGCTCGCTGCGCCCGGTGCCTGGTGCACGACCGCTTGGGCCGCAGCTCGCTTCTCCGTTCACAGCACGGCCTCCTGGTCGTCCACGGGGATGGCCCAGGCCCGGAGCCGGGGGTCGGCAGCGAGGCGCTGCCGGGCGTCGTACAGGCGGCTCTTGACCGTGCCGGGGCGCCGGTCGATCGCCACGGCGATCTCCTTCTCCGACAGCCCGGCGTAGAAGCGCAGCACCAGAGGGACGCGCAGCGTCTCGGGCAGCTCGGCCAGCGCCTCGAGGACCGCTCCGGCGCAGGCCGACCGCTCGGCGCGCTCGTCCGGCTGCGGTGCCCGGTCCTGCACGGTGCCGAGCAGCGCATCGCCGACGTCCTTGCCCGTACGGGACTGATCGGCCCGAACCCTGGAGACGCAGGCGTTGACGACGACGCGGTAGAGCCAGGCCTTGCGACCCTCCCCCTCGGGGATCGCGTCGCGGAACCGCCAGACCCGCAGGAACGCCTCCTGCACCGCGTCCTGCGCATCGACGGGGTCACGCAGCACCAGGCAGGCGGTGCGGTAGGCCGTCGGGTAGTCGCGCCGCAGCCAGTCGTCGAGGTCCTCCACGCCACTACGACGCGAGCGCGGCACGAAAGGTTCGATCACACCGGCAGGAGCTTCTTCACGAACTCCTCGAGCTGCACCGCGTTGCGGCACTCGACCATGTCGATGACCTCGGCGTACGCGCGGGTGGCGCTGTCACCGGTGCCCCAGTAGGCCTCCGGCTCGGGGTTGAGCCAGTAGGCGTGCCGCGCCCGCTGCACGAGCCCCTTGAGGGTCTGCGCGCCCGTCGCGCGGTAGTTGTTGCGGGCGTCGCCGAGGATGAGCAACGAGGTCCGCGGACCGACCGCATCGGGGTAGGCCTCGGCGAACGCCTCGATCGAGTGGCCGTAGTCGCTGTGCCCGTCGAACCACACCAGCTTGGCCTCGGCGTTCATCCGGGCCAGCGCATCGGCCACGTCGCCGCCAGGGGTGAAGAAGCGGGTGACCTCGTCACACGTGTCGATGAAGGCGAACGCCCGGACCTTGGTGAACTGCTCGCGCAGCGCGTAGGCCAGCATCAGCGTGAAGTGCGCGAAGCCCGCCACCGAGCCGCTGACGTCGCAGAGCACGACCAGCTCGGGCTTGTGCGGCTTGTGCGGCTTGTGGTGGGTCACCAGCGGCACGCCGCCGGTCGCGAGGGACGCCCGCACCGTACGGCGGAAGTCCAGCTTTCCCTTGCGTCCCAGGCGTCGTCGGGCCGTGAGCCGCGTCGCCAGCCGGCGGGCCAGGGGGAAGACCTGACGCCGGAGCTCCGCCATGTCGTTGCGCGAGGCGCGCAAGAAGTCGACCTGCTCCGCAAGCGGTTGCACGGCGGTCTTGGCGATCTGCTCGGCGCCGCGGTCCTCGGCCAGCCTTCGCCGTACCTCCTGCTCGACCAGCTCCTGGAACTGCTTGATGCGCTCCGAGATGGTCTGCCGCGCGACCTTCTCGTCCAGGCCGCCGCGGTCCTTGCCGGCGAGCATCGCGTCGAGCAGCGAGGCGACGAGGGTCTCCGGGCTGAGCTGGCGCAGCACGCGGTAGGAGAACCAGGACTGCCGGCCGGGAGCGGTGTCGGCGCGGCCGATGCTCTGCACCGCCTGCCGCGCGAAGCGGCGCATCATCTCCTCGTCACCGTCGAGCAGGAGCTGGCGCAGCAGCTCGCGCATCATGTCGTTGCTCGGCGGCTCGCCCGCGTCGCCGGCCTCCGGGTCCTCGACCAGGTCCTGGGCCGTGGGATCACCTGTGACTGCGGGGAACCACAGGTCGAACAGCATGTCGAACGTCGTGCGGTGCGCGGGCCGCTTCAGCACGCAGGCGGCGTACGCCGCGCGCAGCGCCTCGCGGTCGATGAGCTCGATGGCTCCCATGGCGCGGGTCGCGTCGATGACCTCGGCGAGCGAGACGGTCAGCCCGGCCTTGCGGAGCGCGTCGAGGAACGCGATCTCGCGGTCGAGCAGGCCGGTGGCCACCTAGTTCAGCTTCAGCTGCTCGGCGGCCCGCTCGTGGTCGCTGACGTGCTTGAGCACCACGCCGAGGGTGGCCTTCACGGCCTCCTCGTCGAGGGTGTCGAGGCCAAGGGCGACGAGCGTGCGTGCCCAGTCGATCGACTCCGCGATGCTCGGCGACTTCTTCAGCTCCAGCGCCCGCAGCGCGCGAACCGTGCGGACCAGCTGGTCGGCGAGCTTCTCGGCGACCTCGGGCACGCGCGACAAGACGATCGCCTTCTCGCGGTCCGCCGCCGGGTAGTCGAGGTGCAGGTAGAGGCACCGGCGCTTCAGGGCCTCGCTCAGCTCACGCGTCGCGTTGGAGGTGAGGAACACCAGGGGACGGCGGGTGGCCGCGATCGTGCCGAGCTCGGGGATGGTGACCTGGAAGTCGCTGAGCACCTCGAGCAGCAGGCCCTCGACCTCGACGTCGGCCTTGTCGGTCTCGTCGATGAGCAGCACGGTCGGGTTGGGGTTGCGGATCGCGGTGAGCAGCGGCCGGCTGAGCAGGAACTCCTCGGCGAAGACGTCGTCGTGGATGTCGTCCCACGAGTCGTCGTCCTTGCTCGCCTGGATCCGGAGCAGCTGCTTCTTGTAGTTCCACTCGTACAGCGCCCGGGCCTCGTCGAGGCCCTCGTAGCACTGCAGGCGGATGAGCTCGCTGCCGGTCGCCGTGGCGACGGACTTGGCGAGCTCGGTCTTGCCGACCCCGGCGGGGCCCTCGATGAGAAGCGGCTTGCCGAGCCGGTCGGCGAGGAACACGGTTGTGGCGATCGCGTGGTCGGTGAGGTAGCCGGCGGCACCGAGACGCTGCTGGACGTCTTCGACCGAGGCGAACTGGGGTTGCAGCACGAGCACTCCTCACGCGGGACCGAACGTCATTCTGTCGTATCGCCTGATGTTCTCGCCACGCGCCCCGGCGCTGTCACAGGTGAGGTCTAGCGTCGGAGGACGTCCGCAACAGCGACATCCGCCCCGCGACTGGGAGCCCCACATGACGATCAAGACCAGCTACTCCCCCGGCGAGCCCATCTGGGTCGACCTCGCGACGCCCGACTTCGACCGGAGCGTCGAGTTCTACGGCGCCCTGTTCGGGTGGACCGTCGACCGCAGCCGCGCGGAGGAGTTCGGCGGCTACGCCAACTTCTCCTCCGGCGGCAAGCAGGTCGCCGGGGTCATGCCGCTGATGCAGGAGGGCATGCCACCCGTCTGGTCCTGCTACGTCGCGACCGACGACGCCGAGAAGACCACCGCGAAGGTGACCGAGGCCGGCGGCGCCGTGGTCGCCCCGCCGATGGCGGTGGCCGAGCTCGGGACCATGGCCGTCTACACCGCGCCCGACGGCTCGTTCTTCGGCGTCTGGCAGCCCGGCACCCACGTCGGGTCCGAGCGCGTCCAGGAGGAGGGCTGCCCCGCGTGGATCGAGCTCGCGACCCGTGACGCGGGCGCAGCGCTGCCGTTCTACAAGGCCGTCTTCGACTGGGACGCCCGCGTGAACCCCGGCTACACCGAGTTCCAGGTCGGCAGCGAGTCCCTGGCAGGGTGCCTGGACATGCCGGAGATGGTGCCCGCCGAGGTCCCGTCGTACTGGATGCCGTACTTCCAGGCGGAGGACCCGGCCGCCAAGGCGCAGGAGGCTGCCGGGCTCGGCGCCACCGTGCTCGTGCCGTTCATGGAGATGGAGAACGTCGCGTTCTCCGTCGTCATGGACCCCCATGGCTCCACGTTCGGCCTCCTGAAGGTCAGGGCCTAGCGTGCGCCCATGACGACTGTCGCGTTCCTCGGGCTCGGGCGGATGGGCGTGCCGTTGGCCACGCACGTGGTGCGCGCCGGTCACGAGCTCAGGGTCTGGAACCGCAGCCCCGGTCGGGCGGCACCGATGGTCGAGCTGGGGGCGAGCGAGGCCAAGACGATCGGGGACGCCGTCGCCGGCGCCGAGATCGTGGTGCTGATGCTCTTCGGGCCGGACGCGGTGCGAGAGGTGCTGCCGAGCGTGGTCAAGCACGCTGACGCCGCGCTGGTCGTCGACGCGTCGACGATCGGCCCCGAGGCCGCGCACGAGTTCGCGCGCACCTGCGCCGCCGGCGGCCTGAGGTACGTCGATGCCCCCGTCGCCGGGTCGGTGAAGCCCGCCACCGACGGGACGCTGGGGGTCTTCCTGGGCGGCGCGGCCACGGACGTCGCCCAGGCCCGCACGATCACCGACCTCTGGGCCGACCCGGCCCGGGTCTTCCACGTCGGCGGGGTCGGAAGTGCCAGCGCGGTCAAGCTCTGCGTCAACCAGGCCCTGGGCTTCATGGCCGCGGGGCTCGGCGAGTCCCTGCGCCTCGGTCGAGACCTGGGGCTCGACCGCGGTGAGCTGCTCCAGGTGCTCTCGAAGACCGCCTACGCCTGGTACCTCGACCAGAAGCGCCCGATGGTGGAGAACGGCGACTACTCCGCGACGACGTTCTCCCTCGACCTGCTCGCCAAGGACCTCGCGCTCGCCGTGGACGCCGCCGACAGCGACCTGTCGGTCACCCGGGCGGTCCTCGCGCACGCGCAGGACGCGCTCG
>DATLCV010000087.1:0-22349 GCA_035526225.1 Mycobacteriales bacterium
CTTCGTCGACCTCGAGGCCGCCACCCTGGCGGACGCGCGCTCGTTCTTCGACCGCTACTACGCGCCGGGCAACGCGGTGCTGACCGTCGCGGGCGACGTCGACCCCGACCAGGTGCTGGGGTGGGTGCAGGAGCAGTTCGGCGACATCCCGAGCCGCACCGTGCCGGCCCGGCCGTCGTTCGCGGAACCGCCGCTCACCCAGCAGCGCTGGGAGGTGGTGGACGACCGGCTCGCCCCGGCGCCGGCGGTCGCGATGGCGTGGCGGGTGCCCGACCCGGCCGACCTCCCGTCGTACCTGCCGTACGTCGTGCTCGCCGAGGTGCTCACCGACGGAGATGCGGCTCGGCTGCAGGAGAGGCTGCTGCTGCGCGACCGCGTGGCCACCAGCGTCGGCGGCTACGTCGGCGTGATGGGCGATCCCCTCGACGCGCGTGACCCCACACCGCTGATGGTCGAGGTGCACCACGCCCCCGACGTGCCGGTGCGGACCGTCGTCGACGCGGTCGACGAGGAGCTGGCGCGGCTGGCGCAGGACGGCTGCGACAGCGACGAGGTCGCCCGCACGGTCGCGCGCATGACGGCGCGGTACCTGCGGGAGGTCGATCCCGTGCTCGGGCGGGCCACGCACGCGGCCGTCTTCGAGCAGCAGCGCGACCGGGCGGAGCTGCTCAACGAGCTGCCCGCCCTGCTGGCGGACGTGACCGCCGAGCAGGTCGTCGCGGCTGCCGCCACGCTGGGCCGCGACAACCGCGCGGTGCTCGAGCTGCGGCCGGGAGCCGCGCAGTGACGCGTCCCGTGCCGGGGTTGGCCAAGGGCAAGCCGCTCAAGCTCCCTGGTGTCTCGGAGACCGTGCTCGACAACGGCCTGCGTGTGCTGGTCGTCCGGCGCACGGGTGTCCCGCTCGTCGAGCTGCGACTGCGGGTGCCGTTCGCCGCTCCCACCGGCAAGCGCGGGAGCGCGCACGTGGCGCAGGCCGCGCTGCTGTCGGACACGATGCTGCTCGGCACACAGGCGCGTGACGCAGCCACCCTGGCCCGGGACGTGCAGGCCCTCGGCGGGACGCTGTCGGTGGGTGCCGACGCCGACCGGCTCGGGTTCGGCGGGTCGGTGCTGTCCGCCGCCCTGCCGGGCTTCCTCGAGCTGCTGGCCGAGGTGCTGGTGTCGGCCGCCTACCCCGCGCGCGACGTGAAGGGCGAGCGGGAGCGCCTGGTCCAGGAGCTCGCCATCCACCGCAGCAGCCCGGGGGTCGTCGCGCGCGAGGTCCTGCTGGGGCGGATGTACGGCGACCACCCCTACGGCCGCGACCTCCCCCAGGAGGCTGACGTCGAGGCCGTCACGCCGAGCCGCCTTCGCGAGCTGCACGCGTCGCGCGTCGTACCGGCCGGGAGCGTGCTGACGCTGGTCGGGGACGTCAGTCCGGCTCACGCGACCGCCCTTGTGGCCAAGGCCCTGGCGCCCTGGTCGGCTGCCGGGACCCTCCTGTCGACGCCCGCCGTACCTCCGCAGGAGGGGAGGTCTGCGCTGCTGGTGGACCGGCCGGGTGCGGTGCAGACGACCATCCGCCTGGGTGGCGCGGGGCCGAGCCGCACCGCGGACGACTACGCGGCCACGGCCCTGGCCAACCTCGTCTTCGGCGGGTACTTCAGCTCGCGCTGGGTCTCCAACATCCGTGAGGACAAGGGCTACACCTACAGCCCCCACTCCGGCCTCGACCACCCGGCCGCTGGGTCGCGACTGGTCGCCGGCGCGGACGTCGCGACCGAGGTGACGGCCCCCGCGCTGCTCGAGACGCTCTACGAGCTGGGTCGCATCGCCACGGTGCCGGTCGCCCAGGCCGAGCTCGACCAGGCGCGTCGCTACGCGCTCGGCACGATGGCGCTGGGCGCCTCCTCCCAGGCCGGGTTGGCGGGACAGGTCTCGCAGCTGGCTGGTGCCGGCCTCGAGCTCTCCTGGCTCAAGGAGCACGCCGCCGCGCTCCAGCGCGTCACGGTCGAGGACGTCCTCGCCGCCGGTGCCCGGTGGTTCGCCCCCTCGGCGCTGACGCCGGTCTTCGTGGGCGACGCGTCCGTGGTCGCCGCCGGCCTCGGCTCGCTCGTCGAGCTCGAGACGGCCTGACGGCCGGCGTGCACCTGCCACCCCTCGCCCGGGCGACCGTCGACCGCGACGCCGCGTCGCGCACCTCCGACGAGGCGCTCGCCGCCGCGTGGGAGAGCGCGCAGGTGCTCGTCGTCGACGAGCAGGGCCGCGCGCTGGTCGACGGCACCGACCTCGTGCTGGTGCCGTCGCCGGCCGCTCCTGAGGGAGAGCGGCTCTACCTCGGCCGGCTCGACGGTCAGTCGTTCTTCGCGGTGCGTGGCGACCTGCCCCGGCGCCTCGGTGCCCGCCCGCTGGGGCTGCGCGAGGTCGGGGCCGTGCTCGGCGACCGCGACGCCGGCCTGCTCGTGCACGCGATCGGCCTCACCAACTGGCACGCGGTCCACCCCCGCTGCCCGAGGTGCGGCACGCCCACCGACGTCGTGCAGGGCGGCGCCGTCCGCCGCTGCCCGTCCGACGGCTCCGAGCACTTCCCACGCACCGATCCCGCGGTGATCGTGCTGATCACGGACGGCGCCGACCGCTGCGTGCTCGGCCGGCAGGCCACCTGGCCCCCCGGTCGCTACTCCACCCTGGCCGGCTTCGTCGAGCCGGGCGAGAGCGCCGAGCAGGCCGTCGTCCGCGAGGTGCAGGAGGAGTCGGGCCTGCGCGTCCGCGACGTGACGTACTGCGCCAGCCAGCCCTGGCCGTTCCCCTCCAGCCTCATGCTCGGCTTCCGTGCACGGTGCGACGCCGACGCGGTGCCCGCCGCCCAGGACGGCGAGCTCGAGGACGTCCGGTGGTTCGACCGCGACGAGCTGCGCGACCGTTTCACCGGTGGCCCGCCTCAGGTCTCCATCGCCCACAGCCTCATCAGCCACTGGCTCACCGAAGCCTGAGACCTGGTTCTCGCCGTACCCGCTCCGCGGGACGGCTCAGCGACGGCCGGCGAGCTCCGGGGGGAGGGGTACGGCGTGGTCGGCAGCGGAGGCCACGACCTCACCGGCCAGGTCGTGAACCCGGCGCCCGCGCGTGCGCGCCACCTTGCGCAGTCGCTCGAACGCGTCGCGGGGGCTGCCGCCCTGCCGTTCGGTGAGCACCCCGATCGCCTGCTCGACGACGACGCGGGCAGCGAGCGCGTGCTCGAGCTGGCGCACCGAGAGCTTGAGCCGGGTCAGCTCGTCGTCGGGCGGATCGCCGCGCGGCGGGCGTCCGGGGGCGCCCAGCTCGGCGGCGAGCAGGTCCGCCAGCACCATCGCGCTGGTGAGGTCCTCGGTGGGCTCACCCGCCACCTGCCAGCTCCCGCCGGGGGCCCGCTGGATGACGATCCGCTCGGAGACCAGCGGCCCGAGCTGGGCGGACAGCACGTCGGCCAGGCCGCGCAGCACCTCGATGGTGGCCTCGGAGACCTCCACCCCCGCGCGGTCGATGCCGCACAGGGTCGCGACGACCTCGCCCGCAGGGTTGCGCACCGGCACCCCGACATAGGACGTGACGCCGAGCTGCTCGCGCACAGGCGCGTCCCGGTACGCCGGGTCGGCCGCAGCGTCGGCGGTCGCGCAGGCGGCGCCGGACAGCAGCCGGTGGCACATGGAGTCCGTGCGGTCGACCGTGTGCCCGTCGGCGAGCCCCGGCCAGGCGCCACGGGCGTGGATCCGCTCGAAGGTGAAGTGCTCGTCGGTCAGCCCGCCGAGGAAGACGACCTCCATGTCGAGCAGCGCCGCAGCGGTCGACAGGACAGCGTCGACCGCCGGGTGCTCGAGCGAGGCTGGGACCACGGGACGAGCATCCCACGGATGGTCCGGCTCAGAGGCGGGAAAGCACCTGCGCGACGCTCGGGTTGGTGAGGGCGGTGCCGTCCTCGAACACGACGGTCGGAACGGTGCGGTTGCCGCCGTTCACGCCCATCACGAACGACGCTGCCTCGGGGTCCTGCTCGATGTCGACGTAGTCGTACACGACGCCCTCACGGTCCAGCTGCTTCGCCAACCGGTGGCAGTAGCCGCACCACTGCGTGCTGTAGATCGTCATGCCCACACTGCAGTGAACAGCACGGCGCGAGGACCGATTCCCTGTCCGCCCCCTCTGCGAGGATGGAGCCGTGACCGCCGACGACCTGCTTGCCGGGCTCGACCCCGAGCAGCGCGAGGCGGCGGAGGCCGTCCGCGGCCCGGTCGTGGTGCTCGCCGGGGCCGGCACGGGCAAGACCCGCACGATCACGCATCGCGCCGCGCACGCCGTCCGCAGCGGGGCCGTGCCACCCGGGTCGTTGCTGTGCGTGACCTTCACCGCGCGGGCCGCGGGGGAGATGCGCCACCGGCTCCGGACGCTGGGCGTCGAGGGCGTCCAGGCCCGCACGTTCCACGCCGCGGCGCTGCGTCAGCTCGGGTACTTCTGGCCCAAGGCGGTCGGGGGCGCCCCCCCGCGGCTGCTGGAGAACAAGTTCGCCCTCGTCGCCCGCGCGGCGGGCCAGCTCCGGCCGGGCACCTCGGAGGTCCGCGACCTGCTCAGCGAGATCGAGTGGGCCACCTGCACCTTGATCTCCCCGGAGGACTACACCGCCGCCGCGAAGGGCCGCACCCCGCCGTACGACGCCGCGGTGGTCGCGCAGGTCTACGACGCCTACCGCGACCTGAAGTCCAGCCAGGGGGTGGCCGACTTCGACGACCTGCTGCTCTACACCGCCGGCATCCTCGAGGAGCACCCGCTCATCGCCGAGGAGTTCCGCAGCCAGTACCGCTCTTTTGTCGTGGACGAGTACCAGGACGTCACGCCGTTGCAGCAGCGGCTGCTCGACGCCTGGCTCGGCGGCAGCACAGAGCTGTGCGTCGTCGGGGACGCGCAGCAGACGATCTACTCCTTCACCGGCGCGACGCCGGAATACCTGCTGCGCTTCCGCGCGCGCTACCCCGAGGCCACCGAGGTCCGGCTGGTGCGCGACTACCGGTCGACGCCGCAGGTCGTCGAGCTGGCCAACAAGGTCCTCGCTCACGTCCCGAGCCGGCTCGAGCTGCGCGGCCAGCGGCCCGCCGGGCCGGAGCCGGTCTACCTCGAGCACCCGGACGAGGCCGCCGAGGCGGTTGCTGTGGCGCGCCGATGCAAGGAGCTGATCGCCTCCGGCGTCCCCCCGCGCGAGATCGCGGTGCTCTACCGGGTCAACGCCCAGTCGGCGGCGTACGAAGCAGCGCTGTCGGACGCGGACGTGCCCTACCTCGTGCGCGGGGGCGAGCGGTTCTTCGAGCGGCCGGAGGTGCGCGAGGCGCTGCTGCTCCTGCGTGGGCAGGCCAAGGCGCGCGATGCCGACGCGCCCGAGTCGCTGCCCGACCAGGTGGCGGCCGTCCTGGCGGTCCGAGGCTGGACTGCCGAGCCGCCCGCGTCCTCGGGGGCGGTGCGGGAGCGGTGGGAGTCGCTGGCTGCGCTCCACCGGCTCGCGGTGGAGCACGCCGACCTCGACCTGTCGCAGTTCGTCGGCGAGCTCGAGGAGCGCGCGTCCTCCCAGCACGCCCCGACCGTCGACGGGGTGACCTTGGCCTCGCTGCACGCCGCGAAGGGCCTGGAGTGGGACGCGGTCTTCCTCGTGGGGCTCGTGGACGGCACGCTCCCGCTGGTGCACGCCGACACACCGTTGCAGGTCGAGGAGGAGCGCCGGTTGCTGTACGTCGGCATCACTCGCGCCCGGGAGCACCTCATGCTGTCGTGGGCGCTTGCCCGCTCACCCGGCGGGCGGCAGACCCGCAAGCCCTCCCGGTTCCTCGACGGGCTGCGGACCACCGTGGTGTCGACGGCGAGCCCGTCGGTCCGGGGCCGCGCCCGCACCCCGCTGACGCCCGTGACCTGCCGGGTCTGCGGCGGGATCCTCACCGCCGCGCCCGCGCGCAAGCGGGGGCGATGCGACGGCTGCCCCGCTGACCGCGACGAGGTGCTGTTCGAGGCGCTGCGCAGCTGGCGCGCGGAGCGCGCGAAGGACCTGGGGCAGCCCGCCTACTGCGTCTTCACCGACGCCACGCTCGAGGCCATCGCCGAGCGCAAGCCGGGCAGCGTGGCAGCCCTGGTCGAGATACCGGGCATCGGCCAGGCCAAGCTCGACAAGTTCGGCGACGACGTGCTCTCCCTCGTTGCCGCCCACTGACCCGCACGCGGGAGAACCCGTCGTACTCCGGGGTGTTGGCCGGAAGTTCTTGGTCACGTTCCGGTAAATGCGTTGCCCCGCCCGCGACGGCCCCGTAACCTCCTGCGCGACGAACAGCAACGGCTGGCTCCTGGGGAGCCGCCGCCGACCCGAGGAGGTGCCACATGGGAACCACGATGACGCTCACCTACGGCGCCACCTCGATGGCTGCTGCCGTGACCGCGCTCCTGGCTGCCATGGAGCGCTTCGGCAGCGCGCCGATCGCGGCCGTGCAGGGCATCGCTGTGCCCGCAGCCGGCCACGCCGCCACGCCGAACGCTGTCGACCGCAAGGCCGACGACCGGGTTCCTCCTCGAGGACGACGACTCTGACACCACCTCAGAGCGCCGACCACGAGGCCGCGGAACCCGACAAGGGATCCGCGGCCTTTCTGTTTGCCGCACCACCCGCCCACACCGCACACGCAGGACCCCGGGGCCTACCGGCCCCACGAACAAGGAGGTGACAACACCGGTGTCCGTCCTGACTGCAGTCAGAGCTGACGTCGACGAGAGCCCTGCTCCCGTCCCGGCGCCGCTCCCGTGCCACACGGTCGACCCTGACCTGTGGTTCGCCGAGTCGCCCGCCGACGTCGAGACCGCCAAGGCCCTGTGCCTGGGCTGCCCGCGCCAGGCCACGTGCCTCGCCGGCGCGCTCGAGCGCCGCGAGCCGTGGGGCGTCTGGGGCGGCCAGCTGGTGCTGTCCGGCGTCGTCGTGCCCCGCAAGCGGCCTCGTGGCCGCCCCCGCAAGGACGAGGTCGCAGCCTGATGACCTCGCTCACCACCTACCTCTTGAGGAGATCTCTCACCATGCTGACCCCACTGGTCGAACAGAACGCTCGCGTCCTGGTGCGCGAACGACAACTGAAGGCGGAGGCCGAGAACACGAGCCACCGCCTGGTCACCGTCCGCCGCTGGCAGCGGATCGTGGTCCGCTGAGGACCCCGCTCACCAGCACGAGCAGCACCCCGGCTCCCTTCCTCGGAGCCGGGGTGCTGGCATATTCACCACGTGCCTCTTCCTGACCGCTCGTACGACGCCTACGTGGGCACCGGTGATCGCGGCGACCTGCGACGGCGGGCGCTCGAGGTGCTCACCTCCTCCGCGCTCGCCTACCTGGTCGACCTCGTCGCCTGGAAGGAGGACGAGCTCGTCCACGTCGCCGCGCACCGCGGGCACGTCACCCTCTCCCGCGCGAACGAGCGCGTGGTGCTGGACGGCGTCGACCCGGTCGGCGATCAGGACGAGTACTGCGAGGACGGCTACCCGTTCGCGCACCTGCGGCTGCACTCGCTGTTCGACGAGGCCCGCGCCCCCGACCTCGCGGTGGTGCACCAGGGCGCGCACCACTGGCCCGAGCGCGGCGGGCACCTCGGTGAGCACGGCTCGCTGAACGCCCGGCAGTCGCGGGCGCCGCTGCTGCTGGCCGGCGCCGGCGTGACCGCCCGCGGCACGGTGGAGCGCGTCGTGCGCACGGTCGACGTGGGCGCCACCCTCGCTCACCTCGCCGGCGGCGACGTCGACGGGATGGACGGCCGGCCGGTGGACCTCGCCGTACCGACCGGTGGTCGGGTGGCGGGGCTGCTGTGGGACGGCACGCCGTGCGGCTCGATCGAGGAGCTGCCCAACGTGCGGCGGCTCCTGGAGCGCGGGTGCACGCTGCGGGGCGGGGCCGTGGCGGAGTTCCCGAGCGTGACGCTGGTCAACCACACCTCGGCGCTGACCGGCCTCGGGCCCGGTCAGCACGGGATCGTCAACAACGCCTACTTCGACCGCGCCACCCGCGAGCAGGTGATCGCGAACTCCAGCGCGACCTGGCACGGCGCCACCGGGCTGCTCCGGCCCGGGGTGCGGACGGTCTTCGAGCGCGTGCCCGGGACGACGGCGTGCGTCAACGACCCGGTCGACCAGGGCGCCGACTACTCCACGTTCGACCTCATCCGGGCCGGGGGTGGTGCGACCGCGATGCTGGCGACGCTCCCGGACCCGGCGAGCGACCCGGACACGACGCACCAGTTCCTGTCAGACAAGGACTACGCCTGGAGCTCGCAGGTCGACGCCGCCGGTCTGGTGCAGGCGCTGGAGCAGTGGTCGCTGCCCGACCCGCCCTCGCTCATGTGGTGGAACACCACGCTGACCGACTCCGCGCACCACGCAGGCGGTCCCGGGTCCGACATCGCGGCCGCCTCGCTGCGGGACTCCGACAGCCGGCTGGGCGTGTGGCTCGACCTGCTCACCGAGCGCGGACTGCTGGACACGACAACCATCGTGCTCACCGCCGACCACGGCATGGAGCGCGCCGACGAGGCGTGCACCGGCGACTGGGACGAAGCGCTCACCGCGGCCGGCATCCCGTTCCGTGACGAGGCCTACGGCTTCCTCTACCTCGGCGCGTAGCGCGCCGCTCACGGCGCGGACCTGTTCGCTCCCGCGACGCGCGGCTAAGGTCGGCTGCTGTGTCGATCGCGTCGGTCTTCGGTGCAGAGCTGCCCAAGCTCCCCGGTGGGAGCAGTGGCATCCCGCGTGAGGCCGTCCTCGCCTCCCAGCGTCAGCGGCTGGTGCACGGGGTCACGATGGCGGTGGCTGAGAAGGCTTTGGCAGCGACGACGATCAGCGACATCACCGAGCGCGCGGGCGTGTCGAAGAAGACCTTCTACGAGCACTTCCCCGACAAGCTCCACTGCTTCCTGGCTGCCTACGCCCACGGCGCCGAGGCGCTCCTCGCCGAGGTGACGGCGGCCTCCGTGGCACGGCGCGGCGAGGACGCCGTCGAGCAGTACCGCGCCGGGACGCACGCCTACCTGTCGTTCCTGCAGCGCGAGGTCCCCTACGCCCGCACCTTCTGCCTGGAGATGCTCGCCGCCGGCCCGGAGGCCGCGGCCCGCCACCGGGCGTGCAGGACGGCGTTCGCCGAGAGCGTGGGGGTGTGGCACGCCGGCCACCTGCCGCGGCATTCCGACTGGCGGCCCGTCAGCGCCTTCGAGCTCGAGGCAGCGACCGGCCTCGTCTACGAGATCGCCAGCGCCCGGATCGCCGCCGGCGAGACCGATCACCTGCTCGACGCCCGGGACGACCTCGTCCGCTGCTCGCTCGCGGTCCTCGGGATCCGGGTGGCCTGAGCGCGGACCCTTCGGGGGGATTGCGACAGTCTGTCCCACGGATTACCCTCCGCTCATGTACCAGACAGTTTCCGATCAGGCGAGGCGCGGGGCGCGGGTCGTGGCGGTAGTGGCGCTGGTCCTGGTGGCCGGCGTCCCGGCCGTCAGCCGGGCTGCGGCCCCGGTGCCCACCTTCAAGGTCGACAGCACCGTGGACGCACCCGACGGCGCCGTCGGCGACGGCAAGTGCCAGAGCACCGCCGACGGCGCCCGGTGCACGCTGCGCGCGGCCGTGCAGGAGGCGGACGCCGTTCTGCTCGGCCCCGCCCTCGTCGTGGTGCCCCCGGGTCGGTACCGCCTGACGGTCCCGCCCGCCCCTGGTGAGGACGTCGCGGGGTCCGCCGAGGCGGTCGACGGCGCGGCCGGCGACCTGGTGATCGGCCACGCCGTGACGGTCCGCGGTGCGGGGGCCGGCAGGACGGTCCTCGACGGGGCCGGTCTCGACCGCGTCTTCGCCATCGGCAACGAGGGCGACGCGCACCTGAGCGACCTGACGATCACGGGCGGCGACCCGAGCCACCGCGGGACGACGCAGGCGATCTCGCTCGGCGGGGCGATCCTCAACAACGGGGCGGTCACCCTCGACCGCGTCGCCCTCATCGGCAACCGCGCCGACGGCGGGGGCGGGCTGTTCAGCGTCCCGGGGACGTCGCCCGTCATCCGCAACAGCCTCATCGCGAACAACCGCGCGTACTCCGGCGGCGGCCTGCGACTGGACTCCGGCGCCACGATCGTGAACACCACGATCACCGGCAACAGCCTCATGCCCCTGCCGCCGCCGGCGCAGGCCCTGCCAGCCAGGCCGTTCCCGACCCTGTTCGCGCTGCTCGTCGACGAGGGCAGCGGCTGGGGCGGCGGCATCGACCACCGGGGCGGCGACGACGTCGTCATCCTCAACGCGACCATCACCGGCAACCACGCCATCAAGGGCGGGGGCGGGCTCGCCACCGGGCAGGGGTACGCGCCGCTGTCGCCCTCGGTCGCCCTCGGCACGATGAGGCTGCAGAACACCATCGTCGCCGGGAACAGCAGCACGGCGGGGGAGAGAGGCTGTCACGTCAAGGAGCAGGTCATCGAGTCGCTCGGGCACAACCTCTCCAGCGACCGCAGCTGCTCCCTGACCGCATCAAACGATCGGCCGGGCACCGACCCGCGGCTGGGCAGGCTGGCGCCCAACGGCGGGCCGACCTGGACCCAGGCGCTGCTCTCCGGCAGCCCGGCCCTCGACGCCGCGGCGGGCTGTCCGGCGACGGACCAGCGGGGCGTCGCCCGGCCGCAGGGCCGGCGGTGCGACATCGGCGCCTACGAGCGCGTCCACGGCCGCACGCCCTGACGGGGCCCTCGCCGCGTCGTCGTCCCGGGCCTCCGCTGGCCCGCGACGCCTGACGTCCCGCCGAGCGGGACCCGTCGTGCGTCCCCGACCGAGCGCTGTGCGAGCGTGACGCGGAACAGGTGACGCACGCGAGAGGGACACGCGAATGACGAAGTCGGTGCTCGAGCTGGTCGAGGAGCGCGCGGAGGAGATCGCGGCGACTGCGACGTCGAGCGAGCAGCTCGGCCGGCTGGACGACGGGGCGGTCAAGGCTCTGCGTGAGTGCGGTGTCATGAAGATGCTGCAGCCCGCCACCTACGGCGGCGCCGAGGCGCACCCGGTCGACTTCGCCGAGGCGGTGATGCGCATCGCCTCGCTCGACGGCTCGACCGGTTGGGTCGCCGGCATCGTGGGGGTGCACCCGTGGGAGATGGCGATGGCCGACCCCAAGGTGCAGCAGGAGGTGTGGGGCGAGGACGTCGAGACCTGGATCGCCTCGCCGTACGCGCCCATGGGGGTGCTCACGCCCGTCGACGGCGGCTACGTCTTCAACGGCCGCTGGCAGTTCTCCTCCGGCACCGATCACTGCGACTGGATCTTCCTCGGCGCGCTCATGGCGGACGAGACCGGAGCCCCGCAGATCCAGCTCGGCATGCGACACGTGATCCTGCCGCGCGCCGACTACACGATCGTCGAGGACTCCTGGGACGTCGTCGGGCTGAAGGGCACGGGAAGCAAGGACGTCATCGTCAAGGACGCGTTCATCCCGGACTACCGCGTCATCGCGTTCGAGCGGCTGACCGACGGCTCAGCCCCGCGCGACGCTGGCCTGACGAGCCCCACGTACCACGTGCCCTTCACGACGATGTTCCCGCTGGGCATCACCTCGGCGGTCATCGGCATCTGCGAGGGCGCCCTCGCCCACCACTTGGCGTACCAGCGCACGCGCGTGCAGGTGACCGGCACGCGGATCAAGGACGACCCCTACGTCCTGTCCGCCATCGGCGAGGCCGCGGCGGAGATCCACGCGTCACGCGTCACGATGATCGACAACGTCGCCCGCATCTACGACCGCGTGGCGAAGGGCGAGGAGCTCACCTTCATCGAGCGGTCGGTCAGCCGCCGCACGCAGGTGACGGCGGCCTGGCGCGCGGTGCGCGCGATGGACGAGATCGTCGCGCGCTCCGGCGGCAACGGGCTGCGCATGGACCACCCGCTGCAGCGGTTCTGGCGCGACGGGCACATGGGGCTCGCGCACGCGATCCACGTGCCCGGCTCGGTCCTGCACGTCGCGGCCCTGGGCTCGATGGACATCGAGCCGCCCCCGGGCCCGATGCGCGCCATGATCTGACCGCTGCGCGAGTGTCAGGTGGGCGGCTGACAAACCCCACCGGTACGACGGATACTCCGCGGCATGGAGCTGCTCGAACGGGAGTCCTTCCTGGAATCCCTCTTCTCGTACGCCGATGAGGCCTTGCTCGGCCAGGGACGTGTCGTGCTCGTGGCCGGTGAGGCGGGTGTCGGCAAGACCGCCCTTCTCGAGGCCTTCCAGAAGCGCATGTCGGGCGGGACCTGGGCGTGGGGTGCGTGCGACGGGCTGTCCACCCCCCGTCCGCTGGCACCGCTGCACGACGTCGCCCGCGAGCTCGGTGGTGCTCTGCTGACCGCCGTACAGGCCGGTTCGAGTCGTGAGGACCTGTTCGACGCGTTGGTCGCCAGGCTCGCGGGAGGCGACGACCTCACGGTCGTCGTCGTCGAGGACGTCCACTGGGCGGACGAGGCGACCCTCGACCTCGTGCGCTTCCTCGCCCGGCGGGTGCACGAGCTGCGGGCTCTGGTGCTGGTGACGTACCGCGACGAGTCGCTGGGGACCGACCCGATGCTGCGCGGGGCGCTCGGCGATCTGGCGAGCTACCGGGGCACCCGGCGGGTGGCGCTGCCGCCGCTCAGCGAGACGGGAGTCGCCGCCTTCGTCAAGGGCACGCCGCACGCATCAGCCGAGCTCTACCGGCTGACCGGCGGCAACCCCTACTTCCTCAGCGAGGTCCTCCAGGCGGGCGGCATGCACGTCCCCGCCTCTGTGCGCGACGCCGTGCTGGCCCGCGCCGACAGGCTCGACGGCATGGCTCGCCGCGCGCTGGACGTGGCGGCTCTGCTCGGGTCCCGCCCGGAGCCTCGGCTGCTCACCGCAGTGGAGGGGGTAGCGGCAGCGGCGCTCGACGCCTGCGTGGACGCCGGCCTGCTGGTGCAGCAGCCAGGTGGCGTGGTGTTCCGGCACGACCTGGCGCGACTGGCGGTTGCTGCTGCGGTCCCGCCCGGTCGCCGGGTGGAGCTGCACCGCTCGATCCTTCGCACACTGCGGGCCCATGCGATCCGGGACGACGCGCGCATCGCCCACCACGCCGACGAGGCGCAGGACGGTGCTGCGGTGATCGAGCACGGTGTGGCCGCCGCGACAGCTGCGTCGGCCGTCGGGTCGCACCGCGAAGCAGCGGCCCAGTACGCGCGTGTCCTCCGGTACGGCGAGCAGCTGGCGCCCAGGGACCGCGCCGAGGTGTGCGAGTCGATGGCTCAGGCATACGGGCTGCTCGACAGGTTCGAGGAAACCGCTGCCGGTTTCGAGCAGGCCCTCGCCATCTGGCGCGAGGTGGGCGACGACCTGCGCACGGGCAGCGCCCTGACCCAGTTGGCCAGGCCGTACTGGCGGCTGTGCCGCGGAGCCGACCAGGAGCGGGTGTGCCTCGAAGCTGTCGCGCTGCTGGAAGCGCTGCCGGCTGGGCCGGAGCTCGCCCGCGCCTGGGATGCCCAGAGCTCGATGCTGTGGGGCCTGGGTCGGATCGAGGAGGCGCTCCTGTGCTCCAAGAAGGCCCAGGACCTCGCCCGTGAGCACGGCCTGCTGGACTGCCTGAGCGACGCCCTGAACACCGAGGCGTGCCTACGGGGCTTCTTCGGCGAGGACAGCACTCCGGGGCTCCGTGAGAGCCTGGCGGTGGCCATGGCGGGAGGCCACGTCGGTCAGGCGGGCCGCGCCCACGCGAACCTCGTCGCGACCCTGGAGGCGGAGTGGCGGGTCGCCGAGGCGGACGACGCCTACACCGAGGCGATCGCGTTCGCTGACAGCCAGGACTTGGGGACCTTCGGCTTCTGCTTGCGCGGCGGCCGGAGCCAGTTCCTGCGGCAGCAGGGGCGCAACCGGGAGGCGCGAGAGCTCACCCGTGAGGTCATCGACGCGGGGCTGCCCTCGCCCGTCAACAGCCTCAACCCGCTGACGGCCGCGGGGGTCCTGGCCGCTCGAGCCGGGGACGAGGGGGAGACGACGTGGGCGGCGCTCGACGAGGCGCTCGAGAACGCGCGGCGGCTGCAGGACGCGAACTGGGCCCGGATGGTCTGCATGGGTCGCGTCGAGGCGCACTGGCTCGAGAGCAGGTCAGACCTGGCCCTCTCCGAGCTCGCCGCGGTCCTGGCAACGAGCTTGGGCCTGGACACCTGGGAGGTCGGCGAGACGCTCGCCTGGGCGCGACGGCTCGGGGCCGACACGTCCGGCGTGGAGCCGGAGCGGGAGGCCGCTGAGCCGTGGGCGCGTGAGCTTGCCGGCGACCCCCGAGGAGCGGCTCAGGAGTGGGACCGGCTCGGCGGGCACTGGCTCGCGGCCATGGCCCTCGCCTTCTCCGACGCCGAGACGGACCTGCGTGACGCGCTGGAGCGGTTCACCGCGATGGAGGCCCCCGCCGCTGCCGCTCGGGTGCGTCAGCTGCTGCGAGAGCGGGGCGCGGACGCCGTACCCGCTGGTCCGCGGGCCGCGACGCGTGCGCACCCCGCCGGGCTGACGCGGCGCGAGGGCGAGGTGCTCGAGGGGCTCGCGCGCGGGCTGACGAACGCCGAGCTGGCGGCCGAGCTGTTCCTGTCCGAGCGGACCGTGGAGCACCACGTGTCGTCCGTGCTCGGCAAGCTGCAGGTCAGCACCCGGGCCGAGGCGGCCCGTGAGGCCGAGCGGCGCGGTCTGCTGGATGCCGTCGCAACCTAGGTACCGCCGGCGCAAAGGTCCGTACCCGGCGCCCATGTGCCCGGGTCGCTGCGTTCCTAGCGTCCCTCGTGTCCCGCACCGATGACACGAGGAGAAGACGATGCCGCTTTTCATGGACACGCACCGCCTCGACGGGGGAGTCGCCGTCGAGGACGTGGCAAAGGCCCACATGGCCGACCTGCAGACGCAGGGCAAGCACGACGTCTCCTACCTGCGCTACTGGGTGGCGGAGAAGGAGGGGGCGATCTACTGCCTGGTCGAGGCTCCGAGCGCGGAGGCCGCCATCACGGTGCACCGCGAGGCGCACGGCCTGCTCGCCGACGAGATCGTCGAAGTCAAGGAGGGATCCTGATGAGCAAGAGCCTTCGCCGCGTCGCCGCGGTCGCTTTCGTACTCGCCGGGGCACTGGCTGCCCCCGTCGCTCCCGTCCACGCAGACCAGGCGGACGCCGCGTCGCTGGTCTCGATCCGGAACGCCACCGCCGACTACCGCGACTTCGCGAGCTCGCAGGCGGACGGCTTCACCACCCTCGTCGCTCGCACGGACAACGGTGAGAGCTGCATCAGCAACGGCGCCGCCGGCGCGATGGGCCAGCACTACGCGAACGTCGGTCGCGTCGGCGACGGCGTCATCCAGCGCCAGCGCCCGGAGGTCCTCCTCTACGAGCCGCAGGCGAACGGGACCAAGGTGCTCACCGGTGTCGAGTACGTCGTCATCGCCTCGGACTGGCTGGCGAAGCACGACGGCCCGCCAGTGCTGTTCGGCAAGGAGTTCGACCTCGTCACGGCGAACCCGTTCGGCCTCCCCCCGTTCTACGCGCTCCACGCGTGGGCGTGGCAGGCCAACCCGAGCGGTGACTTCTCCGGCTGGAACCCGACGGTCAGCTGCCCGTAGCGTCCAGCGCATCAGCGAGGCCCGCGAGGCCGTCGAGGCGCAGGTCCGCCTCGACGGCCTCCGGCCACGTCGCGTGCAGGTAGCCCCAGGGGCCGCGCCGGAGGTGGACCGCGAGCATCCCGGCCTGCTTGGCGGGCAGCACGTCGTTGTCCACCCGATCACCGACGTACGCGATCCGTACCGGTTCCGCTCCCACCTCCTCGCACACCCGGGCGAAGAACGCGGGGTCCGGCTTCCACAGCCCCCACTCCGCTGAGGTAGCCACGCGGTCGACCGGTAGTGACTGCAGCAGCGGCATGGACTCGCGGGGCTGGTTGGCCATCACTGCGAGCCGGTACCCGCGGGCGCGCAGGGCGGCGAGTGCCGGCAGCGCGTCGGGGCAGAGGTCGGATCCGTCGAGCTCCCAGCCCAGGCCAGCGGCGTGCTTCACGGCCCGCTCGGCAGAGAAGTCGAACCCCTCGCGGAAGTACGCGAACGCTTCCAGGTGGTGTCGCCGCTCGGCGATCACGGCGCCGAGCACACCCATGAAGGTCAGCTGCGGCACGCCCAGCCAGTCTGCCCAGCCGGCCCAGCTGCGGGTCTCGTCGACGAGCGTCTCGCCGAGGTCCAGGACGACCCAGTCGACCGGTCTCACGAAGGACGAGTGAAGCGCCGCTCGTCCTCGAGCACGCACACCTGAATGCGGTAGTCGCTGTAGATGCGGTCGACGCCGACCCGTTGCGCGGCGCGGTGCTCGGGGTGGTCGCGCCAGGCACGCTGTTGCTCGCGGGTGACGAACGTGACGAGCGTGACACGCTCGCCGTCGTCCGCGGTGAACGTCTTGCGCTCGACGAACCCGGGCATCCCCTCGGCGAGCTCGGCCATGCGCGCGGCCAGCGGTTCGTACTCCTCCCACGCGTCCTCACGCACGCGGTTGCGGAACACCGTCACGAGCTCACCAGCCATGGGGCGCACGATGTCACGCTTTCGCCTGGCGTCGCGACGTGGTTGATTCGCCGCATGACCGACTACGCCCTGCGGCTGAGCGAGCAGGAGATCGCCCGCTACCGCCTGATGGCGGAGAGCGCCCGGGCCCGCGAGGCGGACACCTGGCAGCTCGCCGGGATCGTTCCTGGCGCCCGGGTGGCCGACGTCGGGTGCGGACCCGGTGCCCTGCTGCCGGCCCTGAGCGAGACCGTGGGGGAGAGCGGCGCGGTGGAGGCGCTCGACGGCGACGACGACGCGGTCGCAGCTGCCCGCGCGCTCGTAGACGGGGCGGGGCTGTCCAACGTCACCGTGCGGAAGGGACGCGCCGAGGCGACGGGCCTGGAGGAAGGCGTCTTCGACGCCGTGATGATGCGGCACGTCCTGGCCCACAACGGCCGGATCGCGCACGAGATCGTGCAGCACCTGGCCGGGCTGCTGCGCCCGGGCGGCTGTGTGCTGCTCGTGGACGTCGACATGACGGCGATGCGGCTGCGTCCGCAGGACGAGGCCGTGCAGCAGCTCGTGGAGGCCTACCGCCGCTTCCAGCTCAAGCGCGGGGCGGCGCTCGAGGTCGGCCTGCACCTCGATGAGCTGCTCGAGGGAGCGCGTCTGGACGTGCTGTCGTACGTCGGGCTGGCAGACGTCATGCCGCTGCCGCCGGGCGTTCGTGGTCCTGCCTGGGCGGCTCGCGAGGCGATGCTCGACGACGGTGTCGTCAGCGCGGCCGACCTCGAGGCGTGGGGCAGGCGCTTCGACGAGCTGGAGGCGAGTGGGGAGCGCGTCACCGTCTTCGCCCCGCGTTACCTCGCCGTCGGCCGCCGCACCTGAGTCAGAGGCGCTGGCGGGCGAGCAGGCGACGGGCGCCGTCACGCCAGCGCGCGTCGCCGCAGGACGTGTAGTGCGTCCAGGTCGCACCCAGGATCCGCGCCATGCAGTCTGCGCCGCGCTCTGCGCCGGTCATCCCGCTGCCCCCGAAGTAGGTGTTCATCGCGACCACCGCCTCCATGGCTGCGTCGTACGGCTTGACCGACAGCACGTGGCTCCACTCGTGGGCGACCACGTCGTACATGCGGTCGGCAGGCACGTCGGGAGAGATGTAGATGATCCCGCGGCCCATGTCGGCCATGCCCCAGTGGCCGTAGGCCGAGGTGATGTACCAGGTCGCGTCACCGGTCCGGTAGCCCGGCAGCCGGTCGACGGCGGCCATCATCCGCTGGTGCGGCGTGGTGCGCCGCCGCGGGGGCGATGCGACGACCACGCGGGTACGGCGGGGGGCAGCGGCGTGGTGGACGGGCCTCGGTCGCGGACGCGGACGCGGGGCGACCTTCGGGCGGGTGTGGCGCCGCACGGGCGCTGGGCGCACCACGTGCGCCGTGACGGGGCGGGCGCGCAGCACGGGCTCGGCCGGCGTCCTCCCGATCGGTGCGATGGCCACCGTGGTGGCGGGGGCGCGGAGGGCGACGGCAGCCCGGGCGCCGGCCGCGACGGTGAGGGTTTGAAGGAGAGCGAGGACGAGGACGAGGGCACGACGAGACATGGGAACTCCTGCGTGAGGGCACGCGGCAGCCAGGGCACGCGTGTGAAGGGGATGGCGCAGCCGCGGGCGCGGCGAGGTCAGGTGGTGCGGGCGGAGCCGGCCGTCAGGTGATCCAGCCCTTGCGGAGCGCGCGCGCGACCGCTGCGGCGCGGTGCTCGGTGCCGGTCTTGGCGAAGACGTGGTCGAGGTGGGTCTTCACGGTGGCCGGCGACAGCCCGAGCAGGTGGGCGATCTCGTTGTTGGTGTGCCCCTCGGCGACCTCGCGCAGCACGTCGCACTCGCGGGGGGTCAGGACTCCGCCGGCTCCCGCGAGCAGCTCGAGAAGCGCGGTGGTGTCGTCACCGATGAGATCGATGCCGCGGGCCCCGCGAGGCGCTCCGGGGCCTCCGACGACCACCAAGGTGGTGGGGCTGGCAGCCCGGACGTCGATCGCCAGGTGCCGCACTGCCGCAGCTGCGAGAGGGAGGTGAGCGCTCACCACGACGGCGGCGACGGGCTGCTCGGCCAGCAGCGCGAGCAGCTCGGCGCGAGGCAGGTCGTCGACGACGAGCGCGCGCCGGCCTGCCTCCTGCAGCTGGTGGGCGAGGGCGGTGAGCCCGAGGGTGTGGCGCTCGCCGGCCGGGACCATGAGCACGACCAGCGGCCCGGGCGGTGCAGGGACGGAGGTCGCGCGGAGCCGCTCGAGCACGGCGCGGACCGAGGCCGTCCGGCTGCGCTCGAGGAGCACGCCGGACTCGCCGGCCGCCCAGGTCGCACCCGCGTCGGAGAGGCAGTCCGCCAGCGCGCGGTGCACGCCCTCCAGCCCGACGTGCCGCCAGAGCAGCCCGGCGAGCGCCTCGGCTGCCGCGTGCTCGCCGTCGGTGAGCGCCTCAACGAGCCTGCCGCGCAAGACGGCGTGAGCATCGTCCTCGATCGCGGGTGCGGGCGCCTCGAGCCGGTGCGGGGCGAGGGCGGCGAGCAGCCGGCTCTCGCCGTCGTGGTGGCCCCTCGGTGCGGGGAACCGGCGCAGCGGTCGCACGGACACCTCTGCATCGAGCGGGAGGCGCAGCACCTCGGCATCGCGGCTGCGCCGCCAGTACACGCGCTCGGCGGCGGTCTCGTAGGAGCCGTCCGCAAGGACGACGCGGGGCTCGCCGCCCGGCTCGGGTACGGCGCA
Source organism: Mycobacteriales bacterium (assembly GCA_035526225.1). Taxonomy (GTDB): domain Bacteria; phylum Actinomycetota; class Actinomycetes; order Mycobacteriales; family SCTD01; genus RYN-111. The sequence continues at coordinate 19,288 of DATLCV010000087.1, forward strand.
GACGAGGACCGGGGACGGGGACGGGGGTGCAGGGTCAGTGCGCATGGGGGGATCTCCAGCTCGATCGTTCGGTGACCCGGCTGTCCGTGCGCCGCCCCCCGAGGGGAGCGGGCCGAGGACCCGTGGCTTTGCGGACCCGTCTCTCGACGGGGGTGCCGTTTCGTGACCCAGCGGCTGGGGCGCCGTGACTTCCCTTGTATCGCCCTTGTCCAACCTCGTATCAAGTGAGGCTTTCGGTACCTTGCGGGCGGACTTGGTACGCCGCGCCCCCCTCGACGTGCCCTCTTTGCCCGTCTTGCCCTAGGTCGTTGCGCTCGGGCATCCCCCGAAGGGGGGAGGGTGACGTGCTTGTTGGGAGCAGGCAGTTTCACCCGAATGGAGCAGGCGTGTGAGGCACTAGTCCGCGCGGACTACCTCGATGCGACGTCGGGCCCAATGCCGTCCGGGCGAAGTGACTCCGAGCGGGTGTGCCCACAGCCCGTCAGGAAGACGACCATAAGAGCATGCGCGCAGAGCTGACGGGACCCCGGGTCATCGACCTCGACCGCAAGTCCGTGACGTGGGAGGCCCGCGGCGGCTGCTGCGACCTGTGCCGCCAGGAGTCGGAGCTCTACCGGCTGATCAGGACGCGTGACGCGCTGTGCGCCGGCTGCTTCGCGATGTGGCACGGCTGAGCCCAGACGCGCCAGAGCGGCACCGACGCAGGGGGTCGGTGCCGCTCTTGTGCGTCTGGGGGCTCAGAGGGGGAGGACCTTGCCCGAGGGGGTGCGGGTGTCGACCTCGGCCGGTGCGGCCGTGCGCCGGGTGCGGGTGATCTGGACCTGCTTCACGTCGTCCCCCTCCGGTGGCCTGGTACGAGGCTCATCGGCAGAGGTCCGCGATCCCTGCACGTTCTTCATCCGCACGGGTGACGCCGGCAGGGAGGAACTGGGGCAACCCGGGCGGATCAGCCCTCGAGGCGGAAGCCGACCTTCAGCCCCACCTGGAAGGTCAGCGTCCCGTCGGGGTGGACGGAGCCGCGGGTCTCGACGACCTCGAACCACTCGACGTTGCGCACCGTGCGCCCCACCCGGGAGACGCCGTTCTTGATGGCTTGCGCGACGGACTCGTCGGAGGTCCCCACGACCTCCGTGACGCGGTAGATGTGGTCGCTCACGCCTGCTCCTTCTTCCGCATGCCGATCGTCCTGCCGAGCCATGTCAGCGGGTCGTACTTGCGGTCCACCACCCGCTCCTTGAGCGGGATGAGCGCGTTGTCGGTGATGTGGATGCCCTCGGGGCAGACCTCGGTGCAGCACTTGGTGATGTTGCAGTAGCCGAGCCCCGCCGCGTCCTTGGCGAAGTCCTTGCGGTCCACCGTGTCGAGCGGGTGCATGTCGAGCTCGGCGATGCGCATGAGGAACCGCGGTCCGGCGAAGTGCTCCTTGTTGTCCTCGTGGTCACGGATGACGTGGCACACGTCGTTGCACAGGAAGCACTCGATGCACTTGCGGAACTCCTGCGAGCGCTCGACGTCGACCTGCTGCATCCGGTAGCTGCCGTCCGCCTCGCGCGCCTTCGGCGTGAACGCCGGGATCGACGCCGCCTTCTCGTAGTTGAAGGACACGTCCGTGACGAGGTCCTTGATGACCGGGAAGGTGCGCAGCGGCGTGACACGGACGATCTCGTCCTCGGCGAAGTCGCCCATCCGCGTCAGGCACAGCAGCTTCGGCTTGCCGTTGATCTCCGCCGAGCACGAACCGCACTTGCCTGCTTTGCAGTTCCAGCGGACGGCGAGGTCGGGGGCCTGCGTGGCCTGCAGTCGGTGGATGATGTCGAGCACCACCTCGCCGGGGTTGACCTCGACGGTGAACGTGTGCAGGTAGCCACTCGTGTCGTCCCCGCGCCAGACCATGATCTTCTTGTCGTAGGTCCTGGTGCCGCTCTTGGCCGGACCCTGCGAGCCGCTCATCTCGGGGTCCCCGCGGAAGCGTGAGAACAGCGAGCGGTTCTGTGGGGTGTGATCACGAGTGAGCCCCTTCCTCGATGACCTGCTTGAGCTCTTCCGTCATCTGCGGGAGCGGCTTCTTGGTGAGGGTGATGCTGTTGTCGTCGTTCAGCGTGCAGATGAGGTTCGTCCGGCCCCACTCGGGATCGGCTGCGGGGAACTCGTCGCGGGTGTGGCCGCCACGGCTCTCCTCGCGGGCGAGGGCCGCCTTCGCGATGCACTCCGAGACGCGCAGCATGTTTCGCATGTCCAGCGCGAGGTGCCAACCCGGGTTGAAGGCCCGGCCGCCCTCGGCGGTGAGGCGCTTGCCCTTCAGCCGCTCGATCGTGCTGAGCGCCTGGGTGACCTCCTCGCCGTTGCGGATGATGCCGACGAGCTCCTGCATCGCGCCCTGCAGCTCGTGCCAGACCGTGTACGGGTTCTCGCCGCCGGGCTCGAACGGCTGCAGCGCCTCGGCCTCGGCCTGGGTGATCTGGTCCGACGTGACCGCGACCCGTCCGGCGGTGCTGGCGCGGCGCGCCGCCGCCTCGCCCGCGCGCTTGCCGAACACGAGCAGGTCGGACAGGGAGTTGCCGCCCAACCGGTTGGAGCCGTGCATGCCCCCGGACACCTCACCCGCCGCGTACAGGCCCTCGACGACTGCGGCCTGGCTGTCCGGGTCCACCTCGACACCACCCATCACGTAGTGACAGGTAGGCCCGACCTCCATCGGCTCGGCCGTTATGTCGACGTCGGCCAGCTCCTTGAACTGGTGGTACATCGACGGCAGCTTCTTGCGGATCGCCTCTGCGGGCAGTCGCGACGCGATGTCGAGGAAGACGCCACCGGCTGGTGACCCGCGACCTTCCTTCACCTCCGAGTTGATGGCTCGCGCTACTTCGTCGCGGGGCAGCAGCTCCGGCGGGCGTCGATGTCCCGACGGGTCGTTGTACCAGCCATCGGCTTCGGCCTCGGTCTCGGCGTACTGCTTGCGGAAGACTACCGGCACGTAGTCGAACATGAACCGCTTGCCCTCGGAGTTGCGCAGCACGCCGCCGTCGCCGCGGACGGACTCGGTCACCAGAATGCCCTTGACG
>DATLCV010000001.1:0-76256 GCA_035526225.1 Mycobacteriales bacterium
TCGCAACCGGCTCGGGACGCGGTAGGCGCTGCTGCTGAGGTCCCGGATCCCGACCGGCTCGCGGAGGAGCTGCTCCAGCACCGCCTGCACCTCACCGCGTGCGGGGCCGGGGACGGGGGTGTCGACGGTGATCACCTGGCCGGTGGTGGCGTCAACGGTGATGCGCTGCACGGTCTCGGCCTGGGCCAGCAGCTCCCGCGCCGTGCTCGGCAGGACCGGGCCGAGGCCGGGGATCTCCGCGAGCTCCAGGTCACCGCCCTGCGCGACCGACACCGGCATGATCAGCGCGACCTGGATCCCGTGCACGGAGATCGTGGCCGGTTCACCGTCGAGCCCGACAGCCGGGACGGCGGACTCGCCGCCGTCGGCGTCGACCGTGAGCAGCTCGTACGCCGCGTCGTGCATCCGCTGCATCAGGCTGCGGGACTCACCCGGCAGCCGGCCCATCGCCTCGGCGCGGGCCCGGATCGCCTCGTGCATCGCCGCGACCTGCACCTGCGGCCCCTCGATGCTCCGCGCGGCAGCACCCACACCGGTCGGGAAGGCACTCACCCCGCGCTGCTCCGCGACCGACTTCCTGCGCTTCTCCGCGGCAGTCAAGTCCGCCAGGACCGCCACCGTCTGCAACCGCTTCTTCAGCTCCCCCGGCATCGGCCAGCCGTGTCCGGCGTCAACGCGCGTCTGGCAACGCACCAACGTCTCGCGGATCAGCTCGGCTTGCTGCCCGGTGTCCCCGGCGGCGAACCGGCCGGCCTCGGTCAGCAGTGCCGTGGCGTGCCGGGTGCTGAGCTCACCGCGCTCCACCAGCGCGAGCAGCTCCGGCACCTCGCACACGCCCACCGCCGTCACCAGCAAGGTGGCTCCGGAGCGGGGGTGGGTGTTCGTCAGCAGCGCCAGGTCGTCCCCGACGAACTCCGCCGACACAGCACCGGTCGCGGCGTGCATCGCCGCCGCCGCGCGCCACATCCGCGCAGTCTGCCGCTGCAGGGCCAGCCACTCCATCGCGAACCGGTCCGCCAGCAGCTCCGGGGAGCGCGTCAGCGTGAACACCGGCTCGTCCACGTCGGGTCCGGGGAAGCACACCGCACCGCAGTCGCACCGCGGCGGCTCAGCCATCGTGACGGGCCAGTCCCGCACCCAGTCCGGCATCGGCGGCAGCACGTCGGAGGTCGGCGGCAGGTCGGCGTGCTCGGCTTCCAGCTCCTCGATGAGCCCCACTGACACCACCCCCGTCCCTCCGTGACTCGATCACGTGTTCGAGACAAAACCTACCCAACCCACGTGACCAGCGCAACCCTCTGTGTGGACGAGATCGGCTGCAAACACAGGGATTCCGCTGCCAGCGGACGTCCAGCCGCCATGCACAGCCCGTCCCGACAGCGCCGGGCGGTGGTGGCTGCGCAGGCGCCTCGCGAGCGAAGGCGCGAGCCTGCCAGTGCCGCAGCGAGGGGCCAGCGCCGGAGCAAACTACCAGCGCCCGGACCACTCGCCGCGGAGATGTGAAGAGCCAAGCACCGGAGCAGCTACCAGCGTCCGCAACCGCCCCTAGAGAGCGAGGCTGTAGCAGCGCGACTCGGGTTCGTCCTTGTACTGGCCGTACTTGTCTATCGGCGCGAACCCCGCGCTCTCGTACAGCGCGATCGCCTCCGGCTGGCGCAGCCCGGTCTCCAGCCACAGGAAGCGGTACCCCGCCGACCGCGCGAAGGCCACCAGCTCGGACAGCACCAACCGCGACAGCCCCCGACCCCGCGCGGAGGGCTCGACGTACATGCGCTTGACCTCGCCGATCTCGTCGGTGAGCCGGCGCACCCCGCCGCACGCGACGTCCTGCCCGTCGACGGTCACGACGAAGAAGCGCCCGTACGGCGGGACGAAGTCCGAGGGGTCCGCGACCGAGGCGGGACCACCGCCGTACCGGATGGTCAGCTCGGAGGAGAGGGCATCGACGAGCGGCAGCGCCTGCTCGTAGGTGACGGATCGCAGCTCCATCAGGGCGCCACCGCGAGCCGGGCGAAACGGCGCAGCACCTCGCCCCAGACCTCGGCCACGTCCTCGAGCTCGCGCTCGGTGCGGGCGAGCACCGAGGCGTCCACGGAATCCGCAGCGACCCACGTGCCGACCATCTCCGCGTCGCACTCGACGTGGAACTGCAGGCCCCACGCCGCCGAGCCGACCCGGAAGGCCTGGTGCGGGTAGCGCGAGCCCGACATGAGCAGCGTCGCCCCCGGCGGCAGGTCGACGACGGCGTCGTCGTGCCACTGCACCACCGGCGGTGACAGCGGCAGGTCCCAGAAGAGCGGGTCGGCGCCGGCGAGGTCGCGCTTCGCGACCAGTCCAGCCCCCCGCTCGGGACCGGCGGCGCCGGGCTCCACGCGACCGCCGCACGCCACGGCGAGCAGCTGCGCCCCCAGGCACACCCCGAGCGTCGGCAGTGAGCCCGCGACGGCCGACCTCAGCAGCGCCAGCGTCTGCGGACCCCACGGCAGCGAGTCGTCGTAGGCCTGGTGCGGGCCCCCCATGACGACGAGGGCGGCGTACCCGTCCAGCGACGAGGGCAGGGCCTCCCCGCGCCAGGGCGAGACGACGTCCAGCGCAAGCCCCTCCGCGGGCAGCCAGGTCGCCAGGTGACCCGGCCCCTCGGTCTCGATGTGCGTGACGACGAGGGCGGTGGCGCTCACAGCACCGGGAGGTAGCGGCTCAGCTCGAAGGGGGTGACCTCCTGGCGGTAGGCGCGCCACTCCTCGCGCTTGTTGCGCAGGAAGAACTCGAAGACGTGCTCGCCCAGCGTCTCCGCCACCAGCTCGGACCGCTCCATCGCGGCGATCGCCTCGGCCAAGGACCCCGGCAGCGGCGTGAGCCCCATGGCGCGGCGCTCGTTGTCCGACAGCGCCCACACGTCGTCCTCCGCGCCTGGCGGAAGCTCGTAGCCCTCCTCCACGCCCTTCATGCCGGCCGCCAGCAGCAGCGCGAAGCACAGGTACGGGTTGGTCGCGCTGTCGGGCGACCGCACCTCGATGCGGGTGCTCTGCCCCTTGAGCGGCTTGTACATCGGCACCCGCACCATCGCCGAGCGGTTGTTCGACCCCCAGCACACGTACGGCGGGGCCTCGCCGCCCCAGGTCAGCCGCTTGTAGGAGTTCACCCACTGGTTGGTCACCGCGGTGATCTCGGCCGCGTGGTGCAGCAGCCCGGCGATGAAGTGCTTCGCGACCTTGGACAGGTGCAGCGGGTCGTTGCCGTCGTAGAAGGCGTTCTGGTCGCCCTCGAACAGCGACAGGTGCGTGTGCATCCCGCTGCCGGGCTGGTCGCTGAACGGCTTCGGCATGAAGGTCGCGTAGACGCCCTGGGTGAGCGCGACCTCCTTGATCACGTGCCGTGTCGTGAGGATGTTGTCCGCGGTGGACAGCGCGTCGGCGTACCGCAGGTCGATCTCCTGCTGGCCGGGCGCGACCTCGTGGTGGCTGAACTCCACCGAGATCCCGAGCCGCTCGAGCATCGTGATCGTCGTACGGCGGAAGTCGTGGCTCACGTCGTGCGGGGTCAGGTCGAAGTACCCCCCGCGGTCGACGGGGACGGGGGGCTGCTCGTCGCTCTTGAGCAGGAAGAACTCGATCTCGGGGTGCGTGTAGAACGTGTAGCCGGCATCGGCCGTCTTGCCGAGCGCGCGGCGCAGCACGTGCCGGGGGTCGGCCCACGAGGGCGTGCCGTCCGGCATCGTGATGTCGCAGAACATCCGCGCCGTGCCCGGGTTCTCCCCGCGCCACGGCAGCACCTGGAACGTCGCGGGGTCCGGCTTGGCGAGCATGTCGCTCTCCTGCACCCGCGCGAAGCCCTCGATGGCGGAGCCGTCGAAGCCGATCCCCTCGGCGAACGCCCCCTCGAGCTCCGCCGGGGCGATGGCGACCGACTTGAGCGTGCCGAGCACGTCGGTGAACCACAGGCGCACGAAGCGGATGTCGCGCTCCTCCAGCGTGCGGAGCACGAACTCCTGCTGCTTGTCCACAGTGACTGTTCTCCCAGGTCAGCGGGCCGGACGCCCGACCCGTCGATTCTCGCGGCGCTCTGTGTCGGCCACGTTACGCACCCTCTCGCGAGGACCCGCGTCCGGTGCGCCTGCTCGAGCAGGCGCCGCAGCGGGTAGGGCAGCAGCCCGCTTCGTAGGCTGGGGGCATGCCGCAGCTGCGCGTCGGGCTCGCCCAGGTCAACACGACCGTGGGTGACCTCGCGGGCAACGCCGACCTCGTGAGCACCTACGCCGGGCACGCCCGCGCCGCCGGGTGCCACGTCGTGGTCTTCCCGGAGATGACCCTCACCGGCTACATGCCCGAGGACCTCGTCCTGCGCGCGTCGTTCGTCAAGGCGTCGGTCGACGGCGTGCACGCCCTCGCCGCGCGGCTCGCCGAGGAGGGCCTCGGCGAGCTGGCCGTCGTCGTCGGCTTCTGCGACCGCTCGCACCGGCCGGCACCGGCAGTCGGACGCCCCGCCGGCGAGCCGCAGAACGCCGCTGCGGTCCTCTGGAAGGGGCAGGTCGTCGCGACCTACGCCAAGCACCACCTGCCCAACTACGGCGTCTTCGACGAGTTCCGCTACTTCGTCCGCGGCGACCGCTTCCCCGTCCTGCGCCTGCACGGCGTGGACGTCGGCCTCGTCATCTGTGAGGACCTGTGGCAGGAGGGCGGGCCGATCTCGGTGGCCCGCGAGGCCGGCGTCGGCCTGCTCCTGTGCCCCAACGGCTCGCCGTACGAGCGGTTCAAGGACGACGTGCGCGGCGCCCTGGTGTCGCGACGCGCGGTCGAGGCGGGCGCCGCCATCGCGTACGTCAACCAGGTCGGCGGTCAGGACGAGATCGTGTACGACGGCGACTCCCTCGTCGTCACCGCCGACGGCTCCATCGTGTGCCGCGCCCCCATGTGGGAGCAGGGCCTCGTCACCGTCGACCTCGACCTGCCGCCCGCGTCCAGCGACCTCATCGGGGACGTGGACGCGAAGGACGGCACCACGATGCACGTGGACCGGGTGGGCCTCGCGCACGAGCCGGTCGCGGCCTACCCGCCGCTGGTCCCGGGCGTCGCGGTGCGGCTGTCCGACGAGGCGGAGCTGTGGGGCGCCCTGGTCACCGCCACGCGTGACTACGTGCAGAAGAACGGCTTCCGGTCGGTCGTGCTGGGGCTCTCCGGCGGCATCGACTCGGCCGTCGTGGCAGCGATCGCGCACGACGCCCTCGGATCCGACCAGGTGCACGTCGTGGGCATGCCCAGCGCGTGGTCCTCGCAGCACTCGGTCGACGACGCGCGCGCCCTGGCCGACACCCTCGGTCTGCACTGGCAGCAGATCGCGATCGCCCCGATGGTCGAGGCGTACTGCACGTCCACCCACCTCGACGGACTGGCCCTGGAGAACCTGCAGGCCCGGGTGCGCGGCACGCTGCTCATGGCGCTGTCCAACCAGCACGGGCACCTGGTGCTGACGACCGGCAACAAGAGCGAGCTGGCCACCGGGTTCTCCACCCTCTACGGCGACTCGGCCGGCGGGTTCGCCCCGCTGAAGGACGTGCCGAAGACGCTCGTCTGGGCCCTCGCCCGCTGGCGCAACACGGTGTCCCCCGCCATCCCTGTCGCGTCCATCGACAAGCCGCCGTCCGCCGAGCTCGCGCCGGGCCAGCTCGACAGCGACCGCCTCCCGCCGTACGACGTGCTCGACGCCCTGCTCGACGCCTACGTCGAGCGCGACCACGGCCGGGCCGAGCTCGTCGCGGCCGGCTACGACCCGGAGCTGGTCGACCGGGTCGTGCGCCTGGTCGACCTGGCCGAGTACAAGCGGCGGCAGTACCCGCCGGGCCCGAAGGTGACCCCGCGCGCGTTCGGCCGCGACCGTCGGCTGCCCATCACCTCGCGCTGGCGCGAGCGCTAGACCGGGCCTCGCGGCAGGAGGACGCGCGGCGCTCGCGAACCCCTCCACGTGCGACTCCTCCGTCCCCTGCTGGTGCTGCTGCTGCTCGCTGCGGCCGCGCCCAGCTCTTTCGGTGCCCCGGCAGGCGACCCGCTGCGCAGCCAGCAGTGGGGGCTCGACCAGGTTCGTGCGCCGGAGGCCTGGAAGCTGACGCGAGGCAGGGGCGCGATCGTGGCCGTCGTCGACTCGGGCGTCGACCTCAGCCACCCCGACCTCAAGGGCCGGCTGGTGCCAGGGGTGACCTTCCTCAACTGCCTGCGCCCCTGCGGCAACGGTGACTGGCGCTCCCCCAGCACCTCGCCCTTCGGCCACGGCACGGCAGTCGCCGGGGTCGTCGCCGCAGGCGCGGGGAACGGCGGGATCGTCGGCGTCGCGCCCGAGGCGAAGGTCATGCCGGTGCGGATCGGCGGCGAAGGCATGTTCGACGACGGCGACATCGCCCGCGGCATCCGCTGGGCGGTCACGCACGGTGCCGACGTCATCAACCTCTCCCTCAACGCCGCAGACGACGGGACCGTGCGCGCCGCGGTCGCGTACGCCATCGCCCACGACGTGGTCGTCGTGGCGGCGGCCGGGAACGGCTCGTTCCCGCTCTGCGCCCACCCCGGCGACATCGTCGGGGCGCTGTGCGTCACGGCCACCGGGCCGGACGGCCTGCCGTCGGGGTACTCCTCAGCGGGGCTCGCGCCCGGGCTCGGGACGATCGCCGCACCGGGTGGCGCGGCCCCGCCCCGGGGCGTCCCGCTCGTGCTCTCGACCTGCGGCGACTTCGTGATGTCCACCTGGCCCAAGCGGCACCCGGGCGGCTCCTGCACGCCGGGCCCGGGGTGGCGCGGGACCTACGGCACGTCACTCGCGGCCCCGCACGTCGCGGGTGTCGCCGCGCTGCTGCGGTCTCAGGGCCGGTCCGCGGCCGAGACCGTCGAGATCCTGCTGGCCACCGCGAAGCACCCGGGCGGCGTGATGGGCGGGTTCACGCCGTACTACGGCCACGGCGTCGTGGACGCCGCCGCCGCCGTGCGCGCCCCGCGCTAGGGGCCGTGACGCGCACCACAGGGACGGAACCGGATTCGGGTGGCACCCTGAGGAGCAGTCCCGGGACACCTGCCTGGAGACCGCCTCGGAGGAACCGATGTCTGACGCCCTGACGAGCCTGTACGGCGGGGTCACCGCGCGCCGTGTCACCACCCGCGACCTGCAGCTGGCTAAGGACCGCGGCGAGAAGTGGGCGATGCTCACGAGCTACGACATGCTCACTGCCCAGCTCTTCGACGAGGTGGGCATCCCCGTGCTGCTCGTCGGCGACAGCGCCGGCAACATCGTCCTCGGCTACGAGAACACGGTCCCCGTGACGATGGAGGACATGCTGCCGCTGGTGCGCGCGGTGGCCCGTTCGACGAAGCGACCTCTCGTCGTCGCCGACATGCCCTTCGGCAGCTACCAGGAGTCGCCGCAGCAGGCGCTGCACAACGCGGTGCGGTTCATGCAGGTGGGCGCCCAGGCGGTCAAGCTCGAGGGCGGCCGCCGCGTCCTCCCCCAGGCCGAGCTGCTCGTCGAGTCGGGCGTCCCGGTGATGGGCCACCTCGGGCTCACCCCGCAGAGCGTCAACACCCTCGGCGGCTACCGCGTGCAGGGCCGCGGCTCGGACGGCGACCAGCTGGTCGCCGATGCGCTCGCGCTGCAGGAGGCCGGTGCCTTCGCGATCGTGCTCGAGGTCGTCCCGGCCGACCTCGCCGAGCGGGTCTCCAAGGAGCTCGTCATCCCCACCATCGGCATCGGGGCCGGGGCGGGCACCGACGCGCAGGTCCTCGTCTGGACCGACATGGCCGGCCTCACGCCCGGTCCGGGCCCGAAGTTCCTCAAGAAGTACGCCGACCTGCGCACCGTCCTCGCCGACGCCGCCCGCGCCTACGCCGAGGAGGTCCGCTCCGGCGCGTACCCCACGGTGGACAACAGCTACACCTGACGGCGCCGCGGCATGGGCGGGGGTGCGGGCCCGGCCTGGCACCGGGGGCACCAGTAGGTCAGCCGCTGCCTCGGCGGCACACCCTGCTCGGCGATGAGCACCCGTGAGCCGCAGCGGTGGCACGGCCGGCCCGCGCGCTCGAAGACCCAGTGGCTCTCGTCGTACCGGGTGTAGCCGGTGGTGCTCTGCGACCAGCGGCCCCGGTTGGCTCGCATGAGCCTCACGCACCGCGTGACGACCGCCGACAGGTCGACGTCAGAGACCCGGGTCCACGGGGTGACCCTCTCCATGAACAGCGCCTCGGCACGGTAGAGGTTGCCGACGCCCGCGAGGTGCCGCTGCTCGAGCAGCGCGGTGCCGATCTCCGCGTCCGGGTCTGCGCCCAACCGGCGCACCGCCTCCTCGAGGTCGAAGGCGTCGTCCATGACGTCGGGACCGAGGTGTCCGACCACGGTGGCCTCGTCGCGGACCAGCTCGACCACCGGCATCCGGTAGCCCACCGCCACGGCGTCGGTGTTGGCCAGCACGAGCCGCACCTGGTGATCGGGCCCGCCCTTCCAGCGCTGTCCTGGCCGGTAGACCCGCCACGTGCCGTCCATCCGGAAGTGCGTGTGCAGCGTCAGCCCCGACGACAGCCGCGTCAGCATGTGCTTGCCACGCGGCACGACCTCGAGCACGGTCTGGCCGACCAGCGACGTCGTCGCGAGCTGCGGGACGCGGAAGTCGGTGCGCGTCAGCTCGCGCCCGGCCAGCGCCTCGTGCAGCTGCCGCGCAGACATCCAGACCGTGTCGCCCTCCGGCACTCGCTCACCCTAGGTCGGGCGGACACTTGGATCAGCCGTGCGGCGGGTAGGAGCCCCTCATGACAGAGCTGCCTGATCTCCCGGAGGACGTGGACAGCGCGCTGGCCGAGCACGTGATAGCCATCCGCAACCGGTTCGGGCTGATCGGCCTCAAGCAGGCACAGCACCTCATCGCGCTGGAGATCACGATCTACGAGGACAGCTACGCCAACCTCGACGACTCTCCCTAGACCGCGAGCTGGCGCGCGAGGAGGTCGCGGGCCTCGACCAGGGACGGGCCGTACCACGTGAGGTGGCGGCCGCTCACGCACCTGCTCGGCGCCGCGAAGCACTCCGGCCCGTCGGTGGGCGAGAAGGCGTACGGCTCGTCCGGCAGGACCACCAGCCCGTACGGCGGGAGCTCGGCCAGCTCGACCTTCGGGTACCGCTCCGGGTGCCCGGCCAGGACGTTGTCGACGCCGAGCCGCGTGAGCACGTCCCCGGTGAACGTGCCCGACCCCAAGGCCATCCACGGCCGGCGCCAGATCGGGACCAGCGCGGTTCGACGTGGGCCGGTGAAGGGCTGCTCCCACGCGGCCGTGGCCTCCGCCAGCCAGCCCGGTCGTGGCAGCCCGCAGGCCGCGAGCATGCGTTCCAGCGACGCGAGGGCCTCGGGAACCGTCCGCGGGTAGGTCACCCACACCGCGAGCCCGGACGCCCGCAGCGCATCGAGGTCCTCGAGGCGGTTCTCCTCGGCGTTGGCGAGCACGAGGTCAGGCCGCAGGCCGAGGACGGCGTCGAGCGCCGGGCTCTTCGTGCCCCGGACCCGGGTGACCTCCAGGTCCGGCGGGTGCGAGCACCAGTCGGTCGCGCCGACCAGGAGCTCGGGCGCCGTCACGGCCAGGGACTCGGTGAGCGAGGGCACGAGCGACACGACACGGCGCACCGTTGCGGGCACCGGCACGAGGGCGCCGGTGTCGTCGTACCAGCCGGTGTCAGACGTCGGTGACCCGGAGTCCGGCGTGCGCCTTGTAGCGGCGGTTGACCGAGATGAGGTTGGCCGTGAGGGCCTCGACCTGGTGGGCGTTGCGAAGACGGCCGGCGTAGACGCCGCGCATGCCGGGGATCCGCGCCACGAGGGCCTCGACGAGGTCCGTCGCCTCGCGGTCGTCACCGAGGACGAGGATGTCGGTCTCCAGGGCGGCCACGCTCTCGTCGAGCAGCAGCACCGCGCTCACGTGGTGGAAGGCGCCGACCACGCGGCTGTCGGGGAGCACGGCCGCCGCCTGCTCGGCCGCACTGCCCTCCGCGACGGCCAGGGCGTACGCGCCCTGCTTGTCGAAGCCCAGCGGGTTGACGCAGTCGATGACGACCTTGCCGGCAAGGACCGCTGCGAGCTCGGTGAGCAGCTCCTTGTGGCCGTCCCAGGGCACGGCGACGATCACCACGTCGGCACGCGCCGCGGCGTCGGCGTTCGCCGCCCCGCTGACGGTGGCGGGCAGCCCCTGGGCCGCCTCCTCGGCCCGCTCGGCGGAGCGTGAACCGATGATCACCTCGTGCCCCGCCAGGCCGAAGCGACGGGCCAGGCCGCGGCCCTGCTCCCCGGTGCCGCCGAGCACGGCGAGGACGAGTGAGGTGACGTCGGTCATGGGGCAGGATTCTGGCAGCCCGCCCACGCAGGCCCCGCACCGGTGCCCTGTCAGGAAACTGCCAGGCAACTCGAGCAGGAACCCCCCGCCGAACGTCGAAACCGGACAGCAGGGCAAGTTGGTCCCCATGACCGGGTCGAGCTGGAGGCAGCAATGAGCAACGGGGAAGGCACGCCGGGTCGCCGGCTCCGCCTCGTCCCCGTGCGCCGCCCCTCCGAGCCGGACGTGCCGCCGAGGGTGGAGGCGCTGGACGCCCTGCTGCGCGAGGTCGACGACCTCCGGCTGACCCTGGAGACGGACCTCACCCTGGCCGCCTCCGCCGTCGAGTCGGGCAAGCCCGGCATCGCGGCCGAGATCCTCGGTGCCGACCGCGTTGCGCTGCACTCCTTCGAGGAGCGCGCCCTCGACCACCTCAGCGAGCTCGAGAGCCCCCGTCGCCACCGCCTCTGGGCGCAGGTCCACGCTGCGCCGATCGTCGCTGCCGCCGCTCTCGTCGGCGTGCTGGTCGGCGTCGTGCCCCAGGCCCTCGGGCCGCGCACGGACGGCGGGCAGAGCACGGTCGCGGCGGACAGCCTCTACCGGATCCAGGAGCTGGCCGAGAACGGCAGCACCGACGAGGTCCGCGCGGCCTCCGCGCAGCTGCACCGGCAGCTGGCGGGCGTGGTTGCCAACGCCGAGTCCGACCCCGCAGCCGCGCAGACCGCACTGCTGCTGCTGACCTACGAGCAGTCGGCCATCGTCCGCAGCGGTGACAGCCGGGCGCTGGCAGACGTGCTCCGCCAGTCGCAGGCGCTCGCGGCGGCGATCGTCGCCGCCCTGCCGAGCAAGCGCACCTCCGTGCCGCGTCTCGCTCCCGTCGTGACGGAGCCCACCTCGGCGCCCAGGCCCACGGCGAGCCCGACCGCCTCCCCGAAGGCGAAGCCCACGGCGAGCCCCACGGCCGCCCCCAGCGCCTCGCCGACGTCGTCCCCGACGGCCAGCAAGGACCCCGCGCCCAACCCGATCCCCAGCGCGCCCATCGCGCCGTAACCGGCTGGACCGGGCACCCCCGGTCTGGGACGGTCAGGCCCCGTGAGGCACCTGCTCGTCGACCTGACGCCCCTGCGGCGGCACCGCGACTTCCGGCTGCTCTGGTGCGCGGTCGCGGTGACCTTCTTCGGCAGCATGATCACCTACGTCGCCATCCCGTACCAGGTGTACCGGCTGACGGAGTCGACCCTGCTGGTCGGGCTGCTCGGCGCGGTGGAGTTCGTCGCGATCATGACGATGGCGCTCGTCGGCGGAGCGCTCGCGGACGCGATCGACAGGCGGCGCATGGTGCGGGTCACCGAGGCGACCCTGCTGCTGCTGGTCAGCCTGCTGGCCCTCAACGCCCTGCGCGACGAGCCGTCAGTCGTGCTGCTGTTCGTGGTGGCCGGGCTCATGATGGCCGTCGACTCCCTGCAGCGACCGTCGCTGGACGCCCTGCTTCCCCGGCTCGTGCCCCGCGAGGACGTCCTGGCGGCTGGCGCGCTCAACGCCTTCCGCACCCAGATCGGCATGATCGCCGGGCCGGCGCTCGGGGGCGTCCTCATCGCGTGGATCGGGCTGACGGCGACGTACCTGGTCGACGTCGTGACCTTCGCGTTCAGCCTCGCCCTGCTGGCGCGGATGCGCGCCGTGCCCCCCTCCGCCGACGCGGCCCGGCCCTCGCTGCGCGGCGTCGCAGAGGGACTCCGGTATGCCCGGTCCCGCCCCGAGCTGATGGGCACCTACCTGGTCGACATGAACGCGATGTTCTTCGGGATGCCCAACGCGCTGTTCCCCCAGCTCGCCACGGCGTACGGCGGCGCCTCCGTGCTCGGGTTGCTGTACGCCGCGCCGTCGGTGGGGTCGCTGCTCGCGACACTGACCAGCGGGTGGTCCAAGCGCGTGCGCCGGCAGGGGCTGGCCATCCTCTGGGCCGCCGCGCTGTGGGGCGTCGCGATCCTGCTCTTCGCGCTGGCTCCCTGGCTGTGGCTGGCGCTGCTCATGCTGACGGCGGCCGGGGCGGCGGACATGATCAGCGGGCTCTTCCGCATGACGATCTGGAACACCACCATCCCCGACCACCTGCGCGGCCGGCTGGCCGGCATCGAGCTCATCGGTTACGGCAGCGGGCCGACGCTGGGCAACGTCGAGGCGGGCGCCGTGGCTGCGCTCACCACGCCACGCATCTCGGCGGGGATCGGCGGGGTGCTGTGCGTGGCCGGGACGGCCGTCCTCGCCGTGGCGCTGCCGGAGTTCCGGCGGTACCGCTCAGCCGAGCCGGAAGGCGACCTTCCTGGTGCGGACGTCCGCGACGGCGAGCACGACCTCGACCCGGCGCCCTAGCGGCGGCTCGGCCCCCTCCACCCGACCCCGTACGGCGGGCTCGGTGAGCTGGACCGTCCCGCCGGTGCCGTTGGTGTCCACGACGACGGCCTCGAACGACTCACCGACGCGGTGCTGGAGCACCCACGCCTCGGCGAGGTCCACGGCCGCCCGGTCCAGCTCGTGCGCCCGGCGGTCGGCCTGCGCCATCTCCCCCGGCAGGACGGGCAGGGCCTCGCGCGCCCACCCGGGCACGTCCACGCCGGCGCAGAGCGAGAGGCAGACCTCCCCGACGTACCGGTCGGCGAGGCGGCGCAGCGGTGCGGTGCAGTGGGCGTACGGCGCGGCGACGGCGGAGTGGGTGGTCAGGTCCGGCGGGCTCCCGTCGAAGGCGGTGTACCCCGCACCGCGGAGCAGCCGGGTGGCGAGCGTGAGCAGAGCCGCGTTGTGGGGGACCGCCGGGTCGAGGGCGCTGAGGACGTCGCCGTGCGCCGCGCCCTCGGGCCAGGCGACACCTAGTGCCAGCGCGCTGCGGCGCAGGGAGTCGACGGCCTCCTGCGGCGGGCGCGGCAGGGTCCGCAGCAGGCCGACGCTGCCCTCCAGCATGAGCGCTGCCGCCGCCATGCCGGTGAGCAGGCTGATCTCGGCGTTCCACTGCTCGGCGGGGAGCGGGGCGCGGTAGGTGAGCCGGCCGTCCGCGTCCACGACCTGCTCGGGCGTCGGCAGCTCAACGGCTCTCCGGGCCCGCGCTTGCTGCTGCCGCAGCCTGCCGACGGTCTCGAGCAGCGCCAGGTCCTCGGTGGCAGTGCCGTCGGCGAGAGCGCGCTGGACGGACTCGTAGTCGAGCTGGCGGCGGCTGCGCACGACGGCCCGCTCGACGTGCGTGCGGGTGAGGGCGCCGTCCGCGTCGAGGGAGAGCTCCCAGACGAGCGCCGGGCGGTCCTGGTCCGGCAGCAGGCTGGCGGCGTCCTCGCTGAGCACGGTGGGGTGCAGCGGCGTACGCCGGTCAGGCGAGTACAGGGTCACGCCGCGCCGGTGCGCCTCGGCGTCGACCAGCCCACCTGGGCGCACGAACGCGGCGACGTCGGCGATGGCGTAGCGGACGAGGTAGCCCGTTGCGGTGCGGGACAGCGCCATCGCCTGGTCCAGGTCGACGGCGCCTGCCGGGTCGATCGTCAGGAACGGGACGTCGGTGAGGTCGCGCTCCGGCTTGTCGGGTTCGCGGGCCGACTGCGCGGCCTCCGCCTCGACGTCGGCTGGGAACGAGGTCGGCAGGTGCAGCTCGGCGCGCAGCGCGTCCCAGTCGTACGACGTGGGTGGCAGGCTCAGCCGCGGGCTCGGCACTCCCCGACCCTAAGCCTCAGCCGTTGCCGCTCAAGAGGGCGTGCAGGGGCACCGCCGTGCTGTTCGGCGCGTACGTCGTCGTATCCGTGATGAGGTCGTACGTCCCGTTGTTCGAGCCGTCGAACGCGAAGCCGATGATCCCCCACCTGGGGCTCTGCGCCTGCAGGTAGGCAATGGTCTCGCTGTAGAAGCTCGCACCCTCGGTGTAGTCGGTGCGGCTGCCGTCGCCGCTCGGGTAAGTCGGCCAGCCCACCTCGGTCACGAGCACCGGAGAGCTCCCGGCCAAGCCGCGCCAGCCGTCGAGGGCCGCCGTGTTGGCGTGCGCCTTCTCCGTGTGCGCGCAGTCGTGCTGCGTGTTGAGCGGGTCCGAGCACGTGTAGGGGTGCAAGGCGTAGACGAGGTTGCCCGAGGTCGCGTTGACGAGCTGGGTCGGCGGCGCGCCGGCGTAGCCGAGTCCATCAGCGAAGACGAGATGCCCGGGAGCCCGCGCGGTCACGCGGTCATAGAGCTCCTGCATGCCAACCGCCTCCCACTTCACGGCGAGGGGCTTGTTGATGCAGGCGGTGCGCTCCAGCTGCGCCTTGCGCAGCGCGACGGTGTCTGACGTCCAGACGACGTCCTTGCAGTCGGTCATGGTCTCCGCCCCCTGCGTGCCGTTGAGCCACACGCCGCCGTCGACGTAGTGCGGCTCGTTGTACAGCTCGAAGGCGACAAGGGGGTTGCCCGCGTAGTGCGCGGCAGCCGAGTCCCAGAAGGTCCTGACGTCAGGATCGGGCATCGTGTGCATGCCGAGCGCCTTGCACTTCGGCGCGATGGTGTGCAGGTCGAGCAGGGCGAGCATGCCCTGGCTGGTGATCTGCTGGATCACCGCGTCGACCTTGACGCGATAGCCGACGGGGTCGTTGGCG
The DNA here is from genome assembly GCA_035526225.1 of Mycobacteriales bacterium. GTDB lineage: Bacteria > Actinomycetota > Actinomycetes > Mycobacteriales > SCTD01 > RYN-111. Next base: position 14,930 of record DATLCV010000001.1, read on the forward strand.
ATGGTGGGGCACGAACCCGTCCAGTGGGGAGCGCTCACGGGAACGCGCACGACGTTCGCGTTCCAGGAACCGGTGTGGCCGCGACCGATCCAGCTGATCTCGTCTGCCGTCGGGAAGCGCTGTGCCGCTACCTGCGGGCCGTCGCGGTGGATGCCGTTGAGCACCACCGTCTGGTTGTTCACGTCGACGATCCGGTTGCCGCTGACCGACAGCGGCAGCGCGAAGCGCGCCGACCCTGCCGCGTGGACAGCGGGCGCCGTCACACCCAGTCCCGCTGACACCAGTGCTGCCGCTGCCGTCGATGCCAGTGCTGCCTTGAGCCGTGCGCGCATGTGCTCTCCCTGTTGACGACAACTCGGGCATGATCAACTGGGTGCACGTGATGCTAGGGGTGCCGCCGCGATCTTCGCGCGGGAGGTCACTCAGGCAGGTGGTTCTGCAGTGCGGCGCGCTGGGGGTCGGTGAGAGCGACGCTCGTGCCGGCGGTGTAGTCGAACGCCACGAGGACGACCTCGGCCGTGGCGACCGGCTTGTCGTGCTGGGCCATAGCCAACCCGAGCCGGAACGAGGTGCGTCCGACCGAGACGACGACGACGTCGATGACCAGGTCACCGGCGCCGACCTCGCTCAGGTAGTCGATCTCCACACGCGGGCAGATGATCTCCACGCCGAACCCCCCGAGGTCACCCAGGAAGGCCATCCACGCCTCGCCGCAGCGCCCGAGGATGCGGTCGAAGGTGAGGTGCGCGCCGCGGCCAGGGGCAGTCGGGTCGAGGGTGCCGCCGATGACCGAGACGTGCTCGGGCAGGACCGGGCTGGTGTGCGTGAACACTCAGTCGACGACGGGCAGGTAGACCTGCGCGCCGTGCGCGGTGAACTCCGCGGACTTCTCCTTCATGCCCAGCTCGAGCGCCTCGACCTCGCCGACGCCGTGCTCGGCGGCGTACTTGCGGACGTCCTGGCTGATGCGCATGGAGCAGAAGTGCGGCCCGCACATGGAGCAGAAGTGCGCCGTCTTCGCCGGCGCAGCCGGCATCGTCTCGTCGTGGAAGTCCCGAGCAGTCGTGGGGTCGAGCGAGAGGTTGAACTGGTCCTCCCAGCGGAACTCGAACCGCGCGTCACTCAGTGCGTCGTCCCAGGCCTGCGCACCCGGGTGGCCCTTGGCGAGGTCAGCAGCGTGCGCGGCGATCTTGTACGCGATGACGCCGTCCTTGACGTCGTCCCGGTCGGGCAGGCCGAGGTGCTCCTTGGGGGTGACGTAGCAGAGCATCGCTGTGCCGTACCAGCCGATCATCGCCGCGCCGATGGCGCTCGTGATGTGGTCGTAGCCCGGCGCGATGTCGGTCGTCAGCGGCCCCAGCGTGTAGAACGGCGCCTCGTGGCACAGCTCCAGCTGCAGGTCCATGTTCTCCTTGATCTTGTTCATGGGGACGTGGCCGGGCCCTTCCACCATGACCTGCACGTCGTACTCCCAGGCGACCTTCGTGAGCTCGCCGAGCGTGCGCAGCTCGGCGAGCTGGGCCGCGTCGTTGGCGTCGGCGATGCACCCCGGGCGCAAGCCGTCCCCGAGGGAGAAGGTCACGTCGTACTGGGCCATGAGCTCGCAGATGTCGCGGAAGTGCGTGTAGAGGAAGTTCTCCTGGTGGTGGGCCAGGCACCACGCGGCCATGATCGAGCCGCCCCGGCTGACGATGCCGGTCTTGCGCGTCGCAGCGAGCGGGACGTAGCGCAGCAGCACGCCGGCGTGCACGGTGATGTAGTCGACGCCCTGCTCGAACTGCTCGACGAGGGTGTCGCGGTAGACCTCCCAGGTGAGGTCCTCGGCCTTGCCGTTGACCTTCTCCAGCGCCTGGTAGATCGGGACCGTGCCGATGGGGACGGCGCTGTTGCGGATGATCCACTCGCGGGTGGTGTGGATGTTGCGACCGGTGGACAGGTCCATGACGGTGTCGGCGCCCCAGCGGGTCGCCCACGTCATCTTCTCGACCTCCTCCTCGATGGAGGACGCCACCGCACTGTTCCCGATGTTGGCGTTGATCTTCACCAGGAACTGCCGGCCGATCGCCATCGGCTCGGACTCGGGGTGGTTCACGTTCAGCGGGATGACGGCGCGGCCCCGGGCGACCTCGTCCCGGACGAGCTCCGGGCTCATGCCCTCGCGTACGGCGACGAACTCCATCTCGGGCGTGATGACCCCCTTGCGCGCGTAGGCCAGCTGCGTGGGGGTGGTCCCGGCCTTGGCACGGCGCGGCTGCCTCAGCCCGGCGAACACGCTGTCGAGGTTGCGGTGGTCGTGCTCCTTCAAGCCGTTGTCCACCGCCTGCACCACGCGCCCGTCGTACGGCTCGGTGTCTGCGCGCTCGTCGATCCAGGCGCTGCGCAGGGCGGGCAGGCCGAGGCGGATGTCGGTGCGCAGGGTGGGATCGGTGTAGGGGCCGCTGGTGTCGTAGAGCACCACGCTGTCGCCGTTGGTCAGCTGCACCTCGCGCATGGGCACCCGGAGGTCGTCGCGGCTGCCCTGCAGGTAGGTCTTGCGGCTGCCGGGGAACGCTGTTCCGGTGGTGGTCTGGTCGAGTGCCGTCATGACGACGGGTCCTCCCTACGCCGGTGCGAGCCGGATCAGGTGCGAACGGTCAGCGGCCGGTCCTGCCGCCCTCTCAGCGTCGGCGCGACGCTCCCGCGGGGTCCAGCCCACCGTAGTCGACCGTCCCTGCTCAGCGCTCCCGGCGGCGGTCGCGCGGAGGTACGGCGAACAGGATCCCGGACAACGATCGGGGGCGGGGGCGCACGGTCCTCCGAGCGTCAAGGCGCGCGAGGTCCGCGAGCAGCGACGCGCGTCGGCGCCACCAGGTCGCGTCCTGCTCGGGCCCCTGCATGGAAGGGAGTCTGAGTCGCGCCAAGCAGACCCAAACCTGGGAGGACGAGCCCCGCGGAAGGAGGCATGAAAGCACGCCGGAGCGGACACCCTCAGGACATGGGACACGTCGCGACGGTGGAGACCACGAACGTCGACCCGCGGCCGTTCATGCCGCCGGAGGAAGCGGGCATCCAGCACCAGGCCACCTGCTCCGAGTGCGACTGGAAGGGCCCGGTGCACGTCGACTCGGAGAACTCCGAGCACGACGCGACGAAGGACGCCGAGCAGCACGAGCTCGAGACCTAGCCGCACTCCTCCAGCACGGTCATGTACCACCCCGACCGCCGGGCCGGGCCGACGGTGAACAGCGCTGTGCCGGGCTTGTCGGTCTGGCGGTAGCCGATCCCGTGGTCGCGTCCGCTGTACCCCGAAGGGAAGTCGTGGGTGAACGAGCAGCCGTAGTCCTTGCGGTACTTGTTGTACTCGCAGTGGTCGAGCTGCAGGTTCACCGCCTCGACCCGCATCGACTCCAGCGCCTCCCGGGCACTCGGCGTGGTGACGCGCTTGAGGGACACCAGGTCGTGCCGGTTCCACGCGTCCGCGAGGTAGCTCATCGCCGCCTCGGGGGTCGTGAAGGACGGGATCGGGGCCGGCGTGGGTGAACCGGTCGGCGACACGGACGGGGTGGGCGCGGAGAGCGTTTCGGGCGAGCTCGAACCGCACGCGGCCGCGAGGGCCAAGACGACGAGGGCGAGCACGCGTCTCACGGGCGGTCCTTCCAGCAGGGTGTGCGCAGCATGCCAGCCCTAGGCGAGCACCGTGCGCAAGGCGTCGAGCAGCGTGTCGCTGGTATCCGCGGAACGAACCGCCGTGCGCCAGTGCTCAACCGTGAGCCCCGGGAACGTGTCACACCGGCGTACGGCGATCCCCAGCTCCCGCAGGCGATCTCGTACGTCGGGCCGCCCCGGCACCCGACAGAGCAGGTAGGGCGCGACGCTGCCGGGCGAGACCTCCACTCCGAGCACCGCCAACCCCTGCGCCAGGCGGTCGCGCTCCTCCGCGAGAGCTCCCGCCTCCCGCTCGGCCTGCTTCACCGGACCGCGGCCGAGGCACACGTCGAGAGCAGCGAGCGCGGGCGTCGACACCGACCACAGCGGCTGCGCCGCCCGCAGGACCGTGACGAGGTCCGGCGGCGCGAGCAGGTATCCCACCCGGAGCCCTGCCAGGGCCCACGTCTTGGTCAGCGACCGGACGACCACCAGCCCCGGGAGTGACTGCGACGCAAGGGATCCCGGCTCCCCGGGGATCGCGTCCATGAACGCCTCGTCGACCACCGTCACACGGCCAGGGCGGCACAGCTCTTCCAGCCGCTCGTGGAGGACCCCCGTCGGGTTGGTGGGGTTGCCGATGACGACCAGGTCGGCGTCGTCCGGCACCGCAGACGGGTCGAGCACGTACGGCGGCTCGAGCACGAGCCGCTCCACGGCGTGCCCCGCGGCCAGCAAGGCAGCCTCGGGCTCGGTGAACGACGGGTGCACGCACACCGCCCGCAGCGGCCGCAGCGCCCGCGCGATGAGCACGAACGCCTCCGCCGCGCCGGCCGTGACGAGCACCTCCTCGGGCGCACGCGCGTGTCGGCGGGCCACCGTCTCGGTGGCGAACCGCGGATCGGGGTAGGCCGCGAGCTGACGCAAGGACCGCTCCAGGCGGCTCACCAGCCAGGGCGGGGGCTCGGTGCCGCGCACGTTCACGGCGAGGTCGAGCAGCCCCGCATGCACCTCCGCGTCGCCGTGGTGCCGGAGCTCCGCGGGCACGGGCGGGCGCAGCGGGTCAGGGGCGCTCGTGCTCATGCCCGTGATCGTGGCCGTGATCGTGAGTCGGGTCGTCCGGGTGGTGGTGCGGCCTCTGCGGCAGGCCGAGCTTGTCCTCGAAGCCGGGAAGCAGCACGCGGTAGGCACAGGTGTCGCAGTTCATCCGAAGGTCTTCTCCCGCCACCTCGGCCCAGCGCTCGATCACCAGGTCGGCCAGCCGGTCCGACGGCCCGATGAGCGCGGCCATCAGCACCTCGTGGTCGGGGTGGTCGCCTGCCCAGGCATGACCCTGAGCCACGATCCGGTCGGGCAGCACCCCCGCGAACAGGAAGTACGGCAGCACGACGATCCGCTTGAACCCCAAGCGCTCTGCGCGGTCCAACCCGGCCGGTACGCCGGGCTGCGCCAGGCTGACGAACGCGGTCTCCACCGTGCCCAGGCCGCGCCCCTCGAGCATCAGCCGGGCGACCTTGGCGACCTCGGCGTTGGCATCGGGGTCGGTGGCCCCACGGCCGACGAGGACGACGCCCGTGTCGGGCCACGCGTCCTGCGGCACCACATCCGTGAGCCGGTCGGCGAGCTCTTCGAGGAGCAGCGGGTGCGGTCCCAGGGGTCGGCCGTACCGGAAGGTCAGCCCTGGGTGCCGACGTCGCTCGCGCTCCAGCGCCGCGGGGATGTCGCCCTTGCTGTGCCCGGCCGCGACCAGCACGAGCGGCACGACGTCGACGGTGGTGTGCCCGGCCGCGACGAGGCGGGCCACGGCGTCCTGGATCGGCGGCGCGGCGAGCTCGAGAAAGCCGCCCTCCACGGCCGCGTCCGTGCGGCCCCGCACCAGGTCCACGAGCCGAGCGAACTCCGCCACACCGGCCTCGTCCGTCGTCCCGTGCCCGACGACCAGCAGCGCGCTCATGGGAGGTCCGTGTAGAGCAGGGCGTTGAGCGCGGCCGCGGCGACGGCCGAGCCGCCCTTCTCGCTCACGTTGGACACCGCGGGCAGGCCCGACTCACGCAGCGCGGCCTTGGACTCCGCGGCTCCGACGAAGCCGACGGGCAGCCCGATGACGAGGGCCGGTTGGTACTCCCCCGCAACCAGCTCGAACAGCGCGGTCGGCGCGCAGCCGACGACCCACACCGCGCCCGGCCCGACCTCCTCGAACGCGAGCCTGATGGCGGCGGCCGAGCGGGTCAGGTCCTCGCGCGCGACCGCGGAGCGCACGCGGCACACGACCTCGCGGGTCGTGATGCCGGCGGCGACCATCTGCACGTCGGCGACCACCGGGGCTCCGGCGCGCAGCGCCTCCCACCCCTGCACGAGTGACGGCTCCGACAGCACCAGGTCCGAGACGTAGTCGAGGTCGGCGCTGCTGTGCACCACCCGCTCCACCACGGCCCGGCTCAGCGTCGGCAGGTGCCCGAGGTCCACACGCGAGCGCAAGATCGCGAACGACTCCTGCTCGATCGGGTGCACCGCGTCTCTCACGAGAACCACTGCAGCTTCTCCCTCAGGCGGACGACCTCACCGACGACCGTGGCGACGGGTGCCTTGAGCCCGGCTGCGGCGACGTCGTCGGCCAGCGTCGCGAGGGTCCCGACGACCACGCGCTGGTCGGCGGTCGTACCGCGTTCGATGCAGGCGGCCGGGGTCTCCGCCGGCCGACCGTGGCGGATGAGGCCCTGGGTCAGCACCGGGAGCCGGTCGTGGCCCATCAGGATGACGAGGGTCCCCGGACCGGTGGCGAGCGCCTGCCAGCGCACCTGGCTCGCCGGGTCGTCCGGGTCGAGGTGTCCGGTCACCACGCAGACGTCCTGGGTGTAGCCGCGCGCCGTGACCGGGATCCCGGCGTACGCCGGAGCAGCGACGGCACTGGAGACACCCGGGACGACCTCGAACGAGATGCCCTCTGCCACCAGGGCTTCAGCCTCCTCCGAGCCACGGCCGAACACGAACGGGTCCCCACCCTTGAGCCGCACGACGCGCTTTCCTGCCTGCGCGTGCTTCACGAGGAGCGCGCTGATCTCCTCCTGCCGCGGGGCCGTGCCGGTCCAGCTGGTCTTGCCGACGTCGACCACCTCGGCACCGTCGCGGACGTGCCCGAGGATCGCGGGGTCGACCAGCCGGTCGACGAGCACGACGTCGGCCTCGCCGAGCAGCTGCGCTGCCTTCAGGGTGAGCAGCCCCGGGTCGCCAGGGCCCGCGCCCACCAGCGCCACCGTCCCCGGCCTCATGCGAGCACCCGGGTGATGGCGTCGGTCGGGCAGACCTCGACGCACTCGCCGCAGTCGGTGCAGCGGTCGGCGCGCACCACCAGCGGCACGCCGGCCACGAACGCGTGGGCGGGGCAGGTCAGCAGGCAGGCTCCGCACGCCGTACAGGCCTCGGAGACCAGGTAGGTCACGGCATCCACCGGTACCCCCGCGGGGTCACGAAGCGGCCGGCGACGACGGTGCTCTGCGACGAGCCGACGGTCACCAGGGAGTACATGCCGACGGTCTCCACGTCGAGCTCCGCGAGCGTGCTGAGCACCACCTGCTGGCCCTCTCGCGACGCGTGCGTCACGACACCCACCGGGGTCGTGGGCGGGCGGTGGTCCGACAGGATGGCGAGCGCCTTGGGCAGCTGCCAGTCACGTCCGCGGCTGCGGGGGTTGTAGAAGCTCACGACCAGGTCCCCCTCGGCGGCGGCCCGGACGCGCTGCTCGATCGCCTCCCACGGCGTGTGCAGGTCACTGAGGCTGATCGAGGCGTGGTCGTGGCCGAGCGGCGCGCCGAGCAGCGCACCCGCCGCGAGCGCCGCCGTGACGCCCGGCACGACCTCGACGTCGATGTCCTCCCCGGCCACCTCGAGCGCGGGCGAGGCCATCGCGTAGACCTGCGCGTCCCCGCTGCCGAGCAGCGCGACGGCGTGCCCCTCAGCCGCGAGGGCCACGGCCGAGTGCGCGCGCTCCTCCTCCTTGCCCAGCCCGGTCTCCACGAGGCGGGTGCCGGGTCGGGCCAGGTCGCGCACCTGGTCGACGTACTGGTCGAGGCCGACCCACACCGAGCTGGAGCGCAGCGCCTCCACCGCCCGCGGTGTCAGCAGGTCACGCGCACCGGGCCCGAGACCGACCACGCTGAGCCGCCCCCGCGGCCGGATCCGCGACACCGCCAGGGTTGCCATCGGGCTCTTGGTCTTCTCCACCACGAGGTCGCCGTGCTGCAGCGCCGCCGCCTCGGCGACGCTCGGCGTGCCCACCGCCTCCAGCGGGTGCGGCGAGGGGTTCGGCACCGGGGTCGCCGCCAGCAGCGATGCGGGGTGCGTCACGAGCGGCCACCCGGTCTTGGCGCACAGCCCGACGATGCCGCCCTCGTCGGCCTTCGCGTCGACCGTCGCGACGTGCGACACCGACATCGTGGAGAGCCTGTGCGCGGCCAGCGTCGTGACGACGAGCTCCTCGAGCTCCTCCACCTTCACGCCCTTGCTGGCGCCGATGCCGAGCACGAGCGACGGCGGGCGCAGCACCACGTCGGCGTCGACGACCCGGTCGGTGACGGCGAGGACGAGCTCACCCTCGGTGCCGACGGGCAGCGGCGGGATCGGGTGGACCGGGTCCATCTCCAACCGCACCGCCTCGCCGTCGAGCAGCGCACGACTGACCCGGGCCACATCGCCCTCTGCCGGCCAGCTCCAGGTGTCCAGGCCGGGCAGCCCCATGGCGTCGGTCCCGGTCGTCACGACCGGCTCGCAACCGAGCAGGTCCGCGACCTGCTGCGCGAGGTCGTTCGCGCCGCCGGCGTGACCGCCTACGAGCGCCACCGCGAAGCGGCGCCCCTCGTCGACGCAGACGACGCCTGGGTCGGTGCGCTTGTCGCTCAGCAGGGGAGCCAGCAGCCGCACGGCGGCACCCGTGGCCAGGAACAGCACCAGCGCCTCGCACTCGGCCCAGGCCCGCGAGAGCTCGCGGACGTCGTACCGCTTGGTCTCCCCGAGACAGGAGATCTCGGTGGCGGCCCGGCGGCCCGCGGCGGTCGTGGTGACGAGGCCGATCATCTCGGAGTCCCCCACAGCACGAAGACGGGGTTGCTGGCGGCGAGCCCCGTGGCCTCGCCGAGCGCACGCAGCCGGCTGGCCTGCAGCTGCACCCCGTCCACCTGGTACGGCGAGAGCGCCCGCTGCACCTCGGCCACCCGGTCGAGAGCGGCCAGCGCCACCACGACGACGCGGGGCTTGCGCTCCAGTGCCGCGTGGACGATCTCGACGACCTGCTCGCCACCACCACCGACGAAGACGGCGTCCGGGTCGGGCAGGTCGTCCAGGGCGGCGGGTGCCGCGCCCTGCACCACGAGCACGTCGACACCGAAGCGCGCGACGTTGGTGCTCAGGTGGTCCAGCGGTCCCTGCTCCACCGCGACCACCGCCGCGCCGAGACGTGCGCACTCCACGGCGACGGAGCCGCTGCCGGCGCCGACGTCCCACACCAGGTCGCCCAGGCGCGGACCGAGCCGTGCGAGGACGAGAGCGCGCACCTCGGCCTTGGTCACCATGGCGTCGCGGTGGCTGAAGGCCTCCTCGGGCAGCGCCCACTCCCCCGGCTGCTCCCGACCTGCGAGCCACCCCATGCCGGACCGCACCGACCGCGTGCGGTCGACGACGAGCACGACGTTGGGCTCCTCCCAGGACTGCGCGGCCGCGTCTTCGGGCGAGACCCAGCGGCAGCGCTCCTCCGGCGTGCCGAGACGCTCTGCGACGAACAGCCCGCGCTCCCACCCGACCAGGCCCGCTCCGAGCACATCAGGCCCCGAGCCGGGCCCCGTGAGAACGGCGACCTTCGGGTGGGCGCGGCAGACGTTCAGCGCCGGGCGGGCGCTGCGGCCGTGCGCGCTGACGACGACCGCGTCGTCCCAGGGCAGACCGGCGCGGGCGAAGGCGACCTGCACGCTGGACAGCGCCAGCAGCACCTCGACCTCGTCGGTGAGCTCGCGGAGCCGGCGGACCGGGCCGAACAGCCCGGGGTCGCCGCTGGCGAGCACCACGCCGTCGCCGTCCAGGGCCAGCAGCGCCTGCAGGTCCTCGCTGATGCTCGACCAGGTGCGCGTGGGCGTCCCCTCGGGCAGCGTCGCGAGGTGCCGTGCGCCGCCGACCACCAGCTCGGCGCCCGCGACACGGTCGCGAGCCTCGCGAGACAGCTCGTTCCCGTCGTACCCGACGACGGTGATCACGCGGCCACCCACTCGGGCCGGGTCGCCGCGACGACCCGACGGCCGGTGAAGTCGACCATGGCGACCTCGGCGTCGACGGACCCCTCGGTGAACCGCTGCAGCACGTCCTTCACCTGCGCGCACAGCTGGTCACCCGAGGTCCGCAGCACCCCGGCGCTCTCCCAGATCTCGTAGGCATGCCGAGCTGTGTTCGCCTGGCGCACCAGGGATGCGGTGCCCTCGTCGTACGCCGCGAGGACGTCGAGGGGGACCTTGGACCGCGTGTAGTGCGTCATCAGCACCCCACCGGCGAGCTTGGTGAGCTTGCCGACCATGCCGACGAAGACCACCCGCCGCAGACCCTCCTCGGTCGCCTTGCGGAGCGCGGCGCCGGTGAAGTCACCGACCTCGACGAAGCACGTCTCCGGCAGGTCCGGGAGCATGACCATGGCGCCCTTCTCGGTGCGGCCACCCGTGCACAGGACGAGGGTGTCGAGGCCCTGGGCAGCCATGACGCTCACGGCCTGCACCACGGACGCGCGCCAGGACTCGGTGGAGAACGGCCGGACGACGCCGGTGGTGCCGAGGATGGAGATGCCGCCGAGAATGCCCAGGCGCGCGTTCGTGGTCTTCTTCGCGCGCTTCTCGCCGTCGGGCACCGAGATGACGACCCGCAGCCCGCGGTCCGTCACCTCGCGCACGGCCTGCGTGATCATCTCTCGCGGCACGGGGTTGATCGCCGGCCCGCCGACCTCCAGGCCGAGGCCGGGCTTGGTGACGACGCCGACCCCCACCCCGCCCTCGAGGACCAGGTCGTCGGCCCACGAGACGGTGGCCGTCAGCTCGGCGCCGTGGGTCACGTCAGGGTCGTCGCCGGCGTCCTTGACGACCACGGCGGTGGCTCGACCCCGGTCCAGCTCGCACCGGTGCACCGCGAACGAGACCCGCTGCCCGCTCGGCAGCGCGACGTCGACGTCGGTGACGACCCGCTGGTCGCGCAGGGCCAGGGCCGCCGCCTTGGCCGCGGCGGAGGAGCAGGTGCCCGTGGTCCAGCCTGAGCGCAGGGGGCCCCTGCGCGTCTTCGCGGTGCGCGGCAGGTCGGGCTCACGCAGCTCGCTCACCTCGCGGCCCTCAGTGCGGCGCGGGCCTCCTGCGACTCCACCTTGCGGTGCTCGTGGAAGTGCCCGGGGTGGTACAGGTGCGACCGTGTCCCCCCCGCGCCGAGCGCAGGGCCGACCAGGACCAGCGTGTGCTTGTAGAGCTTGTGCTCCTTGACGCGCTCGGCGAGCTCACCCAGCCGGCACTCGAAGACCAGCTCGTCGGGCCACGTGGCGGCGTAGGCGACCACGCAGGGGGTGTCCTCGTCGTACGCGCCGGCGAGGAGCTCGGCCTGCAGGTGCTTGGTGCGCGCTGCGGACAGGAACAGCGCCATCGTGGTCCCGTGCTGGGCGAACGCGCGCACGGTCTCCCGCGGCGGCATCGGGGTCTTGCCGCCCTCGAGCCGGGTGAGCACGACCGACTGGGCGACCTCGGGGATCGTGAGCTCACGCTGCACGAGGGCTGCGACGGCGCTGAAGCTGCTGACACCGGGGACGACCTCGGTCTCGAGCCCGAGCGCGTGGCACAGCTCCACCTGCTCCTGCGTGCCACCCCACAGCGCCGGGTCGCCGGAGTGCACCCGCGCGATCCGCAGCCCCTCACGCGCGGCCCGCTCGTAGTGCTCGGTGATGCCCTCGAGCGAGTGCTCCGCGCTGTTCACGACCACAGCGTCGGGCCGCGCGTGCTGCAGCACGTCCTCGTGCACCAGGGACGCTGCCCAGATGACGATGTCGGCCTCGGCGATGCGCTGCGCGCCGCGCAGGGTGATGAGGTCGGCAGCGCCAGGTCCGGCGCCGACGAACGTCACGAGGCCCGTCACAGCTTCGAGCCCCTGCCGGTCCGGTCCGCCGGCGCGATGACCGTCGACAGGTACGGCGCCGGCCCCTCGGGCAGCGGACCGATCTGCTCACCCTGGAGCCCCAGAGCGGCGCCGAAGACCGCGGTGTGCAGCCGGCCGTGCAGCGCCAGGACCCGGCGTACGTCCTGCATCTGCCGGCCGCCCTTGTACGCCACCACGGAGTCGAAGTGCGTGAGCGCCTCTTCGAACGCCTCGAGCCCCGCGGTGAGGGGCAGCAGGGCCAGCGACTCGGTGCCCTCGCAGAGCACCGTGCCGGACCGCGCCGCGAGGTCCTGCATCGCGGTGATGCCAGGAACCGTGTCGATCTCGACGTTGGGCAGCTGCTCACGGACGACGTCGGCGAGGTAGGTGAAGGTGCTGTAGACGTTGGGGTCACCGATGGTCGCGAAGGCCACAGTCCCCTTGTCCTGCAGGGCATCTGACACGACGTCCGCCGCCGCGACCCAGGCCTGCTCGCGCTCCGGCGTCACGCCGCCGCGGTCGTCGAGCGCGAAGACGAGCCGCTGCACGCGATCGTGCGTCACGTGGGCCCGCACCGTCGCCTCGGCTCGTCCCACCTCGTCGAGCGACATGACAGGTACGACGACGAGCGCCGCCTCCTGCAGCACCCGCACCGCCTTGACGGTGACGAGCTCGGGGTCGCCCGGACCCATGCCGACGCCGGTGAGCCTCATGCCGCGACCACCTGCCGAGCCGCCGCCGCGACCAGCCCGGTCGCGAGCGACGGCACCCCGGCCGGGTGCAGGTGCAGGTACGACGCGACGGTGCTGTCGGTCGCGAAGCCCTCGGGCTCGCCGTCGAGGAGCCAGGCTGCGCGCGACCCCGCGCGCGGCTCCACCGTCGTGCGGTGGAACTCGTGTCCGTGCACCCGGGTGCCCACTGGGGCCACGAGGGTGTCCTGCGGCGCGACCGCCTCGCGGTAGCCCAGGGTCAGCCGTTCGGTCATCCGGGCCGACGCAGGCACCTGGCCCGCCATGGCGTGACCGTCGAGGGTGGCGCAGAGCACGAGCAGCCCGGCGCACTCGGCGTACGTGGGCAGGCCCGCACCCACGCTCGACCGCAGGTTCGCGAGCAGGGGGGTGTTCGCGGAGAGCTGGTGGGCGAAGACCTCGGGGAAGCCGCCGGGGAGCACCACAGCGCCGGTGCCGGCGGGCAGGGCCTCGTCGCGGAGCGGGTCGAAGACGGCCACCTCGGCGCCGGCAGCGACGAGGCACTCCGACAGCTCGCTGTAGGCGAAGGTGAAGGCCGGCCCGCCTGCAACGGCGACCACCGGACGGGCAGTGGTCTCGGCTCGTGACGGCGCCCACGGAGCAGCACCGAGATCCCCTGCGGTACGGGCGATCTCGAGGATGGCGTCCAGGTCGCAGGACGCTGCGACGAGCTGGCCGAGCCGCTCCACGGTGGCGACAGCCTCAGCCGCGCGCTCGGCCACGGGCACGAGCCCTAGGTGCCGCGAGGGCGCCTCGACCGAGGCGTCGCGCCGGATCGCGCCGAGCACCCGGAAGCGCGGTGCGAGGGCCTCCCGCAGCACCTGCTCGTGCCGGTCGCTCGCCACACGGTTCAGCACCACCCCCGCCACCCGGACGGCGGGGTCGAAGCTGTCGAAGCCCTGCACGAGAGCTGCCACAGACCTCGACTGCGAGGAGGCGTCGACGACGAGCACCACCGGTGCGCCTACCAGGGTGGCCACGTGGGCGGTGGACCCGAACGACGTGCTGCCCTTTCCGTCGTACAGGCCCATGACGCCCTCGATCACCGCGACGTCCGCACCAGCAGCGCCGTGCAGCAGCAGCGGCGCGATGCGCGGGACGCCGACGAGCACCGGGTCCAGGTTGCGGCCGGGACGGCCGGTCGCCAGCGCGTGGTAGCCGGGGTCGATGTAGTCGGGCCCGACCTTGTGCGGCGACACGACGAGGCCGCGGGCGCGCAGTGCGGCCATCAGGCCGGTGGCGACCGTCGTCTTGCCTGCGCCGCTGGACGGCGCGGCGACCACGAGCCGCGGCAGGCTCACCACGACATCGTTCGCTTCGGCTCTCGCTCGCTCCGCAGGCCCCGCGAGCTCGCTTCTACGCTCACCACTCGATCCCCCGCTGGCCCTTCTGCCCCGCGTCCATGGGGTGCTTGACCTTGCGGGTCTCCATGACGAGGTCGGCGACCTCGACGAGCCGCGGGTCCGCGTCGCGGCCGGTGATGACGACGTGCTGCGTGCCGGGCCGGTCCAGCAGCGTCTGCACCACGTCGTCGACCGGCACCCAGCCCCACTTCATGGGGTAGGTGAACTCGTCGAGCACGTAGAAGTCGTAGGTCTGCGCCGCGAGGTCGCGCTTGACCTGGTCCCAGCCCTCGAGGGCGTTCGCGGCGTGGTCCTCGTCGGTGCCCTGCTTGCGGGTCCAGGACCACCCCTCGCCCATCTTGTGCCAGGTCACGCTGCCGCCCTCAGCGCTCTCACCCAGGACGCGCAGGGCCTGCTCCTCGCCGACCCTCCACTTGGCGCTCTTGACGAACTGGAAGACCCCGATCGACCAGCCCTGGTTCCACGCCCGCAGCGCCAACCCGAAGGCCGCGGTCGACTTGCCCTTCATCTCGCCCGTGTGCACGACGACCAGCGGCCGGTTGCGCCGCTGCCGCGTCGTCAGCCCGTCGTCCGGTATGGCGGACGGCTGGCCCTGGGGCGCCATCTCAGGCCGCCTTCGCGATGGAGGTGAGAGCCTCGACGGAGAGCTCCTGCAGACGCAGCACGAGCGCACCCAGGTGCTCGCCGAGCTCGGCGGCGAGCCCGAGTCGCACAGGCCCGCTCTCGCAGTCGACGACGACGAACGCGGCACTGCCGGCCAGGTAGCGCGCGGCGAGCTCGGGCGCCGGCCCGCTGGTGTGACGCCCGTCGGTGACGACCACGACCAGTGCGCGGCGGTCGGGGTCGCGCACTGCCTCGACCCGCAGCACCTCTGCGGTGCGCAGAAGCCCTGCGGTCAAAGGCGTCCGCCCCCCTGTGGGCAGAGCCCGGAGGCGCTGCGCAGCGGCCTCGACGCTGCTCGTCGGAGGGAGGTCGAGCGACGCGCCGTCACCACGGAAGGTCACCAGAGCCACCTTGTCACGGCGCTGGTAGGCGTCGGTCAGCAGTGAGAGCACAGCGCCCTTCACCGCGCTCATCCGCTGCCGGGCGGCCATCGAACCGCTGGCGTCGACGAGGAAGAGCACGAGGTTGCCCTCACGGCCCTCCCGCACCGCCTCGCGCAGGTCGTCGCGGCGCAGCCGCAGCGCGGCGCTGTCCCGCCCGCGGGCGAGCTGGTGCGGCGCGGCAGCGCGCAGGGTGGCCGTGAGGTGCAGGTGGGCCAGCTGGCCCCGCGGGGTGCGTGACCCGGTGAGCCGGCCGCTGCCTCCCTCGGCCCGGGACCGCCGACCCGCGGCGCCACCGCGCTGGTTGACGCCCGGCACCGACAGCTGCACGGGGCGGAACGTCTCCCCCACCCCCTGCGACGTGTCAGGCCGTGAGCCGGTCCCAACTCGCTCAGGACCTGACAGGCCGGGGGCGCCCCCCTGCTCCCGCGAGCTGTCAGGCTCTGCGCGAGTCCCAGCCTCCTCAGGACCTGACAACTCGGAAGAGGAGGGTGGGGGAGGGCCGCCGCCGCCCGGGGGCTCGGGGTCGTCGTCGGGCGCGGCGTCGGGACCGTCGGTCACCGAGTCCAGGGCCTCCTCGAGGCGGTCCTCGTCCAGGCCAGGCGCCTCGAAGGGCGTTCGCCGGCGCCGGTGCGGCAGCGCGAGGCGCGCGGCGGTGCGCACGTCCTCGGTCGTGACGTCGTCACGACCGGCCCAGGCGGCCAGCGCCATGGCCGCCTTCGCTGTGACCAGGTCGGCGCGCAGGCCGTCCACGCCAAAGGCTGCGCACACGGTCGTGATCTCACGCAGGGCCCGGTCACCCAGCACGACGTGCGGCAACCGCTCACGCGCGGCGGCGATCTGCTTCGCGAGGTCGGCGTCCGCTGCCGCCCACTCGGCCGCGAAGGCCTCGGGCGCGGCCTCGTAGGCCAGCCTGCGTCGTACGACGTCTGCTCGCTCCGACGGGTCCCGCGTCGCTGTCACCTCGACCGTGAGGCCGAACCGGTCGAGCAGCTGCGGACGCAGCTCGCCCTCCTCGGGGTTCATCGTGCCCACGAGCAGGAAGCGCGCGGCGTGCCGCACCGAGACGCCCTCGCGCTCGACGTACGACGTGCCGAGGGCGGCGGCGTCGAGCAGCAGGTCCACGAGGTGGTCGTGCAGCAAGTTGACCTCGTCGACGTAGAGCACACCGCGGTGCGCGGCTGCGAGCAGCCCGGGCTCGTACGCCGAGACACCCGTCGTGAGGGCCCGCTCGAGGTCGAGGGACCCGACCAGGCGGTCCTCCGAGGCACCCACGGGCAGCTCGACGAGCCGCGCGGGACGGGTGTCGGCCGCGCCGTGCTGCGCGACGTCGGGGCAGGACGGATCAGGCGAGGCGGGGTCACAGGAGAACCGGCAGCTCTCCAGCACGTCGACCCCGGGCAGCAGTGCTGCAAGAGCGCGCACGACGGTCGACTTGGCGGTGCCCTTCTCGCCTCGCACGAGCACCCCGCCGACGGCGGGCGAGACCGCGTTCACCACGAGGGCGAGGCGCAGGTCGTCGAGGCCGACGACGGCGCTGAAGGGGTACCCGCTGCTCACGAGACGGTGCCTTCCTCAGGGTCCGCGCCGGCTTCCCCTGCGCCCATCGCTTGCGGGCCCACTCTACTGAGCCCTCAGGTGAAGACCACCGTGCGGGAGCCGTTGCGCAGCACGCGGTGCTCCAGGTGCCAGCGGACCGCCCTCGCCAGGCACACGGTCTCGAGGTCGGCGCCCGTCGCCGCCAGCTGCTCGGGGGTGTGCGCGTGGGTGACGCGCGCCACCTCCTGCTCGATGATCGGCCCCTCGTCGAGCTCGGCCGTGACGTAGTGCGCCGTGGCGCCGATGAGCTTCACGCCCCGGTCGTGCGCCTGGTGGTAGGGCCGAGCGCCCTTGAAGCTCGGCAGGAAGCTGTGGTGGATGTTGATCGTGTCCGGGAGCCGCTGGACGAGGGCGTCGCTGAGGACCTGCATGTACCTCGCCAGCACCACGAGGTCCGTGCCGGCGGCCAGCTCGGCGATGCGGTCCTCGTCCTTGTTCGCGACCTGGTGGAAGGGCAGCCCGTACCCCTCGACCAGCCCGCGGAAGTCCTCGTGGTTGCTCACCACACCGACGATGTCCGCGGGCAGGGTCCCCGCCGTACGGCGGTAGAGCAGGTCGTGCAGGCAGTGGCCTTGCCGGCTCACCAGCACGAGCACCTTCTCCTTGACGGCGAGGTCGTGCAGCTGCCAGTCCATGGCGAACTCCGTCGCGAGGGCCGGGAAGGACTCCCGCAGCCCGGCGCCGCCCTCCACGTGCACCCGCATGAAGAACCGGCCGGTGTCGTGGTCGCCGTACTGCTGGCTGTCCACGATGTTGGCGCCGTGCGCCACGAGCAGGCCGGTGACCGCGTGCACGATCCCCACGCGGTCCGGGCACGAGAGCGTCAGGACAAGATCCACGACCGACACGGTACGGCGAGTGGCGTGCGGCACAGGTTTGCTCCGCGTGGGGAAGCGCATCATCCGCGCGTGCGTACTGCTGTCGTCCTGGGTGCTGGTGGCTTCACCGGGCAGGCCTTCCACGCCGGGGCGCTCTGCGCCCTGGAGGAGGTCGCCGGCTTCGACGCGCGCGAGGCGCACGTGCTCGTCGGCACCTCGGCCGGCTCCCTTGTCGCCGCCGGGCTCGCGGGCGGGCTCGCAGCGAGCGACCTGACGGCCGAGCTGCTCGGCGACCCGTTGAGCGAGGAGGGGCAGCTTCGGCGCACCGCGGCGCGCGGGCAGGTCGAGGCGGCGAGCGCGATCCCCGAGCCCGGCTCCGCCGGCCGTTGGCCGCTGGACCCGCTCGTGCTGCTCCGCGTGGCGCGTCGCCCGTTCCGCAGCCGGCCGGCCGCCGTCGTGTCCAGCCTGCTGCCTCCCGGGAGGGTCGACACCGCGCCCCTGGCCCGCAGCGTGCGCTACCTGCACGGGAACACGTGGCCCGACCGCGACCTGCGCATCTGCGCCGTGCGGGCCCGCGACGCGCGCCGGGTCGTGTTCGGCACCCCCCGCGCCCCCCGCACCGATGTCGGCACCGCCGTCGCCGCGAGCTGCGCCATCCCGGCGTACTTCGCCCCGGTGCGCATCGACGGCCACTCCTACGTCGACGGCGGGATGCACTCCCCCACGAACGCCGACGTGGTGCTGAGGGACGCACCGGACCTGGTCGTGGTGCTCTCCCCCATGTCGGTCGGCAGCGGCGTCGGGCTGCGCCCGGACCTCGGGGTCCGGCTCGCGATGAAGCGGCGCCTCAACGGCGAGCTGCGCCGGCTGCGCCGGGCCGGCATGCGCACGCTCGTGATCGAGCCGGGGCGCGACGACCTCGCTGTCATGGGCTTCAACCCCATGCACGGCGGGCGCATCGACGAGGTCGTGGAAACGGTCGCGGCGTCCGTGCGTGCCCACCTCGAACGCCACCCCGACGTCCTCGAGCTGCTGGCTGCGGCCGGCCCCGCCGGGCGCTTGGAGACCGCGCGGTAGGACGGGTTCGTCACCCGTCACAGGTACGGTCCCTCCCCAGGAGGTGACCGTGGACCACGTCATCGAGGCGCGCGGCCTCGTCAAGAGGTACGCCGGGCGCAAGCGCACGGTCGTCGCGCTCGACGGGCTCGACCTGTCGGTGCCCCAGGGACGGGTGCTGGGTCTGCTGGGTCCGAACGGCGCCGGCAAGACCACCGCGGTCCGCATCCTCTGCACGCTGCTCGAGCCCGACGAGGGCACCGCCCGCGTCGCCGGCATCGATGTCGTGAAGGACCCGCGGGAGGCGCGGCGGCGCATCGGGCTGTCGGGCCAGAGCGCTGCGGTCGACGAGTACCTCACAGGCCGCGAGAACCTCACGATGGTCGGACGCCTCTACAAGCTCGGTGCTCCCCGGTCCAGGGAACGGGCTGCCTCGCTCCTCGCGTCCTTCGACCTCGAGGACGCGGCCGACCGTCCGGTGAAGACGTACTCAGGCGGCATGCGGCGCCGCCTCGACCTCGCCGCCGCGCTGGTGGCGGAACCGCCCGTGCTGTTCCTCGACGAGCCGACGACCGGGCTCGACCCGCGCAGCCGCCAGGACCTGTGGGACGTCATCCGCGAGCTCGTCCGGGGCGGCACCACCCTGCTGCTCACGACGCAGTACCTGGAGGAGGCGGACCGCCTCTGCGACGACATCGTGGTCGTCGACCGCGGCAGCGCGATCGCGCAGGGCACCCCCGACGAGCTCAAGGCCAAGGTCGGCGGCGAGCGCGTCGAGGTGGTCGTCGCCGATCCCGCGGACGTCCCGGTCGCCCACGCCGCACTGGCCCGGCTGGCGGTCGGGGAGGTCGCCAGCGACGTCGCGGAGCGACGCGTCACCGCCCCGGTCGCGGACGGGCAGGCGGACCTCGCGCGTGCCCTGCGCGCCCTGAAGGGGGTGCGCGTCACCGAGATCGGGCTGCGCCGCCCCACGCTCGACGACGTGTTCCTGTCCCTCACCGGGCACGCCAGCAAGGAGCGGTCGTGAACACCCTGGTCGAGGCCTTCGCGGATGGCGCCGTCATCGTGCGGCGCAACCTCATCAAGATCTACCGCGTCCCGGAGATCCTGCTGTTCACCTTGGTCTCGCCGATCATGTTCGTGCTGCTTTTCGCCTACGTCTTCGGCAGCGCCATCGAGCTCGAGGGCACCAGCTACCGCGAGTTCCTCATCGCCGGGATCTTCGCCCAGACGGTGATCTTCGGCTCGACCTGGACCGGCGCCTCCCTCGCGGAGGACATGCAGAAGGGCGTCATCGACCGCTTCCGCTCGCTGCCGATGTCACGATCGGCGCTGCTCGTCGGCCGCACCGCGAGTGACGTCTTCATCAACCTCATCAGCATCGTGGTGATGGCGTCCACCGGGCTGCTGGTCGGCTGGCGCATCCGGACGTCGTGGTGGGAGGCACTCGCCGGGTTCGCGCTGCTGCTGCTGTTCGCGTACGCGTTCTCCTGGGTGATGGCCTGGGTCGGGCTGCTCGTGCCCGGCCCCGAGGTGGTCAACAACGCGAGCTTCGTCGTCATCTTCCCGCTCACCTTCGTCGCCAACACCTTCGTCCCTCTCGAGACCCTCCCGCCGGTCCTCAAGGTGTTCGCAGAGTGGAACCCGGTGTCGTCGGTCACCCAGGCCACCCGGGACCTGTTCGGGAACGGCGCCGGGGTGCCCGCCCTTTCCGACGCCTGGCCGATCAGCCACCCGGTCCTCTACACGCTCCTGTGGTGCCTGCTCATCCTGGCCGTCTTCGTGCCGCTCTCGGTCCGCACGTACAAGACCGCCTCCGCCCGCTGAGGCAAGCCCAGGAGGGATGACAACCTCCCGGACCTGCTGCGCGTCTCCTGGTGTGCGCCCTCCATCGAGGGGGGCGACCAGCTTGGGGAGCACGCCATGACCGCAACCACCCGCTCGGGCCGTCACCTCGGACTGCTCGGCCTCGCCGTAGCCCTCGGCGTGGCCGGGTGCGGTGGCGGCTCCGACGACCTGTCCACGGATGGCACGCCCAGCGCGACCACCTCGCCGACGGCGACAGCGACCGTCTCCACCCCGACGACGCTCAAGGGCGTCCCGGTGTACTGGGTCGCGGAGTCGCGCGGGTCGTTCGCGCTCTACCGGGAGCTCCGGGACGTGCCGGACACCGGCGGCCCTGTCGCCTCGGCGGTCGCTGCCATGACGCGGATGCGGCCGCTCGACCCGGACTACACGACACCGTGGCGGCCGGCGTCACGGGTGACCGCTGCGCAGAGCGGTGAGGCGATCACGGTCGACCTGTCCGCGGACGCGCTCAGCAGCACGCAGGTGGGCAGCGAGCTCGCCGAACGAGCGGTGCAGCAGCTGGTCTACACAGCCACGGCAGCCGCCGCGAAAGCAGGCACCCCCGCCACCACGGTGACCATCACCGTCGACGGAGGGCCACGGGACGCCTGGGGCGCCGTGCGCCTCGGTGAGCCCACCCGCCGAGCCGCGCTGTCCGCCGTACAGGCGCAGGCGTGGGTGACGAGCCCGCAGGAGGGTCAGGTCGTGCCCGCGGGCACCGTGACGTTCACGGGGTTCGGGACGTCGCCCGAGGCGACGTTCGGCTGGAAGGTCGTGTCGAGCACGGGCGCCACCGTGGCGCACGGCTCCGTCATGGGCGGCACCGGTGACGGCGGGTACGGCGAGGTCACCTTCCGTGCGACGCTCGCCGCCGGCGCCTACACCGTGGAGCTGTCGACCGACGACCCGTCGGGCGGGGCCGAGGGCAACGGCCCCGCCACGGACGACAAGTCCTTCGCCGTCCGCTGACCGCCCTACTCAGGGATGCAGGCCTGCAGGTCACCACTGTGCTCCTGCGCCAGGGGCGACAGCAGGGCGCCGACGGTGGTGTCGAGCTGGTCGGCGACCGGCCGCACCAGCACCTCCAGGATGAAGGCGTAGTTCGGGTTGGCGTACGACGCCAGGAAGCCCTGGCAGCTGGCCGGACCGGGCGCCGGCCGGGCCTCGGCCGGTGAGGCGCCGAGCGCGAGGGTGGTGCCGGCGGTGAGAGCGAGTGCTGCGAGCGTGCGCTTCATGATGGGTTCCTCTCGGGTTGGTGGTGCGAGCGCAACGTAGGTCGCGCGCCACCCGGCGCGGATGAGGGAAAACCCTGGACTTGCCGGGCTCTCACGAGGGGCGGCGGCGGCCCGCCAGAGCGGCGAGCAGCTGGCCGCGAGACCGGACGCCGAGCTTGTCGTAGACCGAGGTGAGGTGCCCCTCGACCGTCTTCACGCTCAGGAACAGCTGGCCCGCGATCTCCCGGTTGCTCAGGCCCGATCCGACCAGCTCGACGACGGCGGCCTCTTGCTGCGTGAGGCTCGCCGGACCCGCTGAGGGCGTCGCGACCGCGGCGCTCCGGTCCCCGGCAGCGCGCAGCTCTGCAACCGCTCGGTCGGCCCAGGACATCGCTCCCGTGCTCTCGAAGCGCTGAAGGGCTGCGCGCAGCGCTTGGCGCGCCGCCTCCCGCTGCTTGCGCCGCCGGAGCAGCTCTCCCTCTGCGAGGTAGGTGCGCCCCTGCTCGAACAAGTTCGTCCACTGCGCGTGCCACCGGTGTGCTTCCGCGAAGGCCTCCAGGTCGTCGTGGGCCACGCCCTTCGCGCGTAGGGCAGGTGCAGCGATGCGCGGCTGCCCGGTGGCGACGGCGGCGTCGACGAACTCGGCGGCGAGCGCGGCGGCCTGCGCCTTGCGGCCCGTGCGGGCGTACGCCTCGACGAGCGACGGCACGAAGGGCCGGGCACCGCAGGCCTGCGCGAGCGGTGACAGGGCGACCTCGGACAGCTTGGTCTCGAAGGCCTCGGCTGCCACGTCGAGCTGCCCCAGCCCCAGGGCGAGCATGCCCGCCGCGAACCCGCCCGGAGCGGTCATCGGCAGCTCCGCGCCGACCTCCTTGGCCGTCGCGAGCACACCGCGGCAGCGCTCGACGTCCCCGAGCAGGGCCGTCACCCACGCGAGGATGCCGAGCGCGTCGAGGAAGGGCAGGCCCTTGTCGACACTGGTCGCAGCGACGGCCTGCTCGGCGCACAGCAGTGCCTCACGCAGCCGTCCGCTGTGGATCTCGGCCATGCAGGCGAGGTCGAGGGCGTCGAGCAGGTCCACCCGGCTCCCCGACGCCCGCGCGTGCACGACTGCCTCGTAGGCCGCCTCCCGCGCGGGCTTCAGCGCGCCGGTGCGGAGCAGCGCGTCAGCCCGTTCGCAGAGGACAGATGCGTCCAGGGGTGCCTCGACGCGCCCCGCGGACTGCCACGCGGCCCGGGCCTCGTCGTACCGGCCGGCCCACAGCAGGGCGTCCCCGAGGCGCGTGACCGCCCGCACCTCCACTGCCCCGCCGGTGCCCCGAGCCAGCTCCACGGCGTCGCGCGCGATCTCCAGGGAGCGCTGCGGGCCGTAGACGAGCAGGGCGAGCGAGACGCACTCGACCAGCAGCGTCGCGGCACCGGCGGGTGACGGGTGCTCGCGGGCGGCGGTGACGAGGTAGGCCACGGCCTCGGCCTTGTGCGCCGCCGCCGCGAGCGCCCGGCCGTGCGCGAGCTGCTCCTCGACCGACAGCGCCCCCCTCACCTGCCAAGGATCACACGGGCCGGGCCGTGTTCCTACCCCTCGAGGTCGCCCTCGAGCTCGAGGTAGGTCGCCCGCAGACCGTGCAGGGTGGCGTCCTCAGGTGCCGCCCACAGGCCGCGGTCGGCCGCCTCGAGCAGCCGCTCCGCGACACCGCGCAGCGCCCACGGGTTGCTCTTGGTCATGAAGGCGCGGTTCGTCTCGTCGAACACGTACGACGAGGCCAGCTTCTCGTACATCCAGTCGTCGACGACGCCGGCCGTCGCGTCGTACCCGAACAGGTAGTCGACCGTCGCGGCCATCTCGAACGCGCCCTTGTACCCGTGCCGCTGCATCGCCGCGATCCACCGTGGGTTGACGACCCGGGCGCGGAACACCCGGTGCGTCTCCTCCTGCAGGGTGCGGGTCCTGACGGCGTCCGGGATCGCGCTGTCCCCGACGTAGGCCGCTGGGCTCTCACCGGTGAGCGCACGGATCGCCGCGACCATGCCGCCGTGGTACTGGAAGTAGTCGTCGGAGTCGACGATGTCGTGCTCGCGGGTGTCCTGGTTCTTCGCAGCGACCCGGACCCGCGTGTACACGCGCTCCATGTCCTTGCGGGCCGGGGCGCCTTCCAGTCCGGTGCCGTAGGCGTAACCGCCCCACACGGCATACACCTCGGCGAGGTCGGCGTCGGTCTTCCAGTCGCGCGAGTCGATGAGCGGCAGCAGTCCCGCGCCGTACGCGCCTGGCTTGGAGCCGAAGACGCGCGCCGTCGCCCGCCGCTCGTCGACGCCGTCGGCGAGGTCGGCGGCCACGTGCCGGTGCACGAAGTTGTCCGGCTCGTCGAGCCCCGCGACGAGCAGCACGGCGTCGTCGAGCAGCGTCACCACGTGCGGGAACGCGTCACGGAAGAACCCGCTGATCCGCAGCGTCACGTCCACGCGCGGCCGCCCCAGCTCCGAGGCGGGTACGACGGACAGCCCCGTGACGCGCCGGCTGGCCTGGTCCCAGACAGGCTGGACCCCCAGCAGCCACAGCGCTTCGGCGATGTCGTCGCCGGCGGTGCGCATCGCCGAGGTGCCCCACACCACGAGGCCGACAGAGGCCGGGTACTCCCCGTGGTCGGCGAGGTAGCGCGACAGGAGCGAGTCGGCCAACGCCTTGCCGGTGTCCCAGGCGTTCTTCGACGGGATAGCCTTGGGGTCCACGGAGTAGAAGTTCCGACCGGTCGGCAGCACGCCCACCAGGCCACGGGTCGGCGAGCCCGAGGGCCCGGCAGGGACGAAGCCGCCGGACAAGCCGTGCAGCAGGTTGTCGATCTCGTCCGTGGTGCGTCGCAGCCTCGGCACGACCTCGGCGCACGCGAACTCCAGCGATGCCACCGCACCCGGCACGTCACGGTCGAGCAGCTCGGCGCACACCTCGACCGCTCCGGTCCAGCCGCGGTGCGCCACCGCCTCGACGAGCGACCGCGCCATCGCCTCGAGGGCATCGGCGTCCGTCCGCTCGTCCTCCACGAGGCCGTACGCCTCGCCGAGGACCCGGCGCAGCCCGGGTACCGCGCCGGTGGTGCCGCCCCACGTCTGCTGCGCCCGCAGCACGCCGAGCACCAGGTTGACGAGCGCCTCGTCGAGCGGCGGCTGCCCGAGCACGTGCAGCCCGTCACGGATGAGGACGTCCTTGACCTCGCACAGGTAGCCGTCGACGTGCAGCACGAAGTCGTCGAACGCCTCCTGGTCCGGCTGGTCCGCGACGTGCAGGTCGTGGTGGAGCTGGGCCGCCGTCACGACCTCCCAGATCTGCGCCTGCAGCACCGGCACCTTGGCCGGGTCGAGGGCCACCACGGTCGCGTACTCGTCGAGCAGGTGCTCCAACCGGGCCATCTCGTCGTACGTCTCGGCGCGGGCCATCGGCGGTACGAGGTGGTCGACGACGGTGGCGTGCCCCCGGCGCTTGGCCTGCGTGCCCTCGCCGGGGTCGTTCACGATGAAGGGGTAGAACAGCGGCAGGTCGGTGAGCACCGCGTCGGAGGCACAGCTCGCGGACAGCCCGAGCCCCTTGCCGGGCAGCCACTCCAGGGTGCCGTGCTTGCCGAGGTGCACGACGGCGTGGGCGCCGAAGTCCTGCGCGAGCCACCTGTAGGCCGCGAGGTAGTGGTGCGAGGGCGGCAGGTCCGGGTCGTGGTAGATCGCGATCGGGTTCTCCCCGAAGCCCCGCGGCGGCTGGATCGCGAGCACCACGTTGCCGTACTGCAGGGCCGCCAGCACGATGTCGGTGCCATCCACGTACAGGCCGCCGGGCGGCGGGCCCCAGTGCTCGACCATCCGCTCCCGCAGCCCGGTCGGCAGCTGCGCGAACCACCGCTCGTAGTCCGCCAAGGGCACCCGCGCGACAGCGGCCGAGAGCTGCTCCTCGGTGAGCCACTCCACGTCGTGACCGCCCGCGGCGATGAGGGTGTGGACCAGCTCGTCGCCGTCCTCGGGAAACCGCCCCACGTCGTACCCCGCCTCGCGCATCGCCCTCAGCAGCAGCACCGCGGAAGCGGGCGTGTCGAGCCCGACCGCGTTGCCGACCCGGGAGTGCTTGGTGGGGTAGGAGCTCAGGACCAGGGCGATCTTCTTGGCGGCGTTGGGCACGTGGCGCAGCCGCGCGTGGCTGACCGCCACGCCCGCGACCCGGTCTGCCCGCTCGGCGTCCGCGACGTACACCGGCACGCCGTCAGGACCGTTCTCCTTGAAGGAGAAGGGAACGGTGATGAGCCGGCCGTCGAACTCGGGGATGGCGACCTGCATCGCCGCGTCGATCGGAGCGAGGCCGGCGTCGCTCGCCTCCCACTCCGCGCGGCTGCTCGTCACGCACAGCCCCTGCAGGACGGGCACGTCGAGCGCCTGGAGCGCACGGGCATCCCAGGCCTCGGCGTCGGCAGCGTTGGAACCGCCGCCGGCGAGCACCGTGACCACGAGCGCGTCGACGCACCCGGCAAGCAGCTCCTCCACCGCGGCGATGCGGCCCTCGGCATCCGGCCGCAGCGACGCGACGTAGACCGGCAGCGCGTTGGCGCCCTGCCCCTCGAGGGCGTCGCAGAGGACCTCGACGAAGGCGGTGTTCCCGGACAGCTCGTGGGCCCGGTAGTAGACGACGCCGACCGTCGGCCGCGCCGGGTCGAGCGCACGCGCCCCGTGCACGCCGTACGACGGGACCTGGGCCGGGGGCGCGAAGCCGTGCCCGGTCATCAGCACCGTGTCCGACAGGAAGGCAACGAGCTCGCGCAGGTTGTCCACCCCACCCTCGCGGAAGTAGCCCGCCGCGTCCGCCACCACCCCCGGCGGCACCGTGGACAGCGCGGTCAGCTCGGCGTCGAGCCCCTCGCCGCCGAGCAGCACCACCGGCACTGAGGTCGCTGCCAGGAAGTCGTCGAGGCCCTCCCAGGCACGGCGACCGCCGAGCAGACGCACCACCACGAGCGAGGCACCCGCGGCGTCGACGGTGTCCCGCACCGGGTTGGCGACCCGCACCGGCAGCGCGGGGTCGGGGACCGCACGGGCGGCGAGCAGGTCGGTGTCGGCGGTGGAGAGCAGCAGCAGCACCGGGACAGTCTGCCGGGTGCGGCGCTCAGGCCTCCGGGGACGGGTCGACGAGCGCCTTGAGCACGGGCTGGAGCACCCGCTCGATGTCCTCCGGGGAGGCCTGCGCCACGGCGGGGATCTCGAGCAGGTAGCGGGCGATCGTCGTACCGATCATGACCGCGCCGAGCAGTCCGGCGCGCAGCTCGGCGTCGGGGCCACCGATGGTTGCCGCCACGGTCGCGTGCCGGTCCTTCATCACCTGGTCGCGCATCACGGTGCGGGCGCTCTCGTTCGTCAGGCAGCTGCGCAGCACGGCAGTGGCCGCGCAGCGCAGCTCGGGGTCCTCCATGCCGGCCAGCAGGTCGCTCAGCGCCACGGCCGGGAGGTCGGCGAGCGTCGCGGACGCCACGCCCTTTCGGTCGGCGAACCACTGCGCGGACGCCGCGAACAGCCCGTCCTTGCTCCCGTAGTACTGCA
The DNA here is from genome assembly GCA_035526225.1 of Mycobacteriales bacterium. Lineage (GTDB taxonomy): Bacteria > Actinomycetota > Actinomycetes > Mycobacteriales > SCTD01 > RYN-111. The sequence continues at coordinate 41,946 of DATLCV010000001.1, forward strand.
TCACCAGGGCTGGGTCGACGCCGGCGCGGCTCGCGACGCCACGGATGGTCGTGCGCTCGAAGCCCACCTCCGCGAACAGGGCACGCGCGGCGTCCAGGATCGACGCCTCGGTGCGGCGACGCCGCTCCTCGCGGGTCGGCCGGCCCTCGGGACTGTCGGACCCCGCAGGCATGCTCGTGGGTGTCACGCACATCACTCTACAGGCGTTGACCGTTCACTGCGCAAGGGTCTACGTTCGTTGAGCGATTGCCCCTCGCACCTCGTCCCATCACTCCCGAAGGACCTCCATGACCGCGCTCGCCGACGCCCCGGCCGTCTCCCACCTGACCCGCTCCGGGCGTCCGATCCACAAGAACCTGGTGCTCGTCACCGTCGCCATCGCGCAGCTCATGGTGGTCCTCGACGCGACGATCGTGAACGTCGCCATCCCCGCCATCTCCGACGCGCTCAAGGTGAAGAACGCCGCTGACCTGTCGTGGGTCGTGACGGGCTACACCCTGACGTTCGGCGGCTTCCTGCTGCTCGGCGGCAAGCTCGCCGACAAGCTGGGCCGGCGCGCCGTCTTCATCGCCGGTGCCGCGCTGTTCGCGGTGGCGTCCCTCGTCGGAGGCCTGTCGCAGGACCTCACGACGCTCGTCGCGATGCGCACGATCCAGGGCGTCGGCGGTGCGCTCATGTCGCCGGCGGCGCTGTCGATCATCACGGTCGTGTTCGAGGAGGGCAAGGAGCGCAACAAGGCGCTCGGCATCTGGGCTGCGATCACGGCAGGCGGTGCCGCCCTCGGCCTCATCCTCGGCGGCGTCCTCACCGAGTACGCCTCGTGGCGCTGGGTGCTGTTCGTGAACGTGCCGATCGCCGTCATCGCGATCGTCGGTGCGCTGCGCTTCGTGCCGGAGAGCCGTGACGAGCGCACCTCCGGCTTCGACATCCCCGGCGCGATCCTCGTGACCGGCGGCCTCATGGCCCTGGTCTTCGCCCTCGTCAAGGGCAACGAGTACGGCTGGGGCGACATGAGGACGATCCGCATGCTCGCGCTCGCGACGGTGCTGCTCGTCGCGTTCCTCCAGGTCCAGATCGTCTCCGAGCACCCGCTGGTACCGACCCGGCTGTTCAGGTCACACTCGGTCGCCGGCGCCGACATCGGCGCGCTGTTCCTCGGCGCCGGGGTCTTCGCGATGTTCTTCTTCCTCATCCTCTGGATGCAGCAGGTCAACGGCTACAGCCCCATCAAGGCCGGGGTGGCGTTCCTCCCGATGACGCTGATGATCGGCGCCGCGGCGGGGATCTCCTCGAACCTGCTGGGCAAGATCGGCCCGCGGCCGCTGTTGCTGGTCGGCCCGCTGCTGGCGGCGTTCGGGATGTTCCAGCTGGGCTTCCGGCTCGAGGTGGACTCCTCCTACACGACGGTCATCCTGCCCGCGCTCGCGTGCGTCGCCCTCGGCATGGGCACCACCTTCGTGGCGCTGACCAGCTCGGCGGTGGCAGGGGTCCCGCACGAGGACGCGGGCATGGCCTCCGCGCTCCTCAACGCGGGCCAGCAGGTCGGCGGCGCGCTGGGGCTCGCGATCCTCACGGCCGTCAGCGCGACCCGCACCGAGCAGCTGTTCCCCGGCCACCAGGCGGCGCAGGACCAGATCCAGCACGCCCAGCAGAACGGTGAGCCGCTGAGCGCGGAGCTGAGCAGCGTCTTCGCCAAGCTCACCCACGACACGGTCGCGGGGTGGAGCGCCGGGTTCCTGCTCGCTGCTGCGCTGCTCGCGATGTCCGCCCTCGTCTTCCAGCTGATGGTGCGGGTCAGCAAGGAGGACGCGGCCGCCGCCCTCAAGGACGCCATGGCCGCCGGCTGAGCGACCCGCCCCCCCCGTGATCATGGGGGAGCTGGACACCCCAGGGGGTGTTCGGCTCCCCCACGATCATCAGGCAGCACGGCGCAGCAGCCGGGCCGCCACCGCCTCGATCTCGGCGACGACCCCCCTGGCGTCACGGAGCACCCTCGACGCCGGGTACCTCAGCACGGTCCACCCAGCTGCCTCGAGCCTGGTGTGCCGCTCGACGTCTGCCACCCACCGCTCTGCCGACAGGTGCCAGCGCGCGCCGTCGGTCTCGACGAGCAACCGGAGCTCCTCGATCACCACGTCACCACGCGCCAACCAGGTGCCGTCGTCGTAGACGTCCGCGTTGAGCCGGTACGCCGGTAACGACGCCCCGCGGAGGGCGCGGGCGAGCCCAGCCTCAGGCGCCGAGCGCGCTCCCTCGGCCACCTCGTCCAGCGCGCGTCGCACATGCCCACTCCCGCGCTGTGGGGCAGCGCCCAGCTCCGCCACCAGCTTCTCGACCGTCGTCCGCCGTCGCTGCACGGCGTTGCTGACCGTCGCCCGCACGTCATCGAGCGAGGTGAGCCCTAGGCAGGCGTCGATGACGCAACGCTCTACGGGCAGCGTCGGCAGCAATCGCCGGCTGCTCAGGGAGCGGGTGGTTCGGTGCAGCACGAGACGCCCGCCACCTGCCAGGAACTCCACTGCCGCCAGCTGCCGGGAGTGGGGCAGGGCCACGTGCACTTCCCGGCCTGGCTCCGCCAGACCCCACGCGGCCAGCCCGGACCACGAGGTGAGCGCGGCTCGCTCGCCGGCCAGCAGCACTCCCGCCCACGCCTTCTGCTCCCAGGTGGGGGAACCCGTGGCCGCGAGGTACACCGCCGGGAGCAGGCGCTGCCACGAGCGGGCGAGCCGGTGCTCGATCGCGGCCCGGTGCCATCCGTGGTCCAGTGCCTGGGCGCGGGTCACCACGCCCTCCTGCTCGGCCAGGAGCTGCTGCCAGAGCGCATCGTCGATCACCATTCCCCGAGGAGAGCCCCTGGCCACGGATCACGCCGCGGGCATCGGGCGACCTGTGGGTCGGCTGCTCGTGATCATGGGGGAGCCGGACACCCCAGGGGGTGTTCGGCTCCACCATGATCACGGGAGGGGGGCGCCAGGGGGGATGAAGGGCAGGCCGTCGGCGACACCCTCCGCCAGCAGCCGGGCGACCGCCTCGGTGTCGAGGTGGTCGGCCACAAGGTCGCCCAGGACGTCGAGCCGGGCCTGCCGCACCTCCTCGAAGGCGCGCGTGCCTGGCTCCCACTCCCGGCCGGTCACCTTGGCGACCTCCGCCAGCAGCGCCCGGCGGAAGCCGTCGCTCTCCAGGGCCCCGTGCCAGACGGTCCCGAAGACCGGACCCACCTGGACGCCGTCGAGGAACGGCTCCCCCGCGGAGGCGGTGATCAGCCCGTGGTGCACCTCGTACGCCGTGTCGACCCGCTCGCTGCGCCACTCCCCCACCGGACGCGCGAGCACCTTCTCCCGAGCGAACACCGTGCGCACCGGCAGCAGGCCGAGACCGTCCACCGCACCTGCACCTGACTCGACGTCGTCCTCGATGCGCGCGCCGAGCATCTGGTAGCCGCCGCAGATCCCGAGAAGAGGCCCCTCCCGTCGTGCGAGGGCGTCGGCGAGGCCGCGGGAACGCAACCACGCGAGGTCGGCGACGGTCTGCCGGGTGCCGGGCAGCACCACGAGGTCGGCGTCGGCCAGCTCCTCGGGCGTCGTGACGAACCGCACCAGCACCCCCGGCTCGGAGCGCAGCGCGTCGACGTCGGTCCAGTTGGACAGCCGCGGCAGGCGGATGACGCTGACACGGAGCACATCACGCCCGACCGCAGGCAGGGGTGCCACCGGCGCGGCCAGTCCCAGCGAGTCCTCCACGTCCAGCTCCAGCCCGTCGGCCCAGGGCAGCACGCCGTACGTCGGACGGCCGGTGAGCCGGGTGAGCATCGCGAGGCCGGGCTCGAGCAGCGCCGGGTCGCCGCGGAACTTGTTCACCACGAACCCTGCGACCAGGGCCTGGTCCTCCCGCGACAGCAGCGCGAGGGTGCCGAACAGGCCGGCGAAGACGCCACCGGGGTTGATGTCCCCGACCACGAGCACGGGCAGGTCCGCGGCCCGGGCGAGGCCCATGTTCGCGATGTCGGTGGCGCGCAGGTTGATCTCCGCGGGCGAGCCGGCACCCTCGCAGATGACGACGTCGAAGCGGCTGCGCAGCTCCGCGAGCGAGGCGAGGGCGACCTCGAGCAGGGCCGCCTTGTGCTCGCGGTACGACGTGGCGCTGACCTCGGCGTACGGCCGGCCGAGCACCACGACCTGTGAGGTGCGGTCGCTGCCGGGCTTGAGGAGCACCGGGTTCATCAGGGCCTCTGGCTCGATCCCGGCCGCGGCCGCCTGCATCGCCTGGGCCCGCCCGATCTCCGCGCCGTCGGCGGTCACGGCGGAGTTCAGCGACATGTTCTGCGCCTTGAAGGGCGCGACCTTCACGCCCTGCCGGGCCAGCCACCGGCACAGCCCCGCGGTCAGCACCGACTTGCCGGCGTCGGACGTGGTGCCCGCGACGAGCAGCGCCCCTCTCACCGCCGCGAACGCCGTACGACCAGGCCGCGAACGCCGACCGCGAGCACACCTGCGGCGAGCCCGACCCCCGTGGAGAGCCGGGCGGCACGCGGGATGTCCGCCACGTCGGGGGCCGGTCCGTTGCCGAGCAGCGGCCGGTCCTCGACGCGACCGGCGTAGGAGAGCCGGCCGCCGAGCGTCCGGCCGAGCGCCCCCGCGAACGCCGCCTCGACGGGGCCGGCGTTGGGCGAGGGGTGCTTGTACCCGTCCCGCACCCACACCCGACGGGCCTCCTCGGGGCGCCCGCCGACGAGCGGCGCGAGCACGGTGGCCAGCCCTGCCGTGATCCGCGCGGGGGCGAGGTTCGCGGCGTCGTCGAGCCGGGCCGACGCCCAGCCGAACCGCGCGTACCGGGGGCTGCGGTGCCCGACCATCGCGTCGAGGGTGTTCACCGCGCGGTACCCGACGAGGCCGGGCACACCCGCTACCGCACCCCACAGCAGCGGGCCGACGACGGCGTCTGAGGTGTTCTCCGCCACCGACTCGACGGTCGCGCGGGCGAGGTCAGCGGGTCCGAGCCCGGCTGGGTCCCGGCCGCACAGGTGCGGCAGGCGCGCGCGAGCGCCCTCGACGTCACCGTCACGCAGCAGCGCGTGCATCGCCAGCGCCTCGCGGCGCAGCGACGTGCCGCCCACGACCGACCAGGTGGCCGCGGCCGTGAGCGCCACGCGCACGACGGGGTGCTGAGCCCGGCGGGCGACCACCGTCCCGAGCAGGGCAGTCCCCCCGCCGAGCAGCGCGGTGTACGCCGCGCCGGCCGCCCGGGAGTCGCGGTGCAGCACCCGCTCGGTGCGAGCGGCGACGGTGCCGAACGCGGCAACCGGGTGGCCCCGCCGGGGATCTCCCAGCAGGGCGTCGAGGCCGAGCCCGCCGGCGATCCCGGCCGCGCTGGGCCAGCTACTCCGCAACCGGCGCCTCCGGCGCACGGGGGGCCTCAGGTCCAGGTGCGGGAGCCGCCGGAGCCTCGGGGGCCGGGGCCGGGGCCGGGGCCGCGGGGGCCGGAGCCTCGGGGGCCGGGGCCGGGGCCTCGGGGGCCGGAGCCGGGGCCTCGGGGGCCGGAGCCGCAGGCGCCCCCTGCGAGTTGTCAGGCTGTGGGGCGGTCGGGGCGCTCTCAGCACCTGACACGTCCGGGGAGGACGTGGTGGCTCCAGAGTTGTCAGGCTGTGGGGCGGTCGGGGCGCTCTGGGCACCTGACAGGTCGGGGGCAGCGGCGGGGGCCGACGGAGTCTCGAGGGCCTCTCCGGCAGCGGCAGCCTCGGGACGGGGGCCGCGCTCACCACGCTCACCTGGGCCGCGCTCACCACGCTCACCTGGGCCGCGCTCCCCACGCTCACCTGGGCCGCGCTCACCCGGGCCGCGCTCCCCGGGGGCGCGCGGCCCCTCGGGGCGCCCGTCACGACCGCGGCCGCGGTTGCGGGTCTTCGGCGGACGCGGGGTCCGGTCACCCGCGAGGTCGCGCAGCGGGACGGTCATGTCCATCGCGCCGGCGAGGGCGTACTCCTGCACGAGCAGCTCGATCGCGGGCACGTCCTCGGCAGAGGCGGTCGGCAGCTTGCCCTCCGCCATGGCCCGCAGCTCGGAGAGCCGGCCCAGTCGGCGCTGGGGGGTGTCCGTCGGGTGGGTGAGCAGGACCGCGTGCGCGACGCAGGCCGCCGTACCGGACACGGACGTGACGGCCTCGCGCACCAGGGCGAGGTCGGCGAGGCAGGGCGCGCAGTAGGTGGTCATGGCGCTGGAGGCTAGTCGTCAGCCGGGTCGGAGGTGAACGCGCAGAACTCGTTGCCCTCCGGATCGGCCAGCACCGTCCACTCGTTCTCCTCGTCCGGCCCGCGCAGGACCGTGGCGCCGGCGGCGACGAGGTCCTCGACCGAGGAGTCCTGCAGCAGGACGTCCCAGTGGACGCGGTTCTTCACCGTCTTGCGCTCCGGGACGGGGTTGAAGACCCAGTACTGGTACGGCGAGCCGGGTACCCCCTCGAGCCACACCCAGGGCGTGCCCTCCTCGCGGCAGAGGTCCACGCCGTACCGCTGCGCCCACCAGGACCCGATCGCCTCCGGGTCAGCGCTGTCGACGACCAGCTCGTACGGCCCGGGCGGCGCCCCCTCACGGGGGCCCATGGCGCAGAACAGCAGCCCGTCCGGGTCGGCAAGGACCCGCCAGTGGTCCTCGCCAGAGGGCTCGCGCACGGCGGTGGCACCGAGCACCACCGTCGGGTCCTCGAAGCGGACGTCGAGGTGGACGCGGTTCTTCACGTCCTGGGCCTCGGGCACCCCGCACACCCAGACGCCGTGCTGCGGGGTTGCCCCGCTCAGGCGGGCGTTGCCGTTGTCCTGGAGCTCCAGCTGCAGACCCAGCACCCGCGCCCAGAACTCACCCACCACCTCAGGGCGCACGGCGTCGACGCACAGGTCCTTGAAGCTCACGTCAGCCACGGTTCGACCGTACGTCACCCGCTCGGCGGCTCACGCGTCGATCCCGCGGGACCGAGGGTAGACACAGAGGGGAACGAAGGAGGCTCCGCATGACCGGGTCCCATGAGGGCGAGCTGCACGACGCGATCTGGGCGCTGCACGACGCGCTGCAGCGTCGCGACGGCATCGAGCAGCGGCTGCGCAACGGCGACAACGACGCGCTGCTGTTCGACCGGGGCCTCGCCGCCAGCGAGGCGGTGGTCCACGCCCGGCTGGCGCTCTACCGCGTGCTCATCGAGCAGGGCTGGACGCCCCCTCCGAGCGTGGCGAACCAGCTCCACCTGGACGCGCGCCTGATGACGGAGGTCAGCGAGAACCTGATCTGACCCAGCTGGGCAAGGCGACTGCCACCTCGCCGTTGCCCTTCGGTGCTTGACCTGGTGATCACGACCCCGCTACGCATGTGGCCGAGGACACACCGTCACAAGGGGGATCCATGCGCAAGGCACACCAGGTCCTGGCCTACCTTCTCGCCGCCGAGGTGGTCATCCAGGCGATGGCGATCGCATACGCGCTCGCCGGCCTCGGGTACTGGGTCATGGAGGAGGGCGGCGTCCTCACCAAGCAGCTGATCGACGACGAGGACCTCACGTTCCAGGGCGTCGGCGGCTTCGCGATCCACGGCATGAACGGGATGATGATCATCCCGCTCCTCGGGATCGTGTTCCTCGTGGTGTCGCTGCTGGCCAACAAGCAGGTCCCGGGCGCCGCCAAGCGCGGCGGGATCATCTTCGGCTTGCTCGCGCTCCAGGTCTTCCTGGGCCTGACCTCGCACAGCGCGGTCCTGCTCGCACCCCTGCACGCGCTCAACGGCTTCGGCATCTTCACCATGTGCGTCGTCGCGGCGCGCAAGGCAGCGGCACAGGACGGCGAGCCGGCGCTCGTCTGACCTGGCAGCATCACGCGGGTCATGAGAGACCGCCTGCGCGTCGTCCTGCCCGTGGTCGCCGCGCTCGCCATCGTCCTCGGCCTGGGCTGGTCGTGGTGGCAGAGCCTGGTGCCCGGCTCGTACTCGGTCATGGACATGGGCTACGAGGATCTCGGCGGCGGTCCCTCCATGGGCGGGATGCACCACGAGGGCGTCAGCGTCACTTCCCTCGTCGCTGACCCGGCTCGCGCCGCGGACGTCCGCGTCGCGCTCACGGCCCGCAAGGAGAGCTTCCGCCTGCCCACCGGCGAGCAGGTCGACGGCTACACCGTCAACGGCACCTCCCCCGGCCCGGTGATCCGGGCGGTCGAGGGCCAGCTCGTCGAGGTGGCTCTCACGAACGCCAACGTGACCGACGGCGTCACCTTGCACTGGCACGGGGTAGAGGTCCCCAACGCCGAGGACGGCGTGGCCGGTGTGACGCAGGACGCGGTCGCGCCGGGCAAGACCTACACCTACCGGTTCGTCGCGAGTCGCGCCGGCACGTTCTGGTACCACTCCCACCAGGTCTCGCACACGCAGGTGCGTCGCGGCCTCCTCGGGGCGCTGGTGGTCACGCCACGCGCCAGGTCACCGCTGCGCGACGTGCTCGCCCTCTCCCACGTGTACGGCGGGAAGGCGACCGTGAACGGCCACGTCGGCGCCGACGAGGTCCCGGCCCGACCCGGCGAGAAGGTGCGGGTGCGCCTGCTGAACACCGACAACGCCGCGGTGCGCGTATGGGTCAGCGGCTCGGCGTACCGGCTGCTGGCGGTGGACGGGTACGACCTGCACGGACCGACCGCGGTGACCGACCGCGCCGTGCTCGTGACGGCCGGTGGCCGGGCCGACCTGGAGGTCACGGCGCCGGCGCGCGTGGAGCTCGGCGCGGCCGCGCTCGTCGTCGGCACCGACGTGCCGAAGGGCACCCAGCCGACCAGCACGCTGGACCTGCTTGCCTACGGCACGCCCGCGCCCCTCGGGTTCGACCCGGACGACGCCGACCGGCGCTTCCGCTACTCCATCGGGCGCCGGCCGGGGTTCCTCGACGGCAAGCCCGGCCTGTGGTGGTCGATCAACGGCCACCTGTTCCCCGACGTGCCGATGTTCGTGGTGGCCGAGGGCGAGGTGGTGCGCATGACGATCAGCAACCACAGCGGCGCCGCCCACCCGATGCACCTGCACGGCCACCACGCCGTCGTGCTGTCCCGCGACGGCGAGCGTGCGACCGGGAGCCCCTGGTGGTCGGACTCGATCGAGGTCGGCTCCGGTCAGACCTACGAGATCGCTTTCGTGGCCGACAACCCGGGCGTCTGGATGGACCACTGCCACAACCTGCCGCACGCGGCGCAGGGCCTCGTTGCGCACCTGATGTACGAGGGCGTGACGACGCCCTTCCGCATCGGCCACGAGGGCAACGAGCCCGAGTGACGGTGCCCTACGCGTACGGCGTGACCACCGGCAGCAGCGGCGTGACGACGTTGGGCGCGTACGCCGTGAGGACGTTCGTCGGGGCGCGCATCGGCACGGCGTAGCGCCACTGCTGGCCGTCGACCTCGTCCACCGGCACGCCGAGCGTGGCGTTGTCGCTGTCGTGGGTGACGAGGAAGTGCAGCCCGTGGCTGGCGTACGCCCCCTGGAACGGCGTCTTGCCGTGCGCCGGGTCGCACACGAGGGACGCGTACGGCGCGCCGTTGGCGGCGGCGTACCCGGCCTTGACCCGGTCGTCGGTGGAGGCCTCACCCGGCCACGGGCGCGCCACGGGGTCGTCGCCGGTGCCGTCGTCGAGGCAGGCGTCGTCGCGGTAGTACGGCACCACGGCGGGGTTGGCCGCCGACGTGGCGCCCTTGAACTCGAAGACGTAGACGAGCCCGCCCGCGCGGCCCCTGCCCGCGATCTCCTCGGGCCGGTCGACCGCTGACGGCAGGTCGAACGACGGGTCGGGCAGGTCGAAGAAGGCGGGGTCGCCGTTGGGCAGCTCGTCGACCTGGCCGACGTCGTCGTTGAGGCCGTCGATGGGCACGCCCTCGGGCTTGGCGAGGTTGTAGTAGGTCGACGCGACCCGCTTGTTGTAGTCCCACGACGTGTAGAGCCCGTCGCTGGGGATCGGGTGCACACGCACGCGGTACCGGTAGGTGTCTGCGTCGCGGTAGTAGGTCTCGGTCTTCGTCACGTTGGTGCCGGAATCGCCGCCCCAGACCTCGCGGATGGCCCGGACCGGTCCCTGCCGCCAGCCGAGCAGCGCGGAGTTCGCCTCCCAGTTGACCTGCTCGTCCTCGAACCCGACGAGGGAGACGGTGGAGTCGGGGTTCTGCTGGAACGCACGGCCCTTCCAGCGGTCGATGAGGTCGGGGCCGTAGCGCGTGCCTGCGGGGGTGCAGTCCTTGACGTGCCCTGTCTTCTTGCCCTTCCCCTTGCCCTCGCTCCGGCCCCGCTCACGGCAGGCGACCTCGCGGGACGCCGCGTCGCGGACCTGGAAGCCCCGGACCATCCAGCGACCGGTGGCCGTGACCTTGTACGTCGGGGTGGTGACCGTCATCGCATCGCGCGGGAAGCGGTCGGTGCTCGGCCGCGCGGCACCCGTCACCGGGTCGCACACCGTGCCCGGCAGGTTGGGGCCGTAGCCGGAGTTGCTGGTGCTCAGCGCCTCGGTGGACCCCACCGGGAACGAGCTGCGGTCCAGCCACCGGTCGGCGTCCGCGGCGCGCGTCATCTGCACGGCCGCGCTGCGGGCCGTGTACGACGACCCGCCGGCCTTCCGGAACAGGTAGAGGTAGCGGGTGGCTGCGGGGTCGAGCGGGTCCGCGACCGCGACGGTCTGGCCGTCGCTGGCCCCGGCCGGCGCAGGGGCTCCCGACGGAGCCTGCTTGCCCGCGTCACGAGCCTGCAGGGCGATCTCGTCGTCCTCGTCGACGCCGGCCACCGGGTCGGCCATCGCGTGCCGGTAGTCCGACAGCGACTCCTGAGGCCCGAGCGTGACGACTCCCGAGGCGATCGCGGCCCTCACCTCGGCGTCGCTCAGGGCGTAGCGCGCCTTGCAGGTGCCGAAGACCTTCTTCCAGGCCTCCTCACCGGCGGTGTGCCGGGTGGGGCCCCAGGCGTAGGTGAGCTCCTGGTCGGTGCCGCTGTAGAAGGCGAAGTCGCTGCGGGCGTTGGCGAGGAAGTGCGGGAACCGCTCGTCGACCTGGACGGGCACCTCGCGCCACGACGAGCCGGTCCACGCGTAGGCCGCGACCTCGTCCACGGGCACGCCCGACAGGGGGGCCGGCGCCAGGGTCCCGTTGTGCGCGGTCCGGATGGCCAGCTTCGGGTCGAGCTGGTCGCCGTACTCGGCCGTGATCCCGCTGGGGTACGGCTGCGCGACGCCCTGTACCGCCGGGACGCTCCAGCCGGCGAGCTGGGCGCCGGTGAGGACGACCGGGGCGGCGTCGCGGTCCACGCTCAGCACCGGGCCCGCGCCGCGGGGGGCGGCGAGGGCGGTGCCCGCCAGCAAGCCGCACAGGACGGGCAGGACGAGGTACCGGGGGGAGGTCACGCGTTACCCCTTCGACACCTGCCGTGACTGTTCCTGCTCACCGTCCGGGAGCGTGTCCGTCACCTCCCGGTGTGCCCGGTTGGTCCGTTCGGCTCAGCAGGAACACGTTCCACCTCCCGACGCAAGGTTCGTCCAGCCGGCCCAGCCGCAGAGGGAGCGCACACGCCTTGTCGACGACAGAGGGCATCAGCCGCAGGCAGGTGCTGAAGGGCACCGCCGCAACCGCCGTCGGCATCGGGCTCGCCAAGGCCGCCGTTGGCAGCACCGGCCCGGCGTACGCCGCGACCGACCTGGTCTACGACGTGGTCGTCGTGGGCGCCGGCGCGGCAGGCTTCTCCGCAGCGCTCGGGGTGGTCCGGCAGGACCCGAGGGCCCGGGTCGTCATCGTCGACGCCCGACCGACGTACGGCGGGACGACGTACCGCTCCGGCGGTCGGCTGTGGGTCCCGAACAACGCGGACATGCGCGCCGCCGGGCTCAAGGACCCGCGCGAGGAGGCCATCGCGTACATGGCGCGGCTGGCGCACCCCGAGGCCTACAAGCCGCGTGCCACGCGGTTCGGCCTCCAGCGCCGGCACTACGCCCAGCTGGGGGCCTACTACGACTTCGGCGCCGACATGCTGGACTACTACCGCCGGACCAAGATCATGCCGTGGCACGCCGAGACGGGCGTCTTCCTGCCCGGCGTCGCGGACCCGCTCGGGCTGGCCGGCAAGTTCGCTCCCGACTACCACCCGGAGCTCGAGGAGAACGTGCCCAAGGCGGGGCGCAGCATCATGCCCGAGCTGTTCGACCCCACGGGCACCATGGCCAGCGACCTCGGCCGCACCACGACGGTGGGCAACTTCGGCTCCTCCGTCTACGGCCCCGATGTCATCGAGTGGCTGAACCTCGCCGCACGGCAGGCCGGGATCGACGTCCACCTGGGGACCCGCATGGTGGACCTGGTCATGACGAAGACCCTCACCGGCTCCGCGGTCACCGGGATCAAGACCATGACGGTGGTGGACGGCGGCACAACCCTCAGCGAGCCCGTCGGCTATCTCGAGGTGCCGATCGGCCGCACCTACGCCGCCCGTCGAGGCGTCATCGTCACCGCGGGCGGCTTCTCCAAGAACAACGCGAAGCTCGCTGCCAGCTTCACCGGCTCCAAGGCCCTCACCGGTGGCGGCTGCGCGGTCGTCAGCGCCGTGGGGGACCTCACGGACATGGCCGCGAAGTACGGGTTCATGACCGAGCACATGGACCAGGCGTGGTTCGTGCAGAACATCTACGAGCAGTACAAGAGCGACCCGAACAGCACCCTGTCGCCCAACTACCTGCTGTTCCAGGCCTACTGGCTCGCCGGCGACTCGATGATCGTGGTGAACCGCCGCGGCCAGCGCGTGACGAACGAGAAGGCCAACTACAACGACCGCACGCGCGCGCACTTCAGCGCCGAGAACCGGTTCCTGTTCAGCGTGTTCGACAAGCACTCCTACGACAGCTTCGTCGGCCTCGGGGGCCAGATCCTGCCCATCGGGTCCTCGGTGATCGGCCCGGCGAAGAGCCTGCCGGAGCTCGCCGGCCTGCTCGCGGAGCGGCTCAAGCAGTACCCGGAGACCGGGGGCCTGGCGTCCGACTTCACCGCCGGGCTGGCCGCGACGGTGCAGCGGTTCAACGGGTTCGCGCGCACCGGCGTCGATGAGGACTTCCACCGCGGCGAGTCCTCCATCGACGTGTGGTGGCACGCCTTCTGCCTCGCCTTCCACGGCTACGACAGCTCGGCCGCGCCGGGCGTGGGCAGCAAGGACTGCATCAGCTCCAACACCGACGAGAACGGCACGCCGTACCCGAACGTCACCATGCGACCGCTCGCCGGCGAGTACTACGCGGTGATCCTCAGCTCCGGGCTGCAGGACACCAAGGGCGGGCCGGCGATCGACGAGCTCGGGCGCATCCTGGACACCAACGGGGTGCCCGTGGCCGGCCTGTACGGCGCAGGCAACTGCATCGCGTCGCCTGCCGGCCAGGGCTACTGGGGCGCGGGCGGCACGCTGGGTCCGGCGACCGTCTTCGGCCACATCGCCGGCCGGCACGCCGCCAGGAGGCTCTCGCTCTAGCAGCCGGGTCATCCGTGGCAAAATCCTGTGGTGTCCGCGACCGACGTGCTGCTCGAGGGCCGAGCCCCCGCGCCGGATCCCGCGTCGGCCTCACCAGGGCGGGGCTTTCGCCCTGACGTCGAGGGGCTGCGCGCCGTCGCTGTGCTGCTCGTCGTCGCGTTCCACGCCGGCATCGGGGTCGTCAGCGGCGGCTTCGTGGGCGTGGACGTCTTCTTCGTCATCTCGGGCTTCCTCATCACCGGCCTGCTCGTGGAGGAGCAGCGCCGCAGCGGCACCGTCTCCCTCCGGGGCTTCTACGCCCGTCGCATCCGCCGCCTGCTGCCGCTGGGCACCGTCGTCCTGCTCGCGACCACGGTCGCCACGGCACTCGCCCTGCCCGCGATCGACCAGCCGAAGGTCGGTGGTGAGGCGACCGCCGCGGCGCTGTGGTGGGCCAACTGGCACTTCGCCGGCTCGGCGACGCAGTACATGGCCGACGTCGACCTCAGCCCGGTCCTGCACTACTGGTCGCTGAGCGTCGAAGAGCAGTTCTACGTCGTCTGGCCGCTGCTCATCCTGCTGGTCACCGCAGGTCGACGCGGCCTGTCCTTCCGCGTACGGCGAGCACGGCTCGCGCTGGCCCTCCTCGTGCTCGGCGCCGCGTCCTTCGTCCTCTCCGCGACCACGACGGCCAGCGCCGGGCCCTGGGCCTACTTCGGACTGCACACCCGCGCCTGGGAGCTCGCCGCGGGTGGCCTGCTGGCACTCGGCCTGCCGCTGGTGACGAGGGTGCCGCGGGCTGCGGCGGCGCTGGCGGGCTGGATCGGCCTGACCCTCGTCGCCGGTTCGGCGGTGCTGCTCGACCGGGCGACGGTGTTCCCGGGCACGGCTGCGGCCCTGCCGGTCGGCGGGACCGTGCTGCTGCTCGCCGCCGGGGCGGTCACGACCGGCGGTGTGTCCCGGCTCATGAGCACGCCCTGGCTCACCTACGTCGGGCGGATCTCCTACGGGTGGTACCTGTGGCACTGGCCGTGCCTGGTGATCACCCGTGCCGTCTGGGGTCACAGCTCGGCGGATCCCGAGCTGGGCTCCGCGTCCGGGCCCGGGCCGTTGCGCACCACCGCCGCCGTCGGGGTCTCGTTCCTGCTCGCTGCCGTGACCTACCGGCTCGTCGAGCGGCCGGTGCGCGAGTCGCGCACGCTGGCGCGGTCCCGCAACCTCTCGCTGGCCATGGGTGCCCTGCTGGTCGCCGTCTCGGTCACGGGCGCCCAGCTGCTCCTCGGCTCGCCCTCGAAGGACTCCGGGCTGGCGGTGAGCGCCGTCCCGACCGCTCCCGGGCAGACGGCGCCGGTGAAGGTGTCGCTGCAGACGCCTGAGCAGGCGCGCAAGGACACCGGCATCGACGCCCGGTGCTTCGTCGACTTCGCGACGCGCTCGCCTGACCCGGCTTGCCGCTTCGGGGACCGGCAGGGCAGCAAGGTGATCGTGCTCATCGGCGACTCGCACGCGAACTCGTGGTTCCCGGCGGTGCGGCGCGTCGCGGAGCAGCAGCACTGGCAGCTCTACTACTGGGCGAAGGCCGCGTGCGCGTACGCCGATGTCCGGCAGTTCACGACGATCTTCAACCGCGAGTACACCGAGTGCAACGACTACCGCGCAGCGGTCCTGGAGCGGATCCGGGCACTCCCCCGTGTCGACGCGGTGCTCGTCGGGCGCAACTACTCCTTCCCCCGGATCCTCATGGACGATCAGGGCGAGACCCCCGGTGGGGCCGCCGCGCTGCGGTTGTGGCGCGAGGGGGCGCGGCGCTCCTTCGCCTCGCTCGCGACGCTGACCCCGCGCGTGGTGGTCCTGCGCGACACCCCGCGGCCCGGTGGCGACGTCCCCGGCTGCCTGTCGAAGAACACCGCCCACCCGCAGAGCTGCGCCTTTCCGCAGAACGGGCACACCCACCTCGACCACAGCCTGGTCGACGAGGAGGAGCAGGCCCTGCCGCCGGGCGACACCGTGCGCTACATCGACCTCACGGAGACGATCTGCCCGGCCGACCCCTGCTCGGTCCTGAGCCCGACCGGCGCGATCCTGTACCGCGACCTGCACCACCTGACCGCCCGCTTCTCCCGTGAGCTCGCCCCGGCGCTCACGGCCGCGCTGCTGCCCATCGTGCGGCGCTAGCCCCGTGCCGCACCGGCCGGACCCGGCTCCTCCCGCCCTGGTCGAGCTGCGCCTGCTCGACGGGCCCAACCTGTACTTCGCCCGGGCGGCCTGCAAGGTGGTGCTCGACGTGTCAGGGCTCCTCCTGCTGCCGGAGGAGGAGCTGCGCGACCGCGCCGCCGCCTGGGGCACCTCGCTGGGTCGCGGCGGCACTGCCGGCTCCGAGGTCCGGGCCCGGGCGGTCTCCCGGGTGCTCGCCGCGGTCACCCGGCGACTCGCGGCGACCGCCGGAGTCGCCCGGCTCGCGGTCCGCAGCCGCCCGGGACCCGAGCCGGCGCAGCTGACGATCGCCTTTCCCTGGCGACGGCGCGAGCTCGCCCGGGCGCTCGGGGTGGCTCTCGCCGAGGCCGTCGACGGGACCGTCGGCGACCTGTCACAAGCCCCACACGGCACCGGCCCCACGACACCGCGCCCGCGCATCCCCGTGGTCGCGGTGACTGGCACCAACGGCAAGACGACCACGACCCGGCTCATCGCCCACATGTCGCGCTGCGCCGGCAACGTCACCGGCTGGACCTCCACCGACGGCGTCTACGTCGACGGCGTGGCCGTCGAAGAGGGCGACTGGAGCGGGTACGGCGGAGCCGGTCGCGTCCTCGGGGACCGCCGGGTGCAGCTCGCGGTGCTCGAGACCGCGCGCGGCGGGCTGCTGCTGCGCGGCGCGGGCACGCGGCACAACGACGTCTCCGTCGTCACCAACGTCGGGGCCGACCACCTGGGGCTGCAGGGCATCCACACCGTCGACGACCTCGCAGAGGTGAAGGCCGTCGTGCCGCGCCTGACCCGCGAGGGCGGTTGGTGCGTCGTCAACGCCCAGGACCCCCGGGTGCTCGCCATGCGATCCGCGTCGAAGGGCCGCCCCTGGGCCTTCTCGCTCGACCCCGACGCACCCGGGGTGCGCGCGGTCCTCGCGGAAGGGGGTCGCGCCACGAGCGTGCTCGACGAGCAGGTCGTGCTGCTGGACGGCGAGGGTGGCGTCGACCCGCTGGTCCCGCTCGCCGACGTGCCCATGACGCTGGCGGGGCTGTCACGCCACGACGTCGCCAACGCCCTCGCTGCCGCGTCCGCCGGGCTCGCCGTCGGCCTGCCCCGCCACGCGGTGGTGCAGGGCTTGCGCACGTTCACCGCTGAGCAGAACCCCGGGCGGATGAACCTCTGGGACGTGCGTGGGTGCGTGGTCGTGCTCGACCTGGCGCACAACGAGGACAGCCTGCAGGCGCTGCTCGCCGTCGTCCGCGGGCTGCGTGTACCGGGTGGGCGGGTGGTGACCGTGCTCGGCACCGGTGGGGACCGCCTCGACGAGCAGCTGCGCGAGCTCGGGCACCTCGCCCGCCACGGGTCGGACGAGGTCGTGCTCGCGCTGAAGAGCCGCTACCTGCGCGGGCGATCACCCGAGGACATGCTGGCGCAGCTCCGCGCGGGCGCCGGAGACGCGCCTGCGCACGACGACGAGGTCACCGCCCTGCGCTCGGTGCTGCTCGACCGGCGTCCCGAGGACGCCGTGGCCTTCCTGTGCCACCAGGACAGGCCCGCCTGCGAGCAGGTGCTGCGAGAAGCGGGCGGCCACCCGATGTCCGTCGAGGAGGTCCGGGCGCGGGTCCTCAGAGGTCGGGGTCGCCCGTAGCGGTGTCCGCGCGCGTGCCGGCCTGCGCTCTGTGGGACCGCTCCTGGATCTCCGACCAGACCGCCGCGTGGCTGTCCGCGCACAGCACGACCAGGTCTCCCGGGCCCGCCAGGTCGAGCGCCCGGCGGGTCGCCTCGATCTCGTCCAGCACCACCTCGACCGACTGCACCCGCCCCCCCGAGCGAGCACCCTCGGCCACCAGCCCCGCCGTCTCGCCCGCCGGCCGTCCGCGCAGCCGCTTGTCCTCGCGCACCACGATGATGTCGAAGTGCTCGGAGGCCACCTCGCCCAGCTCGCGCATGTCCTCGTCCCGGCGGTCACCGGCCGTGCTCACCACACCGATGCGGCGGTGCCGCAGCAGGTCGTCCGGTGCGTTGTCGGCGATCCGGTCGACGAAGTCGCCCAGAAGGCGCATGCCGGCAGCGTTGTGGCAGTAGTCGACGACGACGGTGATGCCGTCGATCTCGGTGACGTTGAGACGGCCGGGCGCGAGGTAGTAGGAGGTCGTGAACGTCCGCAGGCCCTGCCGGATGTCGTGCAGCGGCGCACCTGCCGCGAAGGCTGCCGCGGCGGCGGCGAGAGCGTTCTGCACGTTCATCAGCGCCTTGCCGCCGAAGGTCGCCGGCAGCAGGTGCGTCCAGGCGAGCTGCATCGACCGGCGGCCGTGCCGGATCACGATCATGTCCCCGAGCTCGCCGCGCTCGAGCACCACCGCGCGTCCGCCGCGGCGGCAGTGGTCGTCGACGCGCGTCCACTCCGGGCTGCCGGGCAGGCTCGTCGTGAACCACACCACCTGCCCGCTGCACGCCCGTGACATCCGCGCCACCAGCGGGTCATCGGCGTTGAGCACCGCGAAGCCGTCGCGCGGCACCGCTTCGACGACGACCTGCTTCACCGCAGCCAGCTGCTCGACGGTGTCGATGCCCGCCATGCCGAGGTGGTCGGCAGCGACGTTGAGGACGACACCGACGTCGTTGCGCTCGTAGCCCAGCCCCTCACGCAGCAGTCCCCCGCGCGCCACCTCGAAGACCGCGAAGTCGACCCGCGGGTTCTGCAGCACCATGCGCGCGCTCTTCGGCCCGCTGGCGTCGGCGCGGATGACGAGCCGCTCGTCGATGACGATGCCGTCGGTGGAGGTCATGCCGACCTTGCGCCCGAGTCCCTTGAAGATGTGGGAGATCATCCGCGAGGTCGTGGTCTTCCCGTTGGTGCCGGTCACGGCGACGATCGGGATGCGGCTCGGCGCGCCGGGTGGGAACAGCAGGTCGATGACGGGCTTCGCGACGAACTGCGGCTCCCCCACCGTCGGGTGGGTGTGCATGCGGAAACCGGGGGCGGCGTTGACCTCGACGATCCCGCCGCCGGCCTCGCGCACGGGGTCGGTGATGTCGACGGCCATGAAGTCGATGCCGGCGACGTCGAGCCCGACGACCCGGGCGGCCTCCTCGGCGATCTCGACGTTGTCGGGGTGAGCCTCGTAGGTCCGGTCGATGGAGATGCCGCCGGTGCTCATGTTCGCCGTGAGCGTCAGCATGACCGTCGTACCGGGGGGCGGGACGGTGTCGCGGGCGAGGCCCTGCGTCGCGAGGAGCTCGTCGGCCGCGTCGTCGAGCGCGATCCGGGTGAGCACCTTCTCGTGACCGACCCCGCGACGCGGGTCGGCGTTGGTGATCTCGACGAGCTCGGCAACGGTGTGCCCGCCGTCGCCGACGACGTGCGCGGGGACGCGCTCCGCGACGGCCACCATCCGCCCGCCGACGACGAGGAAGCGGTAGTCGCTTCCCAACAGGTAGCTCTCGACCACGACCCAGCCCCGCCGCGACTCGCTCTTGGCGACGTCGAACGCCCGCGTCAGGGCGTCGGCGTCGGCGAGGTTCAGCCCGACGCCACGGCCGTGGTTGCCGTCGGCAGGCTTGACGACGACGGGGTAGCCGATGCGGGCTGCGACCTCGAGCGCCCCGTCGAGGGTCCGCACCGCCTTCGACTGCGGCACCGGCAGACCGGCGGCTCCCAGCAGCTGGAGGGTCATCTCCTTGTCGCCCGCGATGTCGACCGCCAGCGAGGAGGTCTGCGAGGTCATGGTGGCGCGGATGCGCTTGGCGTGGACGCCCTGGCCGAGCTGCACGAGGGACGCGGAGTTCAAGCGCATCCAGGGGATGTCACGGCTCACCGCCTCGTCCACCAGTGCCTGCGTGGACGGGCCGAACGCCGCGCGCTGGGCCAGCAGCACGATCTCCTCGATGGCCACCCGGGGGTCGAAGTCCTCCTCGGCCTGCACGAGGTGGTTGACCAGCCGCACCGCGAGCGTGCCCGCCGCGGCGCCGACGGTCTCGTCCGCGTAGGCGTAGATGACGTCGTACACGCCGGGGCGACCAGGGGTGCCACGGGTCTTGCCCCTGCTGACGTACGCGCCGGTGAGCCGCTGCAGCTCGAGCGCGACGTGCTCGGAGACGTGCCCTAGCCATGTCCCCTCCTGGAGCCGCTCCGCGAAACCCCCCGCCTTGCGGCGCGAGCAGCTGTGCTCACCGACGCCGGGCAGCAGCGCGAGCAGCGCCTCGGTGAAGCCCGGGATGCGGTCGGTGGGGAACTCCTCGAGCGAGCCCAGGTCGACCTGCAAGTGGATCGCCGGCCCGTAGGACCAGGTGTTGGGCCCGCGGTACACCCGGGTCTGCAACACCTTCAGGTCAGGCTTCACGACGTCCTCCGGGTGCGCCGCGCGGGCACGTCACCGAGCGCTCCCTCGACCGCGATGAGCCGGTCCAGCGGTACGTCGGGCTGCTGGCCCTTCTCCTTCAGCTGGTCCGGGCGGCCGCCGGCCCCGGGCAGCAGAACGCGGTCCGCGAGGTCGAAGCGGGCGCCGGCAGGCAGGGAGTGCAGCACGACGCCACTGACCAGCAGCGGTGCGGTCCCGGCCGCGGTGTCGACGTTCGAGGTCATGCCACTGCCGTCGAACAGCGTGACGGCACCCTTGCCGACAACCTCCAGGACGTCGCCGGTCACGACGGCGGCGGTGTCCTCGTCGACACCGAGCCCCAGCAGGTGCGGGGCGTGGGAGACGAGCGTGAGCAACCGGCCGTACCGGCCGCGCTCGTCGAAGTGCTGATCGATGACCAGGCCGGGCAGCAGCCCGAGGCCGGCGGACATCTGCGCCATCCGCATCCGCGGGGTCGAGCCGACGCGGCCGAAGGCGACCATGTGCTCGCTCTGCACGCTCGCACCGGCGCTCGTCCCGCCGACGACGGCTCCGCGCTCGTGGGCGGCACGGATGGCGCGGCCGAAGGGCGTGCCCGCGACGACGCCGCTCAGGGTCGACTGGTTTCCGCCCGTCATGAAGACGCCCGTCACGTCCTCGAGCTGGGAGACGAAGGCCGGGGCGGCGGCGTCCTTGCGCGTGCGCGGCCGAGGCGCGCGCAGGTCCTTCACACCCAGCCCGGTGAAGGCGGCCCGGTAGGCCTCGACGATCTCGTCACCGAGCGAGCTGGCCGTGGGGATGACCGCGATGCGCGCCTGAGGGCCGCCGGCGAGTCGCACGAACCGGCTCAGGACCTGCCGGGCACCCGTCCTGTCCTCGGCCCCGCCGATGATCATGAGTGGGCCGCCCGTCATCGGGCCAACCTACCGGCGCAGCGATCAGGCGTCGTGCGGCTCCAACGGGTGGACGGCCGGGCCGTTCAGCACCTCACCGGTGAAGGCGAACCGCGAGCCGTGGCACGGGCAGTCCCAGCTGCGCTCGCCGTCGTTCCACCGCACGGTGCAGCCCAGGTGGGTGCAACGCGCCGAGACGCAGTGCAGGGTCCCCTCCTCGTCACGGAAGGCGGCGGTCCGCCCCTCCGCACGCAGGAAGACTCCCGCCTCTCCCGGCAGCAGCTCGTGCATCCCGGTCAGGCCAGGCCGGAGCATCCCGCCGACGAGCTCACGCGCGACGTCGGCGTTCTCCTTCACCGCTTTCGAGGCCGAGGCGCGCAGCGTGCTGCGGTCCGGCGCGTACAGCTCTGCGTACGGGTTCGCCCGGCCCAGCACCAGGTCGGCGAGCACGAGCCCCGACAGCGTGCCGTTCGTCATGCCCCAGGCGTTGAAGCCGGTCGCGACCCAGGTGTGCTCGCCCGCCAGCGGGAGCTGTCCGATGTAGGGCAGTCGGTCGACGCTGGAGGTGTCCTGCGTGGACCAGCGGTGCACCTGGTCCGCACCGGGGAACCGCTCCTGCGTCCAGGCCGCGAGCCCGTCGTACCGCTCCTCGACCGAGACGTCCTTGCCGGTCTTGTACTGGCCGCCGGTGACGATGAGGAGCCGCTTGCCGTCGCGGTAGGGCGCGGTGCGAACCGAGTGCGTGCCACCCTCCTCCGAGCCGGTGCTGATGGCCATCACGCCCGGGTCGCGGTCTGCGTCGATCGTCGCGGCGACGACCACGTCCCGGTACGCCGAGAGCCGGGCGAACAGCAGCCCCCGGTCGAGGAACGGGTAGTGCGTCGCCACGACGACGTCCTCACAGGACAGGTCACCGTGGTCGGTCTGGACGACGAGCCCGTCTTCCGCGTCCGACACGTCCAGGGCACGGGTCTGCTCCACGACCTCACCGCCGGCAGCGACGAACGCGTCCGCGAGGGCGAGCAGGTACTGGCGGGGGTGGAACTGGAGCTGGTCCGGCAGCAGCGCGCCTGCCCTGATGCCCCACGGCAGTCCGCTGGAGGTGACGTGCTCCATCGGGAGGCCGGCGCGGCGGGCCGCCTCAACCTCCTCGTTCACCGTCTCGGTGTCGTCGAGGCTCTCGGTGTAGACCAGCGACGGCACCGGCTCCAGCTCGCAGCTCGCGGCACCGGCGGTGTCTCGCAGCCAGTCGAGCGCGCGGCACTGCGACTCGGCGTACAGGCGTGCCGCATCCGCGCCGTGCCGCTTGGCGAGGTCGGCGTACACCAGGTTGTGCTGCACCGTGACCTTCGCCGTCGTGTAGCCGCTGACACCACGGGCAAGGCGGTCCGCCTCCACGAGGGTCACCTGCCGGCCCGCGCGGGCGAGCAGCAGCGCTGTGGTCAGCCCGGCGATGCCACCGCCCAGCACGGCGACGCCTGTGCGGGCGTCTCCGGCGAGGGCGGGAAAGTCGGTGTCGGGGGTGGAGGCCACCCACCAGGACGTGTTGTCGGAGGTCATGCCGCGCTCCTACCCCGCGTGACCCCTTCCGATCACAGACCTCGTGCCCAGTCCGGCACGGAGCACTGTCGGGCAGCTCGCAGGCTTGGCGTGCCCGCCCGGGAGGCGGTTGCCCCTCAAGGTGCCGAACGGAGGCGTCGACGACGGCAGCGTGAGAAGTCGTCCCGCGGTGTTCCTCGTTCCCCTGCTCATCGCTGCCTGCGGACAGACATCACCGCGGTCGTCTGACGAGGACTACCAGCGCCTGCGATCCTCATTCGTCGTTCCTGCCGGCTTCACCCCCGCGGCTCCCGAAGGTCCGTGCCAGACGGACCCGCACATGCAGTGCTGGACCACCGATGCACTTCCCACACAGGCAGCTCACACGGCGGTCAAGGGGCTTCGCGGCGACTACCTGACGACCGACACCTCCTGGTGCGGCCCGGGCCACTGGGCCGCGCAGCGAAAGGCCTGGGGCGAGGCGCATGCTCCGTGCACGTTGCGCGGCACCTCGCATCGGCTTGAGGTGGTCGTCGCGGCCATTGCCTTTCCGGACCGCACGGCGAGCACGCCTGCGCACGTGGTCTTCCCTCCGACCCTGGTGAGCATCACGGCGACTGCGCGGTAGCGCTGCCGTCGCGTCGTGTGAATGACCCGTTGCGTCTACGCGCAGTTGTACGGATCGGGCGTGCCGTCCCACAGCGTGAAGGTCAGGGTTGCTCCCTTGTCATCAGAGAAGAGCAATGCCTCGCCCCGACGCGCGAAGGAGCCGAACCCGCTGAACGTGTCAGGGGCGTTCGTGCCGTCGAAGGGGGCATCCTCGACCTCCCACTCCTGGCCCTCGAACTGAACGTTCACGACCCCACAGTGGTACAGCGCCACTTGTTGCCCGGGCAGTAGGCCGCCCTCGTCCGCCACGTACGGAGTTACCGCGGCCCCTCGCACCGAGCTGATGCACGCCTCGAACGTCCCTGTTGCCGATGCCGTGAGCGAGACGATGTAACGCGCGGGCGCCCTCGCCTCACGCCTGCTGTTCACGCCAGGCGGGGCGAGGCACGCTTCTATCGCCTCATTCGTCTGCGCGCGGGCAGCCGCGTTCCCTTCGGGCACGGTGTTCGAGATCGCGTACACATCGGTCGCGAAGTACTCGGGGGGCGAAGGGGACGTGGGCTGACTCAGAAGGTCTGTGCTGTCGACGTGGCCGCACGCTGCAACAGTCATCGTCAAGAGGACGTATGCAGCGAGTCTTCTCACCCTCATGAGACGCAGCATCCTCCGCACCGGTTTCTCGCGCAGGTGGAGCCGGCTTCTTGGCTCGGAGAGTCATGGGGTGGGCGCGACGTTCTGGTTCAGGCGGAAGACGTTGTCCGGGTCGTACTTCGCCTTGAGCGAACGAAGCCTGGACACGCGGTCCCGGTAGACGCCGGGCACGTGCGCCCCGTCCGCATCGGGCTCGTAGTTGACGTAGCCCCCGCGCGAGTACGGCTCGAGCGCGGCAGCGGTCTCGCGCGCCCATGCGACGCATCGGTCCTCGTCCGCAGGGTCGGTCCAGTTCGCCGCGATGAGCACGTCGTACCTCGCGTCACGATGAGCGAAGGCGCCCTCGCCGGCCGCGATCGCACCCCCCATGTGCTCGACGATGAGCTCGAGGACCGGCGGTGCCTGGCTGTCGCTCGCGCGCTCGACCAGGACCTCGATGACGTCGTCGGTCAGGTCGTCGAGGAAGCACGAGCGCCAGTAGTGGTACTCCCCGGACGGGTACCCGGCGTCCATGCGGGTCTGCTGCTCGGTGTAGGGCAGCGGGCCCAGCGCGTCGAGCAGCGGCTCCCCGAGAGCCGCCCGGGTGGGTTCGAGCAGCCTTGCGCCGTCAGCCAGGTCGCCGGCGTAGCAGGCGGCCAGCGCCGCCACCGGGGAGCCGTCGGGGCTCGAGGTCATCGCCGCGTACGTGGTCAGCTCGTCCGGGGCCTTCCACGTGAGCTCGCGGTAGGCCTCCAGCAACGCCCGCCGGAGCTCCGGTCGGAAGGCGACGCTCCCGCCGTACACCAGGGGGCCCACGGGGTGCAGGCGGTAGTCGAACGACGTGACGATGCCGAAGTTGCCCCCGCCGCCCTTCAAGCCCCACAGCAGGTCCGGGTTCTCCTCCGCACTGGCCGTGACCTGCCGGCCGTCGGCGGTCACCAGGTCGACCGACAGCAGGTTGTCGCACGCGAGCCCGTGCTTGCGCATCAGCCAGCCGATGCCGCCACCCAGCGTCAGGCCGGCGATCCCGGTGGTGCTCACCACCCCGAGCGTGGTGGCGAGGCCGTACTCCTGGGAGGCGCGGTCGAAGTCCCTCACGGTCGAACCCGCCTGCGCCCGCGCGACCCGCGCCTCCCCGTCCACGCGCACCGCGCGCATCGGGCCGAGATCGAGGAGCACCCCACCGTCGCAGGTCGAGAACCCGGCCACGCTGTGCCCGCCACCCCGCACGGCGACCGGGAGGCCCGCCTCCACCGCGAAGCCGAGGGCACGTTGAACGTCCGCTGCGCCGGCGCAGCGCGCTATGACGGCGGGACACCGGTCGGCCGTGGCGTTCCAGACCCGCCGCACCTCGTCGTACGCCGGGTCGCCCGGCAGCACGACCTGGCCACTCATTCCGTTCCGCAGCGCCGAGACGCCCGCGGTGTCCCCGATCGCGTTCCCCGTCATGACCCTCATCTGGACCTCCCGCAGCTCGTGCCCGGCATGAACGTATGTCGATGCCGAACCCTCGTAATCGGGGAACTCCCTCGACTGTCAGGCCTGCGCGACCGACAGCTTCGCCACGAGCTCCGCACGGGATCGGACGCCCATCTTCCGGTACGAGCGCGACAGGTTGGCCTCGACGGTCTTGCGGCTGAGGGAGAGCGTCGCGGCGATCTCGGCGTTCGTGCAGCCCTGAGCCACCAGGGCTGCCATCCGTCGCTCCACGGGAGTCAGGTCGGCCTGAGCACCCGAGCGCACGCCGAGGCGAGCGATCTCCGAGCGCGCCCGCTCGGCCCACAACGTCGCACCGCGTCCCTCGAAGACGGTGAGCGCGTGCTCCAGCGTCTCGCGGGCAACCGCACGACGCTTCATCCTGCGCTGGACGATGCCCTCGGCCAGCAGCGTCCGGCCGAGCTCCAGGGGCATGGGCAGGCGCACGTGGGCCGCGCGTGCCCGCTCGAGGCTCGCCTCTGCACCAGCAAGGTCTCCTCTGGCCGCCTGCAGCAGTGCCCTGGAGCGCGCGGCGGTCGCGGTCGTCCAGGCCCGCCTCCTGGCTAGCGCGACCTCGTCCATCCAGTCGACCAGGTCCTGCGCTCGAGTCAGGTCCCCGAGCACGACGAGGGCCTCGATCTCGTCGGGGACCACGTGACAGTCGCCGAACTCGCGGTTCCAGCGCGGGCGCATGAGATCGGTGGCCTCGCCAAGGAGGGCTCGGGCCGCTTCGTGGTTGCCCAGCGACAGCTCCAGGAAGCCCAGCACGTTCAGGTTCTGCATGGTGAAGACGACGTCCTCGACCCGGCGTGCCTCCGCGAGGCCGCTCTCGGCCAGGCGTCGTGCCTCGGAGGCATCGCCCAGCCACGCACGCGCCATGCCCTCGACGTACAGGGGCGCGCCCGACTGATCGACGTGCTGCCGCAGCTGCAGGCTCTCCTCGGCGCGCTCGATCGCGAGCTGCAGTTCCGCGGCCCACAGGTCGAGCTCTGCCAGGTGAAACAGGTGGGTCGAGGCCGAGTGCAGGTCACCGGTCTCCAGGGTCTGCTGCAGCAGCAGGGTGAGCAGCTCACGGGCCTCGTCGTGCCCGTCGTCGTCCATCACGACCTTGGCCAGGTGGCTGCGCGGGGACGACGCGGCTGGCGAGGAGTCGAGTGCGATCGCCCGTTCGAAGAGGTCGCGTCGTACCCCTCCGCCGCCGCAGTAGGTCCAGTGCGCCAGCTCGGCGAGGGCAGCGCCCAGCCCGGTGTCGTCGCCGCTTCGCTCGGCCAGCTCAACGCCGAGCTGGGCGTCGTGCTCCGCGGCAGGTACGTCGCCGAGGGAGTAGGCGATCGCGCCGCGGGTCCGGTGGATCCGGCTGGCGACGGTTGAGTCCGTCCCCACGTCGAGGAGTGCCCGGTCGCACAGGGCGACGCCGTGGCGGAGCGGGGTCGAAAGCTCGGCCAGGCCCCGGAGGGCCTCGGCCCGCCCCGGGCCAGGTCCCGCGTCGGCGAGGGCGCGCTCGAGGAGGGCCCGGGCCGCGGAGCGGTCGCCTGCGGCCCGGGCGTGCTCGGCGGCCCTCGTGGCTCGCGCGAAGATCGCCGCGCCGTCGTCCGGCGGCGTGAGGTCCAGCGCCCGTTGCGCGTAGGTCGCCGCCACGTCCGTCGCGCCACGGCGGGCCGCGCGGGCGGACGCCTCGTCGAGCGCCACGGCGAGGGCCTCGTCGGGGTCGGGTGAGGTGAGCGAGAGGTGCCTCGCCCTCTCCTCGGGATCCCGCACGGTGTCAGCCAGCTGTCGGTGGAGCACCCGCCGCTCGGACGAGGTCGCCGTGTCGTAGACCGTGGCGCCGATCAGCGGATGGGTGAACCGCACCGTCCCGTCGCTGGAGTCGAGGACCCCGGCCTTCTCCGCACGAGCCACGTCGGGCTCGATCGGCCGGCCGGCCGCCCGCTGCAGCTCCTGCACGGTCGGTGCCCTCATCGCGGCCACCAGCAGCAGCACTCGTCGGGTGCGCTCTGGGAGCTCGAGGAGGCGCCGGCGCAGCAGGTCGCCGAGCCGCTCCGGCACGGGAAGGTGCTCGGCGTCCGAGGGTCCGCCCCGCTCCGCCCACGCGCGCGCGAGCTCGAGGGCGAAGAACGGGTTGCCGCCGGACGCCGCGTGCACGCGCACGAGCGCTGGTCGAGCGAGGGCGACCCCAAGGCCTGCGTGCACGACGTCGTACGTCGCTGCCAGCGACAGCGGCGGGACTGCCAGCCGCACGACCGGCACGTGCTGTGGCAGCAGGTCGAGCCGCGAGTCCGGGCGCCGGGTGAGGACGACGGCGACCCGCTCGACATCGAGGCGCCTCAGGGCGAAGGCCAGCACCTGCCTGGACGGTGCGTCGAGCCAGTGAGGGTCGTCGACGGCAACAAGCGTCGGTGCCTCGCGGGCCAGCGTCCGCATGACGTTGCACAGCGCGACCGCCACGGTGCCCTGGCTCACAGCGGTGTCCGAGGCGCGGCGCATCAGGGCGGCGTCGAGGGCGCGACGCTGCGGCTCGGGGAGGTCGGACAGCGCGTGGTCCACGTCCGGGCCCAAGAGGTCGATCAGGCCGGCGAAGCCGATCTCGGCCTCGCTCTCGGTTGGCCGGCAGGCGAGCACGCGGAACCCGCGCTGCTCGGCGGCACGAACGGCCTGGAGCCACAGCCACGACTTCCCGATGCCGGCCTCCCCCTCGACGAGCAGGGCGGCCGTGCGCTCACGCGCCGTGTCCAGGAAGCTCCCGATCGACACGAGCTCCTGGTCGCGCGCAGTCGTGCGCTGCGCGGAGGAGTCCATGCCTGAAGTGTGTTGGCCCCCAAGGGAGGGAGGCAACCGATCAAGACTGCAAGCGAACGACGGTCTGCCTCGATCTGAGCCTGAGTCCAGAGTTGGTGGGACGAGCCGGGCTGTAAGCCGGGTTCTGTACCTGCGAGCAGGTGACGGTCATCCATCTGGGACCACTGTTGCCAGTGGCCTCGTGCGGTCTACCCGCAGGCTCGGGCGGGCCGCCCTCGAACGCCTGCGCAGGAGCGCTCTCGCCGAAGCGAAGGAGCTCCCTCTTGACCTTGCTCCGGGTGGGGTTTGCCGAGCCGGCCGGGTCACCCCGGCCGCTGGTGGGCTCTTGCCCCACCGTTTCACCCTTACCTCCCCGAGAGGAGGCGGTCTGTTCTCTGTGGCACTTTCCCGCGGGTCACCCCGGGTCGCTGTTAGCGACCACCCTGCCCTGTGGAGCCCGGACTTTCCTCGACACCTCCGCATGAATCTGAGGCGGTGCCGCGACCGTCCGCCCGACTCGTCCACCCACAGCGTACGGCGATCACTCCCCCACCGTGAGCCCGTCCAGGTGGTGGGTGTCGTTGAGGGAGCGCACGACCGCCGGTCCGTCGGCGAACCAGTGCACCTCCGACACGCACGCCAGGTCGAGGTGGATCCGGTAGAGCGCCGACGGCGGCGCCTCCAGCGCCACCCGCAGCAGCGTCTTGATGGGGGTCACGTGGCTGACGACCACGACCGTCTGCCCGCCGTACCGGGAAAGAACGCGGTCCCGCGCCTGCCGCACGCGCGTGGCGGTGTCGTCGAAGCTCTCGCCGTACGGCGGGGCGACGGCCGTGGAGGCCAGCCAGGCATTCATCTCGGCGGGCCACTTCTTGCGCACCTCGGCGAAGGTGTGCCCCTCCCAGTCGCCGAAGTCGGTCTCCCGCAGGCCGTCGTCGACCGCCACCTCGACGCCGAGGGAGGCAGCCACGGCAGCCGCCGTCTGGCGGGCCCGCCGCAGCGGGGAGCTGACCACCGCAGTCGCGGCGGAGTGCCGCAGCCGTGCAGCCGCCGCCTCGGCCTGAGCCAGTCCTGCCGCGGTGAGCTCGGGGTCGCCGACCCCGGAGAAGCGCTTGTCGACCGACAGCGCGGTCTGCCCGTGTCGCAGCAGCAGCGTCACCGTCGGCGGCGCCGGCGAGTCCTGCCACCCCGACAGCCGGTTCGGCGGGACGGGAGTCGGGCTACGACCCTGTTCGGGGGCTGCGACCGGCTCATAGCCCGACTCCCGTCCCGGGGGCTGGGCGGCGAGCCAGGTGTCGGCGGCGTCGGCGGGGCCGGTGTCGCCGCCGACCCGCCACACGTGGCCCTTCGCCGCCGCGTCCATCGCCTCGTTCGCGAGCCGGTCGGCGTGCTTGTTCTTCTCCCGCGGGATCCAGGAGAAGCTCACGCGGGAGAAGCGCTGGCGCAGTGACTGCGCCTCCAGCGCCAGCGGCTGAAGACCCGGGTGCTTGACCTTCCAGGTCCCCTTCATCTGCTCGACGACGAGCTTGGAGTCCATCCGCACGTCGACCTCGTCGGCACCGAGGTCCAGGGCCGCGGACAGCCCCGCGATCAGGCCCTGGTACTCCGCCACGTTGTTGGTCGCCGTACCGAGACCGGCGGCGCGCTCGGCGAGCACCTCACCGGACGGGGACAGCACGACCGCGCCGTAACCGGCCGGGCCGGGGTTGCCGCGCGATCCCCCGTCGGCCTCGACGACGACCCGCACCTACAGGCCGCTCTCGCCGGTGCGGACGACGATCCGCGTGCAGCTCTCGTGGCGCAGCACCTCGTCGGTCGGCGCGCTGCGGTACTCCGCCTTCTCGTTGTTCATCAGGTCGAGGTGGCAGCCCTCGCAGCGCCCGCGCGCGATGGCGGCGGCGCCGACTCCGCCCTCGGCGGCCCGGATCTTCTCGTAGAGCGCCAGCAGGTCGGGGCTGATCTCGGCCGCGACGACCGCGCGCTCCTTCGTCGCCGCCTCGACCTCGACGTCGATCTCCAGGAAGGCCGCCTCGCGCTCGTCGACCATGACGCCGCGGGCGGTCTCGTGCTCGGTCCGCGAGGCCACGAGCTCGTCGAGCCGTGCCTGCGCCTGCTCCATCTGCTCCATCACCTCGAGCTCGGCGTCCTCCAGGTCGGACTGCCGCCGGGTCAGGGTCGCCACCTCGTGCTGCAGCTCCTCGAGCTGCTTGGGCTGGGTGACTGCCCCCGAGTTGAGGTGCTTCTCGTCGCGGTCCTTGCGCGCCCGCACCTGCTCGATGTCGGCTTCGGCCTTGTCGAGGTCGAGCTGCAGGTCGCTGACCGCGGTCTCGGCGAGCACCACGTCGCCGCGCAGGGAGTCGAGCAGCCCGTCGAGCTTCGCGATCTCGACGATCTGCGGCAGCGTCTTGCGCTTGTGCGCCAGCCGGTCCAGCGCGCTGTCCAGGGCCTGCAGGTCGAGCAGTCGGAGCTGGACGAACGGGTCGGCCTTCACGCGTGCGGGCTCCTCGAGGCAGTGGTCCAGGGGTCGGTGCGCAGGGTGGAGACGACGGTGTCCACCTGCACGACCCTAGCCAGCGCGGCAGCGGCCGTCGCCAGCCACGGCTGCTCGGTCGCCCAGTGCGCCGCGTCGATCAGCGCGAGGCCCGGCGGCCGCTCCGAGACGCGGTGGTGCTTGAGGTCGGAGGTGAGGTAGGCCTGCGCGCCACTGGTAGCAGCCGCCTCGATCGCGTCGGCGCCGGAGCCCCCGCAGACGGCGAGCCGGGACACGACCGCCGTCGGGTCACCGGCACCGCGCACGCCCCACGCGGTCGCGGGCAGCACCTGCGCGACCCGCTCCACCAGCGCCGCAAGGGTCAACGGCTCGGGCAGGGCGCCGACCCGGCCGAGGCCGGTGTCGCCCGGCAGGTCCGCGACCGGGACGACGTCGTACGCAGGGGTCTCGTAGGGGTGGGCGGCGCGCATCGCGGCCAGCACCTGCTCGCGCAACCCGCGCGGTACGACGGTCTCCACCCGGGTCTCGGCCACGTGCTCCAGCGCGCCGACCTCGCCGATCGCGGGCTCAGCGCCGGGAAGCGGCCGGAAGGCGCCCTCCCCCTGCGTGGACCAGCTGCAGCTGTCGTAGGCCCCGAGGCGGCCGGCACCGGCCTCGGCGATCGCCTGCCGCACCTTCTCGGCGTGAGGCACGGGCACGAAGACGATGAGCTTGTCGACGGGCTCGGGCACGCGCTCCAGCGGCTCGGTGTCGCGCAGGTCGAACAGCGCTGCGAGCGCGTCGTTCACCCCGCCGACGGCCCGGTCGGCGTTGGTGTGCGCGACGAACAGGCCGCATCCTGCGCGCACCAGGTCGTGCACGACCCTGCCCTTGGGGTCGTCGGCGGCAACGCTCGTGGTGCCCCCGAGAAACAGCGGGTGGTGAGTGAGCAGCAGGTCGTAGCCGCCGGCCACGGCTTCCGCCGCCACCTCGGGAGTCGGGTCGACGGCGAGCAGCACCCGCCGTACGGGGGCAAAGGGGTCGCCGCAGACGAGTCCCACCGCGTCCCACGACTCGGCCAGCGCGGGCGGGTAGAGCGCGTCGAGCGCTGCCGTCACGTCCGCGAGCGTGGTCACGCGCCTGAGGCTAGGGGACGACGATGCCGCCGACCGGCACGGCAGAGATCGGGTCACCGAGGGAGTCCTCCACGACGTACGGCGCGCAGCTCGGCGGTGGCGGGACCGCGAGCCGCAGCCGCGAGAGCAGGGTGATGTCGGCGCACGCCACGTGGTCACCGATCGTCGGGGAGACGTTGAAGATGATGTTGTCGTTGACCGGCACCTCCGCAGCGATGATGGGCACGTACGCGGCAGGGGCGATGAGGTAACCGAGCTGGTCGTTGGCCAGTCCGAGCGAGATGACCTCGATCGCCTGCGAGCCGACCGCGTCGGCGACGTCCTGGCGGATCCGCGGGAAGGCCTCGCCGGGCGTCGCGGCCAGCACCACGTTGCCGATCCGCATCGCGCCGACCACCGTCCGCACCGTCTGCGCGTTCACCCACGGTGGCTCGTGGTTGCGCATCAGCTCGGCCCCGCCGTACTTGCCGACGGCGAACAGCGCGGCCGCCGCAGGCCCGACGAGCGGCTCGCGGATGAAGCCCTGCGCCGCCGCCACCGGGCCGGTCACCCGGCGGGCGTGCGCGAGGGCGGAGGCGACGTGAGCGGAGTAGTTCAGCACGATCGCGGTCTTGCGGTCCTTCACGCCGTACCCGGGGTTGGTGGGCTTGGTGAACCCGCACGTCGGGCGGCAGGGCTGCGTGCCCCCGAGCGCACCGACCATCGCGAGTCCCACCCCGCCGTACCGGGCGGACATGGCGTCCGACAGGAACTGCGGCCAGTCGCCGTGGATGCCGCTGCCCCCGCCGGCGGTGGCGTGCGCCGCGAAGGCCATGAAGGTCAGGGGGTGCCGGCCGCTGGGCGCGGTGGCCTGCACGACGCGCACCATGCCGTCCTTGCCCGGGGTCGCGCAGACGTCGTTCGGGTAGTCGGACTCCGCGTCCTGGTTGAGCCCCTCGCTGCAGGACTGGTTGTAAACCAGGTCGGACGCGTCGGAGTGACCCGCGGCGAGGTTCGCGTAGACCCGCGAGGAGTAGGCCTGGCGCACGGCGCTCACGACCTGGCGCTTGACCAGGTCGAGGTAGCCGGGCTTGGGCCCACCCCAGACCCCGAGCGTGTCCGGCGCGCTGTGGCTGTGGTCGCTCGCGATCACGATGTTCGCGACCGGCAGCCTCGGCACGAGCCGCGCGATCTCCGCGGCCATGTCCGACAGCCCCTGCTTGCCGTCCTGGTACGCCGCGAACCAGCCCTGCACCTCGATGTCCGCGATCGCGATCGCGGTGCGGCCGTCGTCGACGACGGTGGCCCGGACCTTGATGCGCTCGGTCTTCGCGGATCCGGTGCCCCCGCGTCCGATGAGCGCGTCGGGGAACAGCCTGCCGTCGCCCAGCCCGTTGCCGCCGAGGTTCACCCTGCCGGCGGGCGTGATGTCCTCCGTCGCGGCGCCGACGAGGTAGTCGGGCATCCGAACCCTGACCGGCCGGGACGTGCCGACCTGGTAGGTGTGCGTCACCTGCGGGGCCGCGGTGGTGTCGTCGAAGCGCTTGGCGCCGACCGGCACCCGCGCGATGACCACGCCGTCGCGCCGGACGCTGACCGGGTTCCCCCGGCCGTTCCAAGCCAGGTGCACGGCGGTGTCGGTCACGGCGGCCGTCAGCCCGTGCACCGCGCCCTCGGCTGAGCGGCCATGGCCGCGGCTCGGCGTGGGCGCTGCCAGGGCGGCGAGCGGGGCGAGCAGCACGAGCGCAGCAGCGACGCTGATCACGGGACGCTTCATGCAGCCCACTTCGCGGACGGCCGCTCGATCCCTGCCCGGGTGAGTGGACTCAGACGGGCTCGAACCGCCGACCCACGCCTTGTAAGGGCGTTGCTCTACCAGCTGAGCTATGAGTCCTGGTGCGCCCAGGCTAGGCCAGCGGCTGCACGATCATCGCGACGTGCGCCCCGGCCTGCCGCGTCAGCACCACCGTCACCTCACGGCTGCCGGTGAGCCGCAGCTGCCTGCGCAGGGTCTCCGGCTCGACCGCCGTACCCCGCTTCTTCACCACGAGCGGTCCGGCGTCGTACGCCCGCAGCCGCGCCCGCAGCCCCTTGAGCGAGAACGGGAGAGTCTCGAGCACCTCGAACCAGCGCCCGTACGGCGTCGCCGGCGCCGCGGCTGCGGCGATGTACGCGATGGTGCCGTCCAGCAGCCAGCCGTCGACCAGGTCGACCAGCTCCGCGACGAGGTGGGCGCGGATCACGGCGCCGTCGGGCTCGAGCAGGTAGCGGCCCGGCGGGCGCACGTCGGGGACGGCCGCACCGCCGGAGCCCAGGTGCGCACCCGACGGCAGGAGCGTCGCGGAGCGCACCACCCCGTCACGCAGCGCACCGCCCCACAGCACGGCCTCCTTGACCTCGCCGTGCAACGACACGACCTCGACGTCCAGCCCTGTCGGCAGGGCGTCGTAGTCGATGCCCGGAGCGACCTTGACCGCCAGGCCACGCGTCGGCCAGGACAGCACCAGGTCGAGCGGGGGTGCCCAGGCGGCAGGGTCGAAGCGCCGCGAGCCGCTGCCACGCCGGGCTGGGTCGGCGAACACCAGTCCCCGGGGCGCGAGGGTCGTGACGTCGGCCTGGACCAGCGACGCCGTGGGGACGTTCTCCCGCGCCAGGAGCAGCCGGGCGCTGTCGAGGTCGACACCCACGGCCGGTCCACGCGCAGCGAGTGGCAGCAGGTCACCGCCCACGGAGCAGCCGAGGTCCAGCACCAGGGCGTCACCGAAGCGTCGCGCCCGGTGGTCGGCGACCGGCCGGGGCGTC
>DATLCV010000094.1:0-40009 GCA_035526225.1 Mycobacteriales bacterium
CCAAGAAGTCACTCGCACGGGTGACACGACATGCCGCCCTGCTATCGTTTCCGCTCGCACGACCGGCGCCGCTAGCTCAGTTGGTTAGAGCAGCTGACTCTTAATCAGCGGGTCCGGGGTTCGAGTCCCTGGCGGCGCACCAGCTCGTTGCAGCACGCGGCAGCACGCCTCGAAAGCCCCTCTGCGGAGGGGCTTTCGTCGTCGTGCGTCTCGGCGCAGAACTAAAGGCAACCTTACTTAATCCGCTAGGGTGCTCAGGATCCCACCTCGAGCACTTGGAGCGACGACCGTGAAGCACCCCCTCCTCCGCCTGGCAGTGGCCACGGCCGTGAGCGCGATCCTGGCGGGGTGCGCCCCCGGCGGGCATGTCGATCACGCAGGGACCACGGCGCAGGGTGGTGCCAGCGGGGGCACGACCCGGCACTACTTCGTCTCGGCCGACCAGGTCGTGTGGGACTACGCGCCGACCGGACGCAACCAGGTCAGCGGTCAGCCGTTCGGCGAGCAGGAGGACGTCTTCGTCCGCCAGGCCGCCGACCGGATCGGCCGGCAGTACCTCAAGTGCGTCTACCGCGCGTACACGGACAGGGCCTTCACGACGCAGGTCGCGCGGCCGGCGCAAGAGGCCTACCAGGGGCTGCTCGGGCCGGTCATCCGGGCAGAGGTCGGCGACACGATCGAGGTGGTGTTCCGCAACACCTGCAGCTTCCCGGCGAGCATGCACCCGCACGGCGTGCGCTACGACAAGGCGAGCGAGGGGGCCGGCTACGCGGACGGCACGGGCACTGCGCACCCCTCCGCAGCCGTGCCCACGGGCAGGACCGTGACCTACACCTGGCACGCCGACGAGCGCTCAGGCCCCGGGCCGATGGAGGGCTCGACGGCGATGTGGATGTACCACTCCCACGCCGACGAGATCAGCGACGTGTACGCCGGGCTGACGGGGTTCCTCGTCATCACGGGACGAGGCAGGGCCCGGGCCGACGCCACCCCGAAGGACGTCGACCAGGAGGTGTTCGGGCTCTTCGAGGTGCAGGACGAGAACCAGAGCCCGCTGCTGCAGGCCAACGTCCGGCGGTTCACCCGCGGGCCCATCGACCTCGAGGACGAGGGGTTCGTCGAGTCCAACCTCATGCACGCGGTCAACGGGTACGTGTACGGCAACGGGCCGGTCGTGCGGCTGCGCAAGGATCAGCGGGTCCGCTGGTACCTCATGGGCATGGGCACGGAGGTCGACGTGCACACCCCGCACTGGCACGGCAACACGACTCTGGTGAACGGCATGCGCACCGACGTCGCCAACCTGCTGCCGGCCAGCATGGTCACCGCCGACATGCGGCCTGACGCGGTCGGCACGTGGCAGTTCCACTGCCACGTCGGCGACCACATCGCCGCGGGGATGCAGGCCAGGTACGAGGTCGACGAGTAGCTCCGCGAGTGCGCCGAGCCGTGCGGGGTACGCCGAGAGCATGGGACGCACAGCACTGGAAGAGTCATCGATCGGCGAGCTCGTCTCCCGCCTCGCGGAGGAGACCAGCGCGTTGGTCCGTGACGAGCTGCGCGTGGCGCAGCTCGAGATGACCCGCAAGGGCAGGTACGCCGGGCTCGGCGCCGGACTCGTGGGTGCTGCCGGGCTGGTCGCGGGCCTCGCCCTCGCCTGCCTCGTCGCAGCGGCGGTCCTCGGCCTGGCGACGGCACTGCCTGGCTGGCTCTCCGCCCTGCTCGTGGGCGCCGTGCTGCTCGTCGGGGCAGCCGCGCTGGCGCTGGTCGGCAAGCGCGAGATCGCCGAGGCACTGCCACCTGTGCCCGAGGAGGCCATCGCCGGGGTCCGGCTCGACCTCGAGGCGCTCAAGCCGTGAGCGCCGAGACCGAGCTGCGGGAGGACATCGCCGCCCACCGCGAGGAGCTCGCGGCGACTGTCGACGCGCTGGCGCAGAAGCTGGACGTGCGTGCGCGAGCGGGTGCCCGCCTGCGTGAGGTGCGACCGGTGGTGCTGCAAGCGCTCGGGGCTTCGGCGCTGCTCATGGCCGCGGTCTCGTTGATCCGCCGGAGCAGACCGTGAAGTGGGTCTACCGGCCCTTCGGCCTCGCACTGGGGATGCTCGCCGCCGTCCTCGCCAACGCGCTGGTCCGCAAGGTCTGGAGCAGCGTCAGTGACGACGGCGTGCCGACGGCGCGGCAGCGCAACAGCAGCTGGGCCGAGGTGGCCGGCTCCGCGGTGCTGCAAGGCGCGGTCATGGGCGGCACCCGCGCCCTGGTCGACCGCGCCGGCGCCAAGGGCTTCGAGAAGGCGACCGGCACCTGGCCCGAGTGAGCGCTCCGCGCGTCTGACCCTGGCGGGCGCGCGTCGGAGGGTGCCAGAGCGGGTACCGCCACAGTGACGTCCTGCCACTGCTTCCAGGAGAGGTTCCCCATGCGACTGAGCCATGTGCCGCTGCGAGTGACGACCGGTGCCTTCCTGCTCGACGCCGGGCTCGGCAAGCGCACGCTGGCCCCCGAGGCAGCCGCTGGCGCGCAGGGCATGGAGGACGGCGCGTTCCCGCAGGTGCCGCAGGTGCCCGCAGCGACGTTCGGCAAGGCGCTCACCGTGGGCGAGATCGCGCTCGGCGCGGCGCTGCTGGCGCCGTTCGTCTCGCCGGTCGTGGCGGGTGCCGCCCTGACCGCGTTCAGCGGCGCCATGCTCCGCACCTGGTGGGTGACGCCGGGTATGCACGAGGCGGGCTCGCTGCGGCCCACTGCGCAGGGCACCCTGATCGCCAAGGACGTCTGGATGCTCGGCGCCGGTCTCGCCCTTGTGGTGGACGGGCTGACGGACGGTGCCCGCCGTACGGCGAAGCGCACGGGCAAGGCAGCGAAGCGCAAGACCAAGGCCGTTCGCGAGGCGCTCCCCGTCGGCTGACGGCTTGACCCTCTAGCCCCGACGCGAGGGGCGCCAGAAGACCAGCAGCAGTCCGGCGGCGCCGCCGAGCCCGAGCCCAGCGCACCCGAGCGCCGCGGTCCAGCCCGGCGGGTCGAGGACGCCGAGCGCGTGGTCGAGCGACAGTCGACCGCCGCCGGTGCCGCACAGCAGCAATCCCGCCGCGACCAGGGTCATGACGTACTCGTAGCCCTCACCCGGTCGGAAGACGAAGAACCCGTTCCGCAGGTGGTTGGTCACGAGCGCCACGACCATCACGCCGACCACGGCCGCTCCCGCGAGTGGGGTGAGCAGCCCGAGGACAAGCAGCACCCCTGCACCGAGCTCGGTGAGGCTCGCTGTCCACGCGTGCAGCCAGCCCGGTCGCATCCCGAGGCTCTCGAACCAACGGCCGGTGCCCGCGATCCTCCCGCCACGGAAGACGTGGTTCCAGCCGTGGGCCAGCATGACCACGCCCACGGCCATGCGGAACACCAGCAACGACAGGTCGATCGGGTCCATGACCTGCAGTCTGTCGTGCAGAGGCGTCAGGACTGCGCCGCCCAGGTGCGTGTCGTCCAGGTGCCGTCACCCCAGGGCTGCCGTGCCCAGGACAGCTCGAGCCGCCCGGGCTGCGCGGTGAACAGCTGCCCGAAGACCGTCGCGAACACCCGCCCCTCGTGCTCCCCACGTACGACCAGAGCTGCCGGGTCCGGGCTCGGAGCCGTCTGCCGAAGGCGGGCGGCCCACCCCTCCGGGAAGGCGGCCTGCGTCAGCGCGGGCAGGTGGGTGCGGGCCTTCTGCAGCTCCGGGCCGCCTGAGGTCACCATGCGGGTGCCCGGCGCGAGCTCCTCGTGCTTCAGCGCAGTCCCGTCGAACTCCCAGCAGGTCAGGGCCTCGGTCGTCGCCAGCACGAGGGCGAAGCTCGCCATCCCGTGCACCTCGATGGCGCGCGGCCAGTCCTCGCCGTACCGCACCGCGAGCAGGGGCAGCGCACCGCGTGAGGACGCGCCCGGCACGGCGTCCGGCTGCTCGGGGCGGTTCAGCACCAGGCCGGTCGCACCGGTGCGGACGTCGGTGACGCACCAGGTGCCGCCGGCCGTGCGGTCACGGCCGCCGACGGCGTCGGACTGCGCCGGCCACCACGCGTCGGGGTCGTCGAAGTCGCGGCCGACCAGCTCGTCGCGCAGCGCGAGAACCCGCACGGGATCCCCCGGCGACCACCGCACCACGACCGT
The DNA here is from genome assembly GCA_035526225.1 of Mycobacteriales bacterium. Classification (GTDB taxonomy): domain Bacteria; phylum Actinomycetota; class Actinomycetes; order Mycobacteriales; family SCTD01; genus RYN-111. Next base: position 4,134 of record DATLCV010000094.1, read on the forward strand.
GCACACGTGGCGACGGTAGCGAGGCTCAGCCCTGCCGGACCTGCTTCGGGATCGAGCGGGCGCGCAGGTTGCCCCGGCCCAGGTGCTTGACGCGGTACATGTCGAGGTCGGCACGCTCGATGAGGTCTTCCCAGTGCTCCTCCCCCGTGGCGACGACGTGGCCGATCGAGGCGGTGAGCAGGAGCACGATCTCGTCGTCGACGCGCACCGGCGGGTCGAGCGCACGCTGCACCCGGGCCGCTGCCTGCTCCACCGCGGAGGCGTCAGTGAGGCCCTCGAGGAGGACGACGAACTCGTCGCCGCCCAGGCGTCCTGCCACGTCATTGCCGCGCACGGTGCTGCGAAGCCGGTCGGCCACGGCCTTCAGGAGCACGTCACCCACGAGGTGGCCGTACGTGTCGTTGACGTGCTTGAAACGGTCCAGGTCGAGGAAGAGCACACCGAACAGGGTCCCGTCCTGGCGGGCCCGCTCGGAGGCGCTCTCCAGGTAGCTCAGCACGGTGCGGCGGTTGGCGAGGCCGGTCAGCGCGTCGTGCCCCGCCTCGTGGCTCAGCAGCGCGACGCGCTGGGCGTGCAGCAACGCGGTGTCCGCCTTGTGGCGACGGTGGTCCGCCTCGCTCATCGACCACGCCGCGGTCCCGGCCGCACTGGCCGCGAGCACGAAGACGCCGTGCAGGAAGGCCCACGCCCACGGGTGGTCCCAGGCGCTCTGGTGGTTGTAGACCGAGTGCGGCGCGACCACGCCGGTGATCCCGTGCTCGAGGACGGTGACTGCGATGGCGAGCAGGAAGGGCTTCCAGTCCTGGTAGAGGGAGAGCAATGCGACCATCACGAAGAAGTGTAAGTGCATCTCGATGACCCCGCCGGACAGGTGCACGAGCACGATCGAGCTGGTGATGAGCCCCGTCGCGACGGAGATCGACCGCCATCCACGATCCAAGCCGGGCAGGAACGCCAGACCGCCGAACAGCAGCGGCAGCGCGGCGTCCAGGAGGGAGTGCTCGACGGCGTACCCCCGCCACAGCGCGAACGCGAGCAGCACCGGGAAGTGCCACACCAGGACCAGGCTCAGCGCGATGTGCCGCCGCCGCCAGTTGGCCGCCGGGAGCAGACCGCCTCTCGGGAAGGCCGCCCGTGCCTGCGCCAGGAGCGTGCCTGCGGTTGCGGTCGAGCTGGTCATGACGGCTCCAAGGGGGAGGTGTCTCCCTGTTGCCCTCATGATCGGCATCGCGAGATGCCGCACACATGGTCACTTCGGACTATCAAGGCACGAGGAGGTCCTGCGCCTTGCCAGCGGCGCCTGTCCCGACTACTGAGGAGGCAGGCAGCAGGAGGGCGACCGTCATGACCGAGGGATGGGCGTTCGGCGGTGCACCCCCCGTGACACAGCCCGGGGGGATCATCACGCTCGTCGAGGGCGTGACGTTCTCCCTGTCGGGCAGGACGGGCGACATCCGGCCGGGGGCGGAGCAGGGCCTGTTCTTCCGCGACACGCGCTTCCTCAGCCGCTTCGAGCTCACCCTGGACGGCCAGGCTCTGGAGCCGTTGAGCGCGACGCTCACCTCTCCCTTCTCGGCGGCCTTCGTCGGCCGCCGGCCACCACGACCTGGCACGGCCGACAGCACGCTGCTGGTCATCCGCAAGCGGTACGTCGGGGGCGGGCTGCGTGAGGACATCACCGTGCGCAACCTGGGTCGCGAGGCCGCAGCGTTCCGGCTGACGCTGACCGTCGACACCGACTTCGCAGGCCTGTTCGAGGTGAAGGAGGGCCGGGCGCGGGCTCGTGAAGGACTCGTCCGCACGGCGTCCGACGACGAGCTCCGGCTGAGCTGCCGCTGGGGCGACGAGGGGCGCGCGGTGTCCGTGTGGTCCGACAGCGACGCCACGGTCACCGAGCAGCGCCTGGAGTGGCCGCTGGTGCTGCCCTCCCGGAGCGACCGCACCCTGACGGTGCAGGTCAGCCCTTCCGTCGACGAGCTCGAGGAAGCGCCGCGGTACACCCGGGGCCAGCCCGTCGAGCTGGCCCGGGCCACCGACCGCCTGCAGACCTGGCGACAGGTGGCCCCGCGCGTCACGACGCCCGACGAGAGCCTGCGCACTCTGCTGGCCACGAGCGCAGAGGACCTCGGGGTGCTGCGCATCTTCGACGCGGAGCACCCCGACCGCGTCGCTGTCGCAGCGGGAGCCCCCTGGTTCATGACGCTGTTCGGACGTGACTCGCTCCTGACGAGCTGGATGCTGCTGCCGCTCGACCCGAGCATCGCCACCGGCACCCTGCACACCCTGGCGAGCATGCAGGGCAGCAAGGTCGACCCGCTGTCCGAGGAGCAACCAGGACGGATCCTGCACGAGGTCCGCGCCGGGCTGGACGCCCAGGAGACCCTGGGAGGTCGGGTCTACTACGGCACGGCCGATGCCACGCCCCTGTTCGTCATGCTGCTCGGCGAGCTCGCACGGTGGGGCCTCGCCGAGGACGACGTCGCGACGCTGCTCCCGCACGCCGACCGGGCACTGGCCTGGGTCCGGGACTACGGCGACAGCGACGGCGACGGGTTCGTGGAGTACCACCGGGCCACCGACCGCGGCCTGCTCCACCAGGGCTGGAAGGACTCCTTCGACGCCATCAGCTACGCCGGCGGCCGGCTCGCGGAACCGCCCATCGCCCTCGCCGAGGTGCAGGGCTACGTGTACGGCGCCTACCTCGCCCGAGCCCACTTCGCCCGCAACGCCGGCGACCAGGATCAGGTCGCGCACTGGTCCGAGCTCGCTGCCACCCTCAAGTGCCGGTTCAACGAGCAGTTCTGGCTCCCCGACCGCGGGTACTACGCGCTGGCGCTGGACGCCGACAAGCGCCCCGTGGACGCGCTGGCCTCCAACCAGGGGCACTGCCTGTGGACGGGCATCGCCGACGAGGACAAGGCCGTCCAGGTGGCCAAGCACCTCACGAGCCCGGAGATGATGACCGGCTTCGGCGTCCGCACGCTCGCCTCGAGCATGGGTGGCTACAACCCCGTCAGCTATCACAACGGCTCGGTGTGGCCGCACGACAGCGCGATCGTCGCCGCCGGGCTCATGCGGTACGGCTTCGTGGCCGAGGCGCAGCAGGTGGCCCTGGCCCTGCTGGACGCCGCGAAGGCCTTCGGCGGACGCCTGCCCGAGCTGTTCTGCGGCTTCGACCGCACGGAGTTCCCCGAGCCCGTGCCGTACCCCACCGCCTGCTCGCCACAGGCCTGGGCGGCCGCAGCTCCGCTCTACGTGCTGCGCACGCTGCTGCGGTTCGACCCGTGGGTGCCCGCTAACAAGGTCTGGTGCTCACCGGTGCTCCCTGAGCGGTTGCTGCCGCTGCGCATCGACAACCTTCGCCTGGCCGGGGCGGAGGTCGGCCTCGAGGTGGACAGCGACGGCTGGCGCCTCACCGGGCTCCCCGCGGGCATCGAGCTCGTGCAGGAGCCACGTCAGCCGCTGACCGCGGTGACGGCCGAGACGACGAGCTGAGGGGAGGCAGGCCACGGTGCCCGATCTCGCGCGACCACTGCGCATCGCCATGGTCGCCCCGCCGTACTTCTCCGTGCCCCCAGACGGGTACGGCGGGGTGGAGGCGGTCGTCGCGGAGCTCGTCGACGCCCTCGGCGTCCGGGGGCACCACATCACGCTGCTGGCGGCCGGAGCAGCCGGGACCACCGCTGCGGAGTTCCTCCAGGTCGCGCCTGAGGCGGGCTCGTTGCAGCTGGGCGAGGCCCTGCCGGAGGTGCTGCACGCGGCACGCACGTGGCAGCTGCTGCGCGCGCACCCCGCCGAGCTCGTGCACGACCACACGCTCGCCGGAGCCCTGCTGGGGCCTGCCCGAGCCGTGCCCACGCTGCTCACCGTGCACGGCCCGGTGTCCGGCGACCTCGGGCTGGTCTACGAGGCACTGGGAGAGGCGGTGCAGCTCGTCGCCCTGTCGGACCACCAGCGGTCCATGTCGCCGGACCTGAACTGGGTCGCCACCGTGCCCAACGCCGTACGGGTCGCGACGTTCCCGTTCCAGGAGCACAAGGACGGCTTCGCCCTGTTCTTGGGGCGGTTCCACCCGGAGAAGGCTCCGCACGTCGCCATCGACGCGGCGCGTGCGGCGGGCGTCCCGCTGCTGCTCGCGGGCAAGTGCAGCGAGCCGCTGGAGCGCGAGTACTTCCGCACCGAGATCGAGCCACGTCTCGGTGCGGGCGTCGAGGTGCTGGGGATGGCGGACTCGACGCGCAAGCGCGAGCTGCTCTCCAGAGCGCGGTGCCTGCTTTTCCCCATCGTCTGGGACGAGCCGTTCGGGCTCGTGATGGTCGAGGCGCTGGCGTGCGGCACCCCCGTCGTCGCGCTGCGCTACGGCGCAGTGCCGGAAGTCGTGCGGGACGGCGTCACCGGGATCGTCGTCGACAAGGAGTCCGACCTCCCCGACGCCATCCAGGCGAGCGCTTCGCTGTCGGCGCACACCTGCAGGAAGGACGCCGAGGCGCGGTTCGACACCACCCGGATGGCCTCGGCGTACGAGCAGGTCTACCGCGACCTGCTCGGCTGAGTCAGTGGTGCCGCCTGCGTGGTGACGGCGCCCTGCCCGTGTCTGCTCAGGCGCCGCGCATCCGCCAGGCGTCGGTGACCAGCTCCTTGAGCCGCCTGGTGCCGACCGTGTCGAGCCTGAGCATGACCAGCGGCCAGCCGTCGTAGCCGGGCGCCGTGAAGAACAGGTCCGGCTCGCCCTGGAGCAGGGCCTGCTTCTCCGCCTCGTCCCCGACGTACAGGACGGCGACATCGGTGCGGATGACGCGCGGCCGACCGGGCTGCCGCTCCGGGTACGACCAGACGAAGCCCTTGCCGGCGACGCGGAAGTCGAAGCCCTCGCTGTCGATCTCGACCACGCCGGACAGCGACAGCGCGATCCTGCGCACGTCACCGGCCGTCGCCACGCCACCCCTCCCCTCATCGCGGCCAACGTAGCCAGAGCCGACGACAGCCGGCGGTCAGGCTCCCAGTTGGTCCAGCCGCGCTGACAGCCTGACAACTCGGAAAGCAAGGCCTCAATACCGGCGCGCGGGGAGGCGCGGCCTCCTCCGTGGTAGGAAGCGTCCCGTGGGGGCGTGGGGCGGAAGCGTGCGACGCGCCCTCGGCGAGACCGTCCGGGCCTATCGGCGCACCCGCCCGCTGGACCTGCGGGCGCACCCTCGGGAGCTGTTCTACGCCCCGAGCCCCAACGGCGTCGCCGACCCCGGCGAGGTCGTGTGGACCTGGGTGCCCTACGAGGACGACCGCAGGAGCGGCAAGGACCGGCCGGTGCTGGTCGTGGGACGCGACGGACGCACCCTGCTCGGTCTGATGCTCTCCAGCAACCCGCGCCGGAACGGGCAGCGCCACTGGCTGCGCCTGGGCGCGGGCGGTTGGGACCACCAGCAGCGTGCCAGCTGGGTCCGGCTCGACCGGGTCCTGGCCGTTGGCGATCGCCGCGTGCGACGCGAGGGAGCAGCACTGGACCGCACGCGCTTCGAGCACGTTGCCACCGAGCTGCGGGAGCACTACGGATGGCGGTGAACCGCGCGCCGCGCGACCGGCAGGACCGCTTCCGGTCCTACTCGCGCGTCGTGCGCACCGGACCCCTCGCCTGGCACCGGCCGACCACCGAGGACGAGGTTGTCGCCGCCGTGCGGGCCGCTCGAGGCGGACGGCTGAAGGCGGTCGGCGCCGGGCACTCGTTCTCCGCTGTCGCAGCGCCCGAGCACCACGCGCTCACCCTCGACGGCCTCAGCGGTGTGCTGCACCTGGACACCGAGCAGCGGCTCGTCACGGTGTGGGCGGGCACGCGGCTGCGTGACCTGTCCGCGGCCCTGCTTGCACGGGGCTGGACGCTGCCGGTGGTCGGCTCGATCCAGGCGCAGTCCGTCGCGGGCGCCATCGCGACGGGCACACACGGCTCGAGCCTGGTGCACGGCAACCTCGCGACACTGGTGCACGCGCTGCGGCTCGTCGACGGCTGCGGCGAGGTGGTCGACCTGGGGCCTGACGACCCGCGGCTCTCCGGCGCTCGGGTGCACCTGGGAGCACTCGGGATCGCGACCTGCGTGACGCTGCGCGTCGAGCCGGCCTTCCGACTGCAGCAAGAGGTCGAGCACGTCCCGGTGGACGAGGTCGATGTCATGGGGAGCGCGCGGAGCGCGGAGTACGCCAAGGCCTGGTGGCTGCCGGGGGCCAGCCGTGCCCAGGTCGTGCGATACACCCGCACCGACCAGCCGATCACCCGTCGACCGAGCACGCGCACCCTCCGGTGGGTCGACGACAACGTCATGCACCGCGGTCTCTTCCACGGCCTCGTCGCCCTCGGGCACCGGCGGCCCGGCTGGGCGCACGGCATCAACGATCGGCTGTCCGGCAGCTACCTCGGACCGCGGGTGCAGGTCGCGCCGAGCAGCCTGGTGCTCAACACCCCCATGCCGCTGCGACACCGGGAGACCGAGGCGGCCGTGCCGCTCGCCCACGCGCAGGAGGCGTACGACCGCGTCGTCGAGCTCGTGCGCAGCGAGCGCCTCGCGGCCGACTTCCCGCTCGAGGTCCGCTTCGTCCGCGGCGACGCGAACTGGCTCAGCCCGGCGTACGGCGGGGACACCTGCCAGATCGGCGCCTACGCCACCGACGGCCCGCACCGGGCGCGGTACTTCGCCGGGTTCTGGGAGGCCATGGACGGCCTCGACGCCCGGCCGCACTGGGGCAAGGAGCTGCACCAGCGCGCTGCGGACCTCGCGCCGATGTACCCGGCGTACAAGGACTTCCTGGCGTTGCGGGACGAGCTGGACCCCGAGCGGGTCTTCGACAACGCGTTCCTGCGTCAGGTGCTCAGCGACGACGCTGCGCGGTAGGCGAAGACCACGGCCGTGCCGATCGGCGTACCGGGAGCGGGGTAGAAGGCCCCGGCGATCGAGGCCATCGAGTTGCCCGCTGCGAACAGCCCGGGGATGACAGAGCCGTCCGCGCGCAGCACCCGGGCGTCGGCGTCGGTGACCAGCCCGCCCTTGGTGCCGAGGTCACCGAGGACGACGCGGGCCGCCACGTACGGCGGGCGGTCGAGAGGCACCAGGCAGGGGTTCGGCGGGTCCCCGAAGGCGAAGTAGCGGTCGAACTCGTCCTCACCGCGGCCGAAGTCCTCGTCCACCCCTGCCACGCAGAAGCCGTTCCAGCGGTCGACGGTGGCCGCGAGCGCGTCGGCCGGCACTCCGGTCGCAGCGGCCAGCTCCTCGAGGGTCTCGCGCTCGACCCAGTCGCCGGAGGCGAGGAACGCGTCACGCCGGGTGCCCGGCACGCAGCGCACTCCCGGCGGTCGTCCCCGCTCGCGGCTGTCGAAGACGAACCACGCCTCCGGGGAGAGCTTGGCCATCTCCCGGCCCATCCGGTCGTAGGGGAGCGACTCGTTGGCGAAGCGCTCGCCCTGGGCGTTGACGAACACACCGCCGCGCAGCCCCATGAAGAAGCCGGCACCGCCGTCCGGCTCGTGCAGGCCGGGACAGAACCAGCCCTCGTCCATGAGGTCGACCGCCGCTCCCACCGCCATCGCGGCCTCGATCGGCTCACCGGTGTTCGTGCCTGCCGGGGCCATGGAGAACGCAGCGTCGCCGGGCACGCCGTACCGCTCGCGCAGCACGGGGTTGCGCTCGAAGCCCCCGCTCGCGAGCAGCACCCCGCGCGCGCCGCGCACCGTGACCCGACCCTCGGAGGTCTGCGCCTCGACGCCGATGACACGCCCGTCCGCCAGGACGAGGCGGTCGACGCAGTGCCCGGTGCGCACCTCGCCGCCGGCCTCGGTGAAGGCCAGCAGCAGGCGGGTGATGAGCGACTGGCCGCCCCAGAGCTCGGCCCGCTCCGGGTGGGTGCCGAGGCGGTCGTTGGTGATGGTGTCGCGCACCAGCGCGAGAACGTCCGGGTCCACCTCGGACGCGGGGAGCATCGCCGGACCGATCTGGGCTCCACCGGGCCACCGGCCGGGTGCGTCGAAGTACTCCGGGATCGGCGTCGCGATGAGCTCCATCCGCGGGTGCGCGTCGAGGAACCCGACGACCTCCGCGGCCGTGGTGAGGAAGGCCTCACGGCGCGCGTCCCCGGGGCCGATCACGCCCTCGAGGTAGGTGCGCCCGCGCTCCACCGTGTCGTCGTGCCCGGCTGCCTGCGAGACGTGGTTGCCGGGCAGGTACATCGACCCGCCCGAGTACGCCGAGGTCCCGCCCACCACGGCCGTCTTCTCCAGCACGACCGTGCGGAGCCCGAGTGACGCCGCCCGGTAGGCGCCGACGAGCGCACCCGCGCCCGACCCGACGACGACGACGTCGTGCTCCACGCGACCTCCCACAACTGGAACGTGTTCTAGCGAGTCTGCCACGACGGGCATGAGGCACCATGATCGGCGGGCCACGTTCTGGACCGCGCGTCTTGGGAGACCTGCTTGCACGCCTTGCTGATCCCGCTCGAGCACGCCTTCGGCGAGCGTTACGAGCTGCCCCTGCCCCTGTGGCTGTTCGTCGTCGGCGGCGCCGCGGTCGTGCTGGTGTCGTTCCTGGTCGTCCTGCGCAGGCCCACGGCGGCGCTGCCGCAGGACGCGCCGCCGGATGTCGTCCCGCCGAGCCGCTTCCACCCGTTCGCCGGGCCGCTCTCCGTGCTCGTCGCCCTGCTGGTGGCGTACACCGGGATCGCGGGGGTGCAGGAGACGTCGGAGAACATCGCCCCCCTCTTCTTCTGGCTCGGCCTCTGGATCGTCGTGCCCATGACCGTGGGGATCCTCGGCGACTGGTCACGTCCGGTGAACCCCTTCGCCAACCTGGCACGACTGGGTGACACCGCCGCCGTCCGCCGACGCGTGCTCGCCCGGGGCGCGCCCCTGCAGTGGTCCTTCGGGTGGTGGCCCGCGGTGGGCCTGTTCGTGGCGCTCGTGCTGGGCGAGCTCGTCTTCAACCTCGACGCCACGACACCTTCCTTCGTGGGGTGGACGATCGTCCTGTACGGCCTGGCATGCGCGTTCCTCGGACTCCTGTACGGCGAGAGCTTCGTGCAGCGCGGCGAGGTCTTCTCCGGGTTGTTCGACGCCTGGGGCAGGCTGGGCTTCTGGCGCCACGGGGCACCCGGGGCGCGGCGCTTCGGCGGCGGTCTCGACGTCCCCTTCGACACCTCCCCGAGCCGCGTCGTGTTCGTGCTGCTGATGCTGGTGAGCATCAACTTCGACGGCCTGCTCGCGACGCCCAGGTGGAGCTCCTACGAGCGCCGGACGGTCGGCACGGACCCCCACGACCTGGAGGTGCTGCGCGTCGGCTCGCTCCTCCTTCTGGCGCTCGTCGTACTCGGTGTCTTCCTCGGCTTCGCCTACCTGTCCGCCCGCGCCGGCCGCTTCGGGACGGGGCCGCTCGGCTCACTGGCGCTGCTGCTGCCAAGCCTGGTGCCGATCGCATACGGCTACCTCGTCGCGCACTACCTGCAGTACGTCGTCATCAACGGCCAGCTGCTGCTGCCGTTGATCGGCAACCCGGGCTACCCGGACTGGCCGGTCCACCTGCCCCGCCCGTTCAACGACGACTACGTCGTCAACGTGGCTACCCCGGGCAGCAGCTTCTACTGGTACCTGTCGGTCGTGGTCATCGTGGCCGTCCACGTGATCGCGGTGCTGCTCGCCAACCGCCGACTCGCGGCCCGGGCGGCCGACCCGGGACGCGCCCGCCGGGCGGAGTACCCATGGCTCGTCGCGATGGTCGCCTACACCGCTTTCAGCCTCGTGCTCATCGCGCAGCCGCTGACCGAGGAGAGCAACAGCGGCACCACCGTGACGCACGGCCGATGAGGAGGCTCGCCGCCGCTCTCCTCCTCGTCGCAGTGGGCCGGTTGGCCTCGCCCGCTGCCGTGCCGGTCTACGACGGGGTGGGTGCCCCCGACGAGCCCTACAAGTACGTCGGGCGAGGCAACGCCCCCGTCTCCTCGGTCTCCGCCACGGCCTCGGTCGTCGCGGGCGCCGCCGAGAGCCTGCAGGTGAAGAGCGCCGAGAGCGGTCCCCAGGTCCTCGTCGACCTGGGCGCCGGGGCGTTCGCCGCGAGCACCCGGACCGTGACGCTCACCGCCACGGCGGTCGCCGGTGACGGCACCTCCGTCCCGCAGGGCCGTGTCGACGGCAACGTCTACCGCGTCACCGCCACCGCCGGAGCGCGGTTGCTGCCCGATCGGGCCCAGGGGTTCCTGTTCCTGCGCGCGGCAGTGATGACCCGCCCCGACCCGGTCGTCGTGCACCGCTCGACGAGCACCGAGCCCTGGGAGAAGGTCAAGACGGTGCGCGCCGGACGGGACGTCCTCAGCACGCCGTTCCGCGCCCTCGGCGACTACGCCGTGGTGCGGCTGTCAGGTGCGACTCCGCTGTCGGACTCCGGCGGCCTGAGCGCTACCCGGCTGGCGCTGCTCGGTGGCGGAGTCCTGCTCCTGCTCCTGCTCACCGTGCTCGTGCTCCGCCGTCCCACCACCCCCGAGGGGCCCGACGACCAGACAGGACCGACCGTCACCTGACGCCGACCTCGACCGCCCTGACGACGTCAACCGACCTGGACCGTGCGGGCCTCACGCGCCGACAGGTAGGCCGCTTCGACGACGGCGACGGCAGACCGTCCGTCGTGCCCGTCAGGAGGCACAGCCCGACCGGTGGCGACCGCCTCCACGAAGGCGGACTGGACGGTCAGGGGCGACGGCGCCAGCTCGAGCGCCCGCTCCCCGTCCGGGCCGTGCAGCAGCGCCTCCGAGCCGGTGACGACCAGCCGACCACGGTCGCCGACGAAGGTCAGCCCGAAGTCGGCGGCGGGCGCGCGCCATCCCGCGTGCAGGGACCCCACGACGCCCTTGCGGGTGTCGAACAGCAGCAACCCGTCCTCCTCCACGCCGGGTGTCCCGCCGGCGAGAGTGGCTGCGACAGAGGTGAAGTCGTCGTCGAGGACGAAGCGGACAGCGTCGACGAGGTGCACCCCGAGATCGAGCAGGGCACCCCCACCCGCCAGGTCGGGGTCGAGGAACCACGTCGCCTCCGGCGCCCAGGCGCGCGGACCGGCGTGGCAGAACACGGCTCGTACGGCGGTCACCGACCCGACGTCTCCCTGGTGCACAGCGTGCCGCGCGGCGACGACCGACGGGCTGAAGCGCGCGTTGTGGGCGGTCATGACGACCACGCCGCTCGCACTGGCTGCGGCCAGCACCGCGTCGGCTGCGGCGACGTCGACGGCGAACGGCTTCTCGACGAGCACGTGCTTGCCGGCTTCCACCGCCGCGAGCGCCTGCGGGGCGTGCAGCGAGTTCGGGGTGCAGACGACCACCGCGTCCACGTCGTCGCGCACGAGCACGTCCCGCCAGTCCTGCACGACCTGGCCGGTCCCGGCTTCCAGGCACGCCGCCTCGGCGGACACCGCGGTGCGGCTCCAGAAGGCGGTGAGCGTCGCCCCGGCGGCCTGCAGCGCGGGCAGGTGCGAACGGCGGGCGATCGCGCCGCAGCCGAGCAGCGCGACCCTCATGCGAGCAACACCGACGTGACCTTGTCGACCGCGGCGGCAACGTCCTGCACGTCGCTGTCGGTGTAACCCGGACCGATGGCGACCGCTGCCGCGCGCGCGGCCAGGTCCTCGGCGCGCGGGCACATCCCTGGGCGGTAGGGCACGGGCACCGGGTGCCGTGCCCAGGGCGACCGCGACGGCGTCACGGTCAGCTGCTGGGCGTAGGCCGGGTTCGTGTAGACCGGCTGCCCGCCGTACACGGTGGCGGACGGGATCCCCTCGGCCAGCAGTGCCGCGACGAAGCGCAGCGCGTGCTCGGGGGTCGGGAGGTACCAGATGATGCTGGAGCCGCCGTCGCCCTGCGGGTCGGGGCAGGAGCGCAGCACCCGGTCGGGGTGGGTGCCGACGAGCTCCAGCACCGCGGCCTTGGCGGCGCGCATCCGCGCCACGAGCCCGGGGAGCCTGCCGAGCTGGACCCCCGCGACGGCACCGGACAGCTCGTTCATGCGCAGGTTCTCTCCGATGAACGGCGCGCCCTCACCGCGGGCGCCACGCGCGGTGACGAACTGGCCGCCCTGGTCGGTGTACCGCGCGGCCCGCAGCGCCAGCTCGGGGTCGGACGTGACGACCACCCCGCCCTCGCCGGCGGTGATGTTCTTCTCCAGCTGCAAGGAGAAGGCGCCGAGCTCTCCCAGCGTCCCCGCCGCTCTCCCCCGGTACGACGATCCCATCGCCTGACAGGCGTCCTCGAGGACCGGCACCCCGACCGGACGCGTGACGGCAAGCACGCCGTCCATGTCGCACACCACGTTCTCCAGGTGCACCGGCACCACGGCCGCCGTCCGCGGCGACAGGACGGCTGACAGCGCGGCTGGGTCCAGCCCCAGCGAGTCGTCGAGATCGCAGAACACCGGGACCGCTCCGGCGACGACCACGGCGTTCGCCGTCGCCACGAAGGTCACAGCAGGCACGACGACCTCGTCCCCCGGCCCCACCCCCAACGCGGCAAGCGCCGCGGTCAACGCCGCCGTGCCGCTGGAGGTGGCCAGGGCGTGCGGGACCCCGAGCTGCTGCTCGACCCCCCGCTCGAAGGCCTCGACGGTGCCCTGCAGGTCGGGCCCGTAGTAGCGGAACAGGGACTGGCTCGTGAGCACGGCGGCCACGGCCTCCTGCTCTTGCTCACCAATCAGCGCGGCGCCGCGCCGGTGGTCCAGGAGGCTGCTGCGTACGGGCGTTCCGCCGTCCAGGGCGAGGGTGGTGTCGCGCACCTGCGCACTCTTGCGTACCAGCGGCCACAGTGCAGGCAGCACAGTGCAGGCAGCACAGTGCAGGCAGCCGGTGCAGGCGGCTCAGCGCAGGAACCAGCCGACCAGGTCTGCCCCGATGTGGGTCACCGCCGGTGCCGCCGCGGTCCCTGCCTCGAGCCGCAGGCCGCCGAGGACCACCCCTACTGCGAGGTCGAGCGGCACGGCCTGCCAGCCGTAGAGCGGCACGTGGAGCAGCGCGAACGCGACAGCGCTGACCAGGACCGCGACCCACGGCGTGCGCAGCGCCTCGAACAGCGTCCCACGCAGGAACACCTCCTCGGCGCCCGCGACCACGATCACCGCCAGCGCCCACGGGAGGAAACCGTCCGTCGCGTGCAGCGGACGCAGCGCGAGCAGGTGCCCGAGGCCCACGGGCAGGCACACGACCACCACCCCGACGAGGCCCAGCACCACGGCGCGGCGGGTGACCGGCACCCGCGTGCGCGCCGCGAGGGACAGCACGAGCAGGCAGGCGGCGAAGACGAGGCCGGCGGGGATAGAGCGGGCGACGTCGTGATCTCCGACGACGACGCGCATCCCGACGGCCACCGCGAGGCCTGCCAGCAGCGCGACTGCCCTCACGCGGTGGCTCGGAGCCGCACCACCACCACGACGACCACGACGAGCACCAGCGCCCCGCCCACCAGGTACGGCAGCCGCGAGGTCCGGTGCTCCGCTGCGCTCGCGGCGAACGCGAGGGCGTACTGCCCCGGGCCGCGGAAGTCCGAGACGTAGACGTCCTGCCCGGCGCGCGCCGTGTCCAGCGCCTGCCACGGGTCCGCGGCGGCCGGCCGGTACTGCATCTTCGGCGGCGGCTGCGCGGCCGTCGTCGCGCGCAGGTAGAGGGTCGCCAGAGCGGCTTGCGGCGTCAGCGTCACCGGGCCGGCGCCGGTCAGGGTCACGCCGTAGACGTTCCCGTCGATGCGCGCGCCGGGGGGCTGGTCCGACGGCGCGAGCGGTGCGACCTCCACGCGCAGGGTCGGGCCGCCGGTAGCGACGGACCGCGGGGGCACGAACAGCGAGAACTGCGGGCCGCTCTCCGCCGTCGCGACCGACAACCCGTACGACGAGACGCCGGCCACGACCGGGCTCGTAGCGCGGGCGGACGTCGGGTCTGCGGTCTTCTTGGCACCTGATGGGGGCGCGACGAAGCGGTACGGCTCATCGGGCGCCCCGATGCCGTCGTACACGGGTACGGCGTCGGGGCTGAGCAGCCGGCCGATGCCGACCAGCAGCACAGCGGCGAGGAGCCGGCGCCTCACTTGCCGCGGCGGCGCTTGCGTCGGCGCTTGAGCAGGAGCAGGCCGAGCACGGCGGCGCTGCCAGCGGCCACGTGCTCGCGCTTGACGGGCACGCCCGGCTGCGGCTCCGGCAGTGACAGCGTCGAGGCGTGCGGCGAGGCCCAGGAGCGCTCCGCCGGCGGTGCCGAGGGGGCGGAGGTGCTCGTCGCGGACGGCGCCTTGGGCGCGGGCGCCTTCCCGGCTGCGGACGCCGGAGCCTTCGCCGGAGCCTTCTTCGCCGGAGCCTTCGCCGGAGCCTTCTTCGCCGGGGCCTTCTTGTCCGGCGCCTTCTTCACGACCGCCTTCTTGGGGCCCTTACCGTCCGACTCCACCACCAGCTCGCTCCTCGCTCCTCGTGCGTCCTCCGATCATCCCCTACCCGCGAGATGGTCGTTTGTCTGCCCCCTGGGGCATGGTGAGGAGAGCACCTCACGAGACCGGGGGTCTCCCATGTCCTTGATGGAAGCTCGAGCGCTGTCGCTCGTTGAGCGGTTCGCCGCTTCGCGGGCCCTGACAGAGCGACTGGCCGGCTCGCTGTCGGCGGAGGACCAGACCGCGCAGTCCATGCCGGACACGTCACCGACCAAGTGGCACCGCGCGCACACCACGTGGTTCTACGAGGAGTTCGTGCTGGGCGAGCAGGGGGCGTACGAACCGTACGACGCGACCTTCCGCTACCTGTTCAACAGCTACTACGAGGCCGTCGGACCGAGGCACCCGCGTCCCGAGCGCGGGCTGGTGACCCGTCCGGGCGCGGCAGAGGTCGGCCTCTACCGGCAGCACGTCGAGCGCGCCGTGACACTGCTGCTGTCCGGGAGCCCAGGTGCCGCCGTACGCGAGCTGGTGGGGCTCGGCATCAACCACGAGCAGCAGCACCAGGAGCTGCTGGTCATGGACGCCAAGCACCTGCTGTCACGACACGCCTTCGGTCCACGGATGGTCGAACGCCCCCAGGAGGACGACCCGGACCCCGTGCCGCTGACCTGGCGGCACGTCACCGGAGGCCTGCGACACGTCGGGCACGAGGGCGACGGCTTCGCGTTCGACAACGAGGGCCCCCGTCACACCGTGCACCTGGAGGACTTCGAGATCGCGTCGCGCGCCGTCACCGTCAGCGACTGGCTGGCCTTCGTGGACGACGGTGGTTACCAGCGGCCGGACCTGTGGCTGTCCGACGGGTGGGCCGCGGTCCAGTCGCACGGCTGGCGCTCGCCGGAGTACTGGTGGGACGTCGACGGGGGCTGGAAGGTCTTCACGACCGCAGGGGTGCGCGAGCTGCGCCGCGGCGAGCCGGTCTGCCACGTGTCCTTCTACGAGGCCGATGCCTACGCCCGCTGGGCGGGCGTTCGGCTGCCGACGGAGCAGGAGTGGGAGATCGCGGCGCGACCCGTGGCCGACCGGCGCGGTCAGCTGCTCGACCCGACCCGCCTGCACCCGGGACTGGCCGGCGAGGCGATGATCGGCGGCGTGTGGGAGTGGACGGCCTCGGCGTACCTGCCCTACCCCGGGTTCCGCCCCGCGTCCGGCGCGGTGGGTGAGTACAACGGCAAGTTCATGTGCGACCAACACGTGCTGAGGGGCGCGTCGTGCGCCACCCCACCTGGCCACGAGCGCGTGACGTACCGCAACTTCTTCCCCGCTGCCGCTCGATGGGCCTTCTCCGGCCTGCGGCTGGCGCGTTCGTGACCGTCGCCCCGACCCGCTGGACTGTCGAGGAGCGCAGCAGCCCGTCGCCGGACCGCCTCGCGGCCGACCTGCGCGCCGGCCTCGCTACTCGTCCCGTGACGATCCCGCCGAAGTGGTTCTACGACGAGAAGGGCAGCGCGCTGTTCGACGCCATCACGCAGCTGCCCGAGTACTACCCGACGCGCACCGAGGAGGCGATCCTGCGCGCGCACGCCCGCGACCTGCCGCGGGTGGACACCCTGGTGGAGCTCGGTGCGGGCTACTCGCGCAAGACCCGTCTGCTGCTGGAGGCGCTCACCGAAGGCGGGCGCCCGCTGCTGTTCGTGCCCCTGGACGTGGCGGTGGAGCCGCTGCGGGAGGCCGCCCAGCGCATCACCGCGGACTTCCCGAGCGTGACGGTGCACGGCGTGGTGGCCGACTTCGACGACGAGCTCGGACCGCTGCCGGGGGAGCCGGGCTCCCGGCTCGTCGCGTTCCTCGGCAGCACCATCGGCAACCTCACCCCGGTGCCGCGCGCCGCGTTCCTGGCCCGGCTGCACCGGGCGACGGCCCCCGGTGACGTGTTCCTGCTCGGAGCCGACCTCGTCAAGGACGCCGACCGCCTCGTCCGTGCGTACGACGACTCGGCCGGCCTCACTGCAGCCTTCAACAAGAACGTCCTCGACGTCCTGGCCCGCGAACTCGATGCCGACCTGGACCCCGCCGACTTCGACCACGTCGCCGTCTACAACACGGCCGAGGAGCGCATCGAGATGCGCCTGCGGGCTCGCCGGGACGTGTCGGTGCCGGTACGCGCCCTCGACCTGGTGTGGGAGCTGGCGCAGGGCGAGGAGGTGCTCACCGAGACGAGCGCGAAGTTCCGCCCGGAGGGCGTGTGCGACGAGCTCGGCGCCGCAGGGTTCGAGGTGGTCGAGATGTGGACCGACTCCGAGCGCGACTTCTCCCTCACGTTGTCGCAGCACAGGAGTCAGCAGTCGGGTGGCGGGTACGTCACCCTGCATGAGAGCCAAGGAGAGCCCTGACACCCTGCGTCGTGCGCGCCCCGGCCACCACGACCCCACGACCGCTCTCGGTGGCACGCCTGCGCTGTCGCCCCTGACCCTGCGGCTGCGCCTCGCGACGTTCGGGCTCGTGGTCTCCCTCATCGGTGCGGTGGCGTTCGTCGCGCTCGGCGTGGTGCCGGTCGCTCTTGCCTTCGGGCTGATCGCAGTCACCGCTGTCGTCGATCTCGCCGTCATCCAACGGCGTCGGCACCGCGGCGAGCCGGGCTGAGCGTGAGGACCCCGATCGAGGCGCTGCCTGCCGGCGACCTCGCCGGGCGGGTGCTCGCAGGCAGGTATCGGCTCACCGAGCTCATCGGGCAGGGTGGATGCGCCTCCGTGTACGCAGCGCGCGACGAGCGGCTCGACCAGGAGGTCGCCGTCAAGGCCTGGGCGGACCCGGACGCGGTCACGGAAGAGGGGCGGCTCACGGCCGGGTTGCGGCACCCCGGCGTCATCACCGTGCACGGCGCCGTCACCGACGGGGAGCTGGCGTTCCTGGTGATGGAGCGCGTGCACGGGCGCTCCCTCGCCCAGGAGCTGCGAGACGGACCCCTCGCACCCGATCGCGCCGTGCGCCTGTGCGCGCAGCTCGCGCGGACCCTCGCCTGCGTGCACGGCGACGGGGTCGTCCACGGTGACGTGAAGCCCGCGAACGTGCTCGTGGGCCTGGGTGACGTCGTCACGCTGACCGACTTCGGCACCGCGAGCCCGGACGGCGCGCGGCACCGCGACCTCGCGCACGGCACCGTCCCGTACCTCAGCCCGGAGCAGGTTCGCGGTGACGCGCTCACCGCCGCCACGGACGTGTACGCCGCCGGCCTGCTGCTCCTCGAGTGCCTCACCGGGAGGAGAGCGTTCCCCGGTCCCGTCGAAGCGGCTGCGCGCGCCCGGCTGGAGGCCGGCCCGCTCGTCCCGACGTACGTCGCGCGGGACCTGGCCGCCCTGGTACGCCGGATGACCGCCCTGGATCCCACGGAGCGGCCGTCGGCGGAGCAGGTCGCGGAGGAGCTGGACACGCGCCACGCGCGACCGACCGCCGTCATGGCGCTCACGGCCGCAGGCCCTCCCACGCGGGGGCAGGGGACGGCGCAGACCACGCTCTTGCACATCGTTTGCAAGAGCGTGGGGGTGGTGGTTGAGTGGGATGCGTGCTCGCACCCTCCCCTCGACTGCCCCTGCGGGACCGCCTGACACCGCAGGAGTGGCGTCGGCTCGGCGCCATGTTCGGCCTCATCGCCCTGCTGCACGTGAGCGGCGGGTTGCTGCTCTGGCTGGGAGCCCACGGCGACTACCACCTGGCAGGCGCGACGACCTTCGGGCTCGGCACGGGTGCGCTGGCCTACACGCTCGGCATGCGGCACGCCTTCGACGCCGACCACCTGGCCGCGATCGACAACGTCACCCGCAAGCTCATGGCGGAGGGCAAGCGGCCACTCGGAGTGGGCTTCTTCTTCTCCCTCGGCCACTCCAGCGTCGTGATGGCGCTCACCGTGCTGCTGGGCCTCGGTGCCAAGGCGCTCGGCTCCCAGGTGCGCGACGACGACAGCGCGCTGCACCACTACACCGGACTCATCGGCACGTCCGTGTCGGGCACCTTCCTGCTGCTGATCGCGCTGCTCAACCTCATCGTGATGATCGGGATCCTCAAGATCTGCCGAGACATGCGACGCGGCCTGTACGACGAGGCGGAGCTCGAGCGCCAGCTCGACAACCGCGGGCTGCTGATGCGGTTCTTCCGGCCCATCGCCCGCCGCATCGACACGAGCTGGAAGATGTACCCGCTGGGCATCCTGTTCGGGCTCGGCTTCGACACCGCCACCGAGATCGCCCTGCTGGTGCTGGCCGGTTCGTCCGTCGCCGCGGGTCTGCCGTTCTGGGCGCTCCTGTCGCTGCCGCTGCTGTTCGCGGCCGGCATGAGCCTGCTCGACACGATCGACGGCTCGTTCATGAACTTCGCCTACGGGTGGGCCTTCTCACGCCCCGCGCGCAAGGTCTTCTACAACCTCACGATCACCGG
Source organism: Mycobacteriales bacterium (assembly GCA_035526225.1). GTDB lineage: Bacteria > Actinomycetota > Actinomycetes > Mycobacteriales > SCTD01 > RYN-111. Next base: position 22,977 of record DATLCV010000094.1, read on the forward strand.
GCTGTCGGTCGTCGTCGCCGCCCTCATCGGCGGCCTCGAGATCGCCCAGGTCTTCTCCGAGCAGCTGTCGCTGTCCGGCGGGTTCTGGGACTTCGCGAACGGCTTCGACCTCAACAAGGCCGGCTACTGGCTGGTCGGCTTGTTCGTCGGCGTGTGGGCGCTCGCCCTCGCCGTCTGGCACTTCGGCAAGGTCGAGCACCGCTGGGAGAGCGCGGCCGCCGCGGCGCGGGCTGAGCGGGTGGGCGAGCCCGCCTAGGGTGGGCCCATGGCTGTCACCCCTCGCCTGTCCCCTGGCGACAAGGCCCCCGGCTTCTCGCTCCCGACCGACGCCGGCACGACGCTCGCGCTCGAAGACCTGCGCGGGAGCAAGGTCGTCCTGTACGCCTACCCGACCGCGATGACGCCCGGCTGCACCACCCAGGCCTGTGACTTCCGCGACAACCTCCAGCGCTTCATCGACGCCGGGTACGCCGTGGTGGGCCTGTCCCCCGACAAGCCCGAGAAGCTCGCGGCCTTCCGTGAGCGCGACGTGCTCACGTTCCCCCTGCTGTCCGACGTCTCCAAGGAGACGCTCATCGCCTACGGCGCGTACGGCGAGAAGCAGCTGTACGGCAAGACCGTCGTCGGGGTCATCCGCTCGACCTTCCTGCTCGATGAGCAGGGCATCGTCACGCAGGCGTCGTACGGCGTGAAGGCCACCGGCCACGTCGCCAAGCTGTTGCGGGACCTCGGCCTGTGAACGTGCCGCGTTCGCCCTAGGCTTGAGTCGCACCACGCGCGCCTGACGTAACGGCAGCCGTGCCGGGTTTAGGTCCCGGTGCCCGAAAGGGCGTGGGGGTTCGACTCCCCCGGCGCGCACCGCATCACACCGAGTCAACGTGTGAAACGGCCGGCGGCGGGGACCATCTGACCACGTCGTTGGAGGTCAAGATGCTGTCTCCGCTGTTCCACGTCCCCTGGGCCCTCACCTACGTCGCACGCCGCGGCGCGGGGGCCTCGCTGCTGCTCGCCGAGCGGGTAGGCGTAGCCGTGTTCCCCAGCACACCGCCGGACGTGCTGATGGGCAGCTGGGCCGCGGGCTACGCCGCCGGCACGCTGGCCGCGTTCGACGAGGCACAGCCGGTCGCGGCAGCGGCGCCCTGAAGGCGCGGCTCGCCCGACTCACCGGTGCGCGCCCCGTCCGCGCGGTGCGCCGGGTGCTCGGCGCGTACTCCTCGGACAACGGCTCAGATCTCGCTGCGCTGCTCACCTACTACGGCTTCCTCGCGGTGCTGCCCATGCTGCTCGCGGCGGTCACCCTGCTCGCCATGCTGCTGCCGGGACACCCCGAGCTGCGCAACCGCGTCCTCGAGAGCTCGCTCGTGCAGTTCCCCGTCGTCGGTGACGAGCTGCGCGCCAGCGTCCATGAGCAGCCGGGGATCGCGGGGCTGGTGACCGGTCTGGTCGTGGGCTTCCTCGGAGCGCGCGGGTTCTGCCTGGTGCTGCAGCGCAGCGTCGACGCCATCTGGGCGGTTCCGGTCAAGATGCGTCCTTCCTGGCTGCGCCGCGAGCTCCGGACCCTGAGCCTCATCGGCGTCATCGGCGCCGGCGCGCTCGTCACCTCGGCGCTGGCTGCTGCGGCCGGCTCCTCGCTGCTGCGCCTGTTGCTGCTCGCCCTCGTGCTCCCAGCCACGGCGGCCCTGCTGCTCGCCGCCCTCCGCGTCGTCGCCCCGGATGCGGTGCCGACCCGGGACCTCGTCATCGCGGCCGCCTCGGCGAGCGTCGGCCTTGTGGTGCTGCAGGTCGTCGGGAGTCGCCTGGTCGTCTACCTCACGGAGTCCCAGTCCAAGTACGGCGACTTCGCCCTGGTCCTCGGCCTGCTCGCCTGGATCTACCTGCAAGCGCGACTGCTCGTGCTCGCACTCGAGATCGGCAAGCTGGCGGGCGGAAAGGCGCTCACCGACGGAGCTGGCTCACCACCGCCACCCGGTCCGCCCGACCCCGCGCGCGCCTCCTCCCTCGCCGGCGCCCGCGGCTGACCTGGTGGTCGCGCACCTCACCTAGGCGCGCAGGTCCCACCGCCGGGGCTCCGGCGGGGATCCCGGCGGAGGGACCTGGAGCGCCCGCTGCCACCAGCCGACGTCACGCCACTGCCCGTGCTTGAACCCCGTGCTCCGGTAGACGCCGACCGGCGTGAAGCCGAGCGCCTCGTGCAGCCCGACGCTCGCGTCGTTGGGCAGCGTGATGCCGGCGAACGCGCGGATGTAGCCAAGCTCTGCCAGCAGCGGCAGCAGCTCGCCGTACAGGGCCTTGCCGAGACCGCGCCCGTGGTGCTCGGCGTCGACGTACACCGACACCGTCACCGACCAGCGGTAGCCCGCGCGTGGGTGGTGCGGGCCGGCGTAGGCATAGCCGACCACCGCCCCGTCCTCCTCCGCGACCAGCCAGGGCAACCCGTTCGCCAGCCGCCCCCGGACCTCGTCCGCGGTGGGCGGCACCTCCTCGAACGTCGCGACGGAGCCCAGCACGTACACCGCGTAGACCGCCGCAACGGCCGCGGCGTCGGACGCGGTGGCGGGACGGATCACGTCTCGAGCGCGGCGGCGAGCAGCGGGGCAAGCGCGCGGAACGCCTTTCCCCGGTGGCTGAGCGCGTCCTTGTCGTCCGGGTCCAGCTCCGCAGACGTCACCTCGTGCCCCTGCGGCACGAACACCGGGTCGTAGCCGAATCCGTTCGTGCCGCGCGGCTCGCGGATGAGGGTTCCTCGCATGTCGCCGAGCACCACGTCGCACCGGCCGTCGGGCAGCGCGTAGGCCGCGGCGCAGACGAAGGCAGCGGTGCGCCGCTCGTCGGGAACGTCAGCGAGCTGGCCGAGGAGCAGCTCGAGGTTCGCGACGTCGTCGCCGTGCATGCCGGCCCACCGCGCGGAGAAGATGCCCGGCATCCCGTTCAGGGCGTCGACCGCGAGGCCGCTGTCGTCGGCCAGCGAGGGCAGGCCGGTCTGCGCCACGCCCTCGCGCGCCTTGGCAAGGGCGTTCTGCGCGAACGTCTCCCCCGTCTCCGGCCCGGGCTCGTAGTCGGCGCCCTCCAGCACCAACCCGTACGGCGAGAGGATGCGCGCCAGCTCCCGCACCTTCCCGGGGTTCCGGGTGGCCAGCAGGACGCGGGTCATGCCGAGAGCGCGGCCCGCTGCAGGGCCGTCAGCTCGGCGCAGCCGTTGAGCGCCAGGTCGAGAAGGGCGTCGAGCTCCGTGCGGGAGAACGGCGCGCCCTCGGCGGTGCCCTGCACCTCGATGACGTCGCCGTCGCCGGTGGCCACCACGTTCATGTCGGTGTCGGCGCGCACGTCCTCGGTGTAGGCGAGGTCGAGCAGCGGCTTGCCGTCCACGATGCCGACGGACACCGCAGCGACGGAGCGGACGATGGCCTGCGGGCGCTTGAGGAAGGCGGCCGCGTCGGAGATGGCGACGAACGCCCCGGTCACCGCTGCGGTGCGGGTGCCGCCGTCGGCCTGCAGCACGTCGCAGTCGACGGCGAGGGTGTTCTCGCCGAGCAGGGACAGGTCGACGGCCGCACGCAGCGAGCGCCCTACCAAGCGGCTGATCTCGTGGGTGCGGCCACCGATGCGCCCCTTGACGGACTCCCGGTCCGAGCGGGTGTGCGTGGCACGCGGCAGCATGGAGTACTCCGCGGTCACCCAGCCCAGCCCCGAGCCCTTGCGCCACCGCGGCACGCCCTCGGTCGCGGACACCGCGACGAGGACGCGGGTCTTGCCGAACTCCACCAGGCACGAGCCCTCGGCGTGGTCCAGCCAACCGCGGGTGAACCGCACCTGCCGGAGCTGGTCGGGGGTCCTGCCGTCCTCACGCGTCATGCGGGCAAGGCTAGCCAGCCGACGAGCTCAGACGGTGTAGACGGCCCCGGGCGAGACCAGGTCGATGTGCCCGTCGTAGGTCTCCTTGGCCTCGGCGAGCATGGCCTGCGGGTCGTGGAAGGGCATCAGGTGCGTCAGCAGCAGGCGCTTCGCGCCGGCCCGGGCAGCGTGGTCTCCGGCCTCGCGGCCCGTCAGGTGGATCCCGGGCGGAGGCGTCGGCACCGACGGCCAGGACGCCTCGCACAGGAACAGGTCGGCGTCGCGGGCGAGCTCGATGATCGCGTCGCACGCTGCCGTGTCACCGGAGTAGGTGAGCACCTTGCCGCCGGACTCGATCCGCAGGCCGTGGCACTCGACGGGGTGGTTGACCGGCGCGCTCGTGACCGTGAAGGGCCCCAGCTGGTAGACCCCGGGCCCCGGCTCGCGGAAGTCGAAGACCTCGTCGAAGCCGTCGACCGGGGGCTCCTCGAACGCCGAGCCGATGCGGTGCCGAGTGCCGGGCGGCCCGTAGACGGGCAGAATGGGAGGGGCGCCCGCCGGGTGGTAGCGCCGGGCGTAGAAGTACGCGACGAGGTCGATGCAGTGGTCGGCGTGCAGGTGCGTGATGTAGACCGCATCGATCTCTCGCAAGTCGCAGTGGCGCTGAAGGTTGCCCAGCGCGCCGGCGCCCAGGTCGAGGATGAGCCGGTAGCCCTCGTGCTCGAGCAGGTAGCCCGAGCACGGCGAGGAGGCACTGGGAAAGGTCCCGGAGCACCCGAGAACGGTCAGCTGCACAGCTTCTCCTGCCCTTCCATGGCCGACACCGACCCGATCACCGGTCCGAGGAACCTTCGCCCTGCCTTGGCGAACGAGGCCGGGTCCCCGGTCGCCAGGAACTGGTGCTGCGGTGGGGGCAGGTCCTCGGGGCGCTCGAGCCCCTCCCGGACCAGCACGTGGTAGACGTCCTTCGCTGTCTCCTCCGCGCTGCTCACGAGCGTGACCCCTTCGCCGACGACGAGGGAGATCATCCCGGTGAGCAGGGGGTAATGGGTGCAACCGAGCACGAGCGTGTCGACGCCGGCGCGCTGCACGGGCTCCAGGTAGTGCGTAGCCAGCTGCAGCAGCTGACGGCCGGTCGTCACGCCGCGCTCGACGAAGTCGACGAAGCGGGGGCAGGCAGCGCTCGTGAGCGTCACCTGCGGAGCGGCGGAGAAGGCCTCGTCGTACGCCCCGCTGGCGACCGTCATGGCGGTGGCGATGAGCCCCACCTGCCCGTTGCGGGTTGCGCTCACGGCGCGTCGCACGGCCGGCGCGATGACCTCCACCACGGGGATGTCGTAGCGCTCCTTCGCGTCGCGCAGGCAGGCGCTCGACGCGCTGTTGCACGCGATGACGAGCATCTTCACGCCCCGGCCGACGAGGTCGTCGAGCGCCGCGAGGGCGTGCCGGCGCACCTCCGCGATCGGCAACGGCCCGTAGGGCCCGTGCGCCGTGTCGCCGACGTACAGCAGCTCCTCGTGCGGCAGCTGGTCGAGCAGGGCACGGGCCACGGTCAGCCCACCCACCCCGGAGTCGAACACCCCGATGGGTGATCCCGCGCCGTTGCTCACCGTCTCAGCCTACGGGCGCTGGGTCACCGCGGTGTCGGGGAGCCGACACCCCGGCTCCGCAGCAGGACCAGGGCCACGCTCTGTGAGGACCAGCGGCGCCCGGAGTCGGTCCGGTTGCGCTCGGCGTTGAGCGCCGCGGCGATCGTGTGGGGGCTCAGCCCGTTGTCGTGCATGGCCACGATCCGGGCCGTCTCGCGGCAGGCGACCGGCTCCGACGCTCGCTGCGGGTCGCCGCTCTCGTGGGCGTCGAGCCAGGTCACGAGCGCGTCCACGTCCAGTGGCTCGCACAGCAGGTAGCCCTGCGCGAGGTCGCAGCCCAGCTGACCCAGCAGCTCCAGCTGCTGGGTCGTCTCGACGCCCTCCGCCACGCACTGCAGCCCCAGGTTGTGCGACAGCGAGACGAGCGCGGCGACCACGGCCGTGTCGAAGGACCCGGCCGTCATCCCCCGGACGAACGAGCGGTCCACCTTCAACGCGCTGGGCGACAGGTGCTTGAGGTAGAGCATGGAGGAGTAGCCCGTGCCGAAGTCGTCGATGGCGACACCCGACCCCAGCGCTCGGAGCTCGTTCACGGAGGCGGCGGCGGCGTCCATGTCGGTCACCAGCGCCGTCTCGGTGACCTCGAAGACCAGGCTGTCGCCGCGGCACCCGTGTGCCTGCAGCGCGTCGCGCACCAGTGCGACGAGGCCACGGTGGGAGAGCTGGCCGCCCGACAGGTTCACCGCGACGGTCGGCGCCCCCGGACGGTGCTGCAGCAGCGCGGCGAGGCGACAGGACTCCCCGATGACCCAGGCGCCGATCGGCACGTCCAGCCCGGTGCGCTCCGCAAGCGGCATGAACGCGTCGGGGCCGAGGAGCCCGCGCGTCGGGTGCTCCCACCTGACGAGCGCCTCGACGCCCACCGGGCACCCGCTCCTCAGGTCCACCACGGGCTGGTAGTGCAGGCGCAGCTGGTTCGTGCCCACAGCGCGTACCAGCTCCTCGCGCTGCGCAGCGAGGTCGTGGTGCTCCCACCCGTCCGGCACGGCGGAGAGCGGGGAGGCGGCGGACCGGGCGAGGGGCATCGCGGCTCCATGATCGGCAGGGGAGGGCACTCGCCTCTGGCCGGCGGGCCGCCGGAGCAGCTGTCGTTCCTCAGCAGTCCGTACCTACCCGGCAGGCACCTCCGAGACCCCTCCACGAGCCGAAACCACCCCCAAGGAGTCTCGTGTGCTCACGCCCAGAGCTGCCCTTCCAGGGCCTGTTCCGCCTCCTCCAGCGTCCCGGCGTACGCACCGGTGGAGAGGTACTTCCAGCCGCCGTCGGCGACGACGAACGCGATGTCCGCCCGCTGCCCCGCGTGGACCGCCTTCATCCCCTCGCCCAGTGCGGCGTGCAGCACCGCCCCGGTGGAGATGCCCGCGAAGATCCCCTCCTCCTCCACGAGCTGCCGGGTGCGGCGCAGCGCCTCACGCGGTCCGACCGAGAAGCGCGAGGTCAGCACGGACCCGTCGTACAGCTCGGGGACGAAGCCCTCGTCGATGTTGCGCAGGCCGTAGACGAGCTCGCCGTACCTCGGCTCTGCAGCGATGATCCGCACGTCCGGGACGTGCTCGCGCAGGAACCGACCGGTGCCCATGAGCGTGCCGGTGGTGCCGAGCCCGGCGATGAAGTGCGTGATCGTCGGCAGGTCCTCGAGCAGCTCCGGGCCGGTGGTCTCGTAGTGCGCCTGGGCGTTCGCCTGGTTGCCGTACTGGTAGAGCATCACCCAGTCGGGGTTCTCCGCGGCGAGCTCCTTGGCCAGGGCGACGGCCTGGTTCGAGCCGCCCGCCGCGGGCGAGGTGACGATCTCGGCGCCGTACATGGTGAGCAGCTGGCGCCGCTCGACGCTGGTGTTCTCCGGCATGACGCAGACGAGGCGGTAGCCGCGCAGCCGGCAGACCATCGCGAGGCTGATGCCGGTGTTGCCCGAGGTGGGCTCGAGCACCGTCACACCCGGCCGCAGCAGTCCCTCCTTCTCGGCCTGCGCGACCATGTACAGCGCCGCGCGGTCCTTCACCGAGCCCGTGGGGTTGGCGGTCTCGAGCTTGGCCCAGAGCCGCACGTCGGAGGAGGGCGACAGCCGAGGGAGCCCGACGAGCGGCGTGCGCCCGAGGGACTCGATCAGCGAGTCAAAGCGCAACGGCCCCGCCCACCGAACCGCCGGCCACGGCCGGGAGCACGGTCACGCTGTCGCCGTCCTTGAGCGGGGTCTCCAGCGACCCCAGGAAGCGGACGTCCTCGTCGTTCACGTAGATGTTCACGAAGCGGTGCAGCGCGCCCTCGGCGGTGATGAGGCGGTCCTTGATGCCGGCGTGCCGGCTCTCGAGGTCGTCGATGAGCCCGAGCAGCGTGTCACCCTTCGCCTCGACGGCCTTCTCCCCACCCGTGTAGGTGCGGAGGATGGTCGGGATGCGGACCTCGATGGACATGCTTCTCCAGATCTCGGGGGCGCTCGGAGCTCGCCTCGGACTCACACAAGTGAACACGACGGTCGCCGTGCGGCATTCCTCAGGTGACGGTGACGGGCTCCTCCGCGACCACCCCGTCGGTGATCGTGAAGCTCCGCACCTCGTCCTGCTCGGACCGGGTGGACACCAGCAGCCAGTGGGCGAACTCGTTGTGCTGCGACCACAGGACGTCCGTCCGCGAGGGGTAGGCCTCGGTGGCCGTGTGCGAGTGGTAGACCGCCAGCAGCTCCTCGTCGGCGTCGTCGACCTCGCGGTAGACCCGGAGCCACTCGGCGCTGTCGAACGTGAAGCCCGTCGGCGAGCGGTCGGCGTTCGCCATCTCGAACAGCCGGGTGGCGACGCCGTCCTTGCCCGCGATGACGCCGCAGCACTCGTCGGGGTGGTCCCGCCGCGCGTGCGCGAGCACCCGGTCGAGGAGGTCCTGGGAGAGGGTCAGCACCCGCACGAGCCTAGGCGTGCGGCTGCCGTGGCTCGACACAGCTCAGCAGCGACTCCTGCAACCACCCCAGCCACCCGTAGACCTGCAAGGACGCGTACGCCGGGTGCTCGGCGTCGATGTCCTCCGGGTCGGTCTCGTCGGTCACGCCCAGCGCCGTGCCGAGTGCGAGCCGCATGTCGTTGAGGCACTCCAACCACTGGTCGGCCTGGTCGCGGTCCAGCTCGAGGCGACCGCCGCCCTCGGGCAGAGACCGCCGTACGGCGTGCGCGTTGGCGCGCTTGCGCTGCCGCAGCTCCCCGTCGGTGTAGCGCCGGAAGTCGCCGGAGGCGTCCGGGTCGTCGCGGTAGGCGTCCGGCAGCAACCGGGACAGGACGGGGTCGTCGGGCGGGGGCACGTCCTCCCCGGACATCCCGACGAGGGCGGCGAGGGGGTCGTCACTGAGCTGGGGCTCCTCGACGATCTCCAGGAGCTCGGCGGCCAGCTGGTCGAGCACCTGGACCTCCACGGCGTCGACGTCGGCACGCACGCGCCCGCGGTGCCTGGTGAACCGCACGTCAGTCCTGCTGCAAGGTGGCCCACAGGCCCTTGGCGTGCAGGCGCGCGACGTCGGCCTCCATCTGCTCGCGCGTGCCGTTGCTCACGACTGCCTTCCCCTCGTGGTGCACGGCAAGCATGAGCTGGGTGGCCTTGTCGCGGCTGTACCCGAACAGCTCCTGGAGCACGTGCGTGACGTAGCTCATCAGGTTGATGGGGTCGTTCCAGACGATCGTGACCCAGGGCCGGTCGAGCGCCTCACCGGTGTCGGGGAGGTCGAGCTCCGCCGGCGCCGTCATGCCCCCAGCCTAGGCGGGACCCCCGACCAGCTCGCGCTTGACGACCTTGCCCGTGCTGTTGCGCGGCAGCGCGTCGACGTACCGCACCTCGCGCGGGACCGCGAACCGGGCCACCTGCTCGCGCACCCGCTCCTTGAGCTCCTGCTCGGGCGCGCTGCCCACCACGTGCGCCACCAGTCGCACCCCGAACGACAGGTCCTCCTGCGCCGTCACCGCGCACTCCACCACCGCCGGGTGCGACAGCAGCGCGTCCTCGACCTGGTTGAGGTGAACGTTCTCTCCCCCGATCACGACCATGTCGTCGTCGCGGCCCAGCACGGTGAGCCTGCCCTCGGCGTCGACCACCCCGAGGTCCCCGGTGGCCACGAGGCCGTCGAGCCGCTCCTTGTCCGAGCCGTCGGTGTAGCCGCCGAAGGCCAGCCCGCTCCCGACGAAGATCCGGCCCTGCGTCCCCGGCGGCACCTCCACGCCCGCCTCGTCCACCACGCGCAGCGTGACGCCGTACGGCGGCCGACCCGCGGTCCGCGGGTCGGCCAGGAGGTCCTCAGGAGTCGCGACGGCGGCGTACGCGGCCTCGGTGGAGCCGTAGAGGTTGTAGAGCACCGGGCCGAAGGAGTCGAGCACCCGGGTCGCGAGCTCGCCGGGCAGTGTGCTGCCACTGGAGGCGATGACCTCGAGCGAGGAGGTGTCGAAGGCGCTCGGGTCGGCGTCGAGCAGCTTGTCGAGCATGACGGGGACGACGACCAGTGCGCTCGCCCGATGCTCCTGCACCGCGGCGAGGACGGCCTTCGGGTCGAAGCGCCGCTGCAGGACGGCGGCGGAGCCCAGCAGCATCGCCATCGTGAGGTGCCCGAACCCCCAGGCGTGGAAGGTGGGCGCCGCGATGACCGTGCGCCCACCGGCCCGCAGCGGGATGCGGGACAGGAAGGCCACGGCGTCATCGGCCGTGCCGCTGGTGCGGGCTGCTCCCCGAGGGGCACCCGTCGTGCCGCTGGTGAGGATGACCACCCGGCCGCGACGACCCGCCCTGACCGGCGCCGGGCGGTTCCCCGCGCGTGCCGCCTCGTCCAGCTCCTCGGTCGTCACCAGCAGCCGGCCGGCGCCTGCGTCCATGACGACCGCAGCGAGGTCCGCGTCGTGGACGACCATCGCGGCGTCCTCGCGGTCGAGCACCGCCGCCACCTGCGCGGGTGCGAAGCCGGTGTTGAGCAGCAGCACGTCGGCGCCGCACTTGCTCAGCGCCACCAGGCTCACGACGAAGCCGCGGCCGTTGCGGGCCAGCAGCCCCACAGCGTCACCCGTCCGGACACCGCGGGCCCGCAGCTCCCCCGCCACGCGGTCCGAGCGCTCGTCCACCTCACGGAACGTCAGCGCCCCCTCGTCGTCGACCAGGGCCAGTCCGTGCGGGTCACGGGCCGCTGCCACCGCGTAGCCGCCTGCGGGCGTCAGGTCCCACCGCGCGGCCTGCAGGGCCATGCCCAGCAGCCGGTCCGGCCGTCCCGGTCGCAGCAGACCCGACCTCAGCAGGATCCGCGCACCCGTGAGGTCCATGCCCAGAACGTACGACGGGCGTCCGCCCGGCTCTCGGAGTAGCGGTCGGGGCAGGGGGAAGGACCCTCACGTGAAGATCGAGGACTACGCGGTGATCGGCGACACGCAGACCGCCGCCCTCGTGGGCCGCGACGGCTCGATCGACTGGCTGTGCCTGCCGCGCTTCGACTCACCCGCCTGCTTCGCCGCCCTGCTCGGCGGGCCGGAGAACGGCCGCTGGCTCCTGGCGCCGATGGGCGACGGCGCGACCGTGCGCCGTCGCTACATCGGCGACTCGCTCGTGCTGGAGACGACCTTCCGAACCTCCGACGGCGAGGTCCGGCTGCTGGACCTGATGCCGGTCCGCGGCCGCGCGCCCGACGTGGTCCGGGTGGTCGAGGGCGTGAGCGGGCGCGTGCGGATGCGCTGCGAGCTCACGATCCGCTTCGACTACGGGCGCTCGGTGCCGTGGGTGCGCCGCGACGACGGCCGGCTGCGCGCGGTGGCGGGACCGGACGCGCTGCTGCTCGAGACGCCGGTCGAGCTGGGCCTCGAAGACGGCAGCCTGGTCGCCGAGGTCGAGGTCTCGGCGGGCGACCGGGTCCCCTTCGTGCTCACCTGGTTCCCGTCGTACGAAGAGACCGAACCGGGGGCGTCGGCCGAGCACGCCGTGGACGACACCGTCGCCTGGTGGCAGGAGTGGGCCGACCGGTCGAAGTACGACGGGGAGTGGCGCGACGCGGTCGTGCGGTCGCTGGTCACCCTCAAGGCCCTCACCTACGCGCCGACCGGGGGCATCGTCGCGGCGGCCACGACCTCGCTCCCGGAGCAGCTCGGCGGGGTGCGCAACTGGGACTACCGCATCTGCTGGCTGCGCGACGCGACCTTCACGCTCTACGCGCTCCTCAGCGCCGGCCACACCCAGGAGGCCCTCGCCTGGCGCGACTGGCTGCTCCGCGCCGTCGCCGGTGCCCCGAAGGACATGCAGATCATGTACGGGATCGCCGGCGAGCGGATGCTCCCCGAGGTGGAGCTGCCGTGGCTCAGCGGCTACGAGGGGGCGCGTCCGGTCCGGGTCGGCAACGCGGCCGTGGGCCAGTTCCAGCTCGACGTCTACGGCGAGGTCATGGACTGCATGTTCCAGGCCCGGCGCGACGGGCTGCCCGACGACGTCGCCACGTGGGCCTTCGCCCGGTCGATCATGGACCACCTGGAGTCGAGCTGGCAGGAGCCAGACGAGGGCATCTGGGAGGTCCGCGGCCCGCGCCGCCAGTTCACCCACTCCAAGGTGATGGCGTGGGTCGCCGCCGACCGGGCGGTCAAGACCGTCGAGCAGTTCGGAGGCCCGGGGCCGGTCGACCGCTGGCGACAGCTGCGCGAGGACATCCACAAGGAGGTGCTCGAGAAGGGCTGGAACAGCGACCGGCAGGCCTTCACGCAGTTCTACGGCGGCCGGGGCCTGGACGCCGCCCTGCTGATGATGCCGCTCGTCGGCTTCCTGCCCCCCGAGGACGAGCGGGTGCGCGGCACCCTGGCGGCCATCGAGGCCGAGCTGTGCGTCGACGGCTTCGTCCGCAGGTACGGCGATGCCGAGGGAGTCGACGGGCTGCCCCCTGGCGAGGGCGCGTTCCTGCCCTGCACCTTCTGGCTGGCCGACAGCTACGCCCTCGCGGGCCGGCACGAGGAGGCGCGCGCGACCTTCGAGCGGCTGCTCGCGCTCAGCAACGACGTGGGTCTGCTGTCGGAGGAGTACGACGTCTCGGCCGGCCGTCTGGTCGGCAACTTCCCGCAGGCGTTCACCCACGTCTCGCTGGTGAACACCGCGCAGAACCTCGCCCGCGGGCGCGGCGGTCCGGGCCGCCTGCGGGCTACCTGAACGCGGCGCCGTTCGTCTCGCCGTACGCGTCGCGCAGGCCACCGGGGAGGATCACCGCGCGCTCCTTGGCCCGCAGGCGCGTGTCAGCGACCCAGGTGCCGCCGACGCGACGGGCCGGCACGACCCTCACGACGCGACCGCTCCGGTCCACCACCGTCACGACGGCCCGGACGACGGCGCTGCCCGTGGCCCACGGCCGGAAGGTGCAGGTCTTGCAGATGACGCTGTCGCCCGTGGCCAGCCCACCTTTGTCGTCGCGGACGAAGCGCACCGGTGAGGCGTACGTGCGCGGGTAGGCGGAGTCGGGAGTGGTGAACACCACCGAGCCGTTCCGGACTGCCAGCGCCGACGCCCGCACGCCGGTCCACGGGCGCACCCGGAACGGCTGCGACTGCAGGCGGTACGGCCGCACCGCCCCGTCCTGGTGGATGCTCCCCACAACCGCGAAGCGGTAGGTGCCGGTCGGGACCTGACCGCCGGGCACGGTGGCGCGCGGGTAGGCGTCGAAGGCCTCGAACGTCGCGGTCCAGGTCCAGCGCTGCGCGCCGGTGCGGTGACCGGGAGCGCTCGCGACGACCCCCTCGGGCTGGTCGAGGACGGTCTGCACCTCGCCGTCCTGCGTCGCGTACGTCTTCCAGGCGCGGCCTACGAGTCGCTGCACCACGACGGTGGGGTCGTCGGTCCAGTTGTCGCCCCCGATCCACCGGAAGCTGGCTGCGGCGAAGCGGCTGACGCTCTTGGGCTGCACCAGCGGCGCAGCTGGCCCCACGCTGTCCGGGACCTGCGCGGCCCACCCGTCGAGCGCGGCAGCCGAGAGCACCCCCAGGGCCCGCGACTCCGCCGCCTGACGCTGCTCGTCCGCAGCCGCGAGGGCCGCCGTCGGCTCGGTGGGCAGCGGCGTCCCGCAGCGCAGGTTCGCCGCCATCGCCATGAGGCGGCTGACCATGTAGTCGGCGGTGTGCGGCCCGTACGCCGTGAGCGCCTTGCGGTAGGAGTCTCGTGCCATGTACTCGCGGTAGCTCACGGTGTAGCCGTTGTAGTCGCCGGTGTGCCCGAGGCCCACGGTGACGCCGTACCCGCAGGACGGGGCGAGCTCCTTCGACGTGAAGTTTCCCTTCACCTGCTGGGGATCCGTCGGCTCGCTGTTGGCGTACAGCGCGTACGACGGGTCGTCCCAGCCGTCGGCGGGGTTGTGCACCTGCGCCTGCATGAGGGCGAACGCCGCAGCGCCGACCGTGACGCGGCGCACCCCTGACTGGTCGCGCGGGTCGGGGCAGCTGCGGCCGCCGGTGACGGCGTAGCACGCGCGGACACCACGCCCCGGCCATGCCCCGTCGACGGCGCGCTGGTCGGCGTAGTCCATGCCGTCCCACCTGTTCCGCACGACGTCGTCGGTGCGGGTCTCGAGGGCCTTGATGAGGTCGCTCTGCGGCTCGCAGGCGCACGACGCCAGCAGCACGTCGCCGATGCGCACGGCCTGCAGCTTCAGCCGCAGGTTCTCCTCCACACTGCCGAACGAAGGGGCGTCGTACGTCGCGGGCACGGGGACGCCGGAGCTGCGCAGCGCGTCCCAGAGCCCGTCTGCCGGCAGCGCCTGGCCGAACGCGTCCGACGCGCGCTGGCAGTCCGGCAGGCCGAGCACGGGCACCCCGGGGTCGCCGTTCACGGTCTGCCCGGTGCGGCAGTTGGAGACGCCCGGGTAGGGGTGCGAGACGGGTCCGGCGACCCAGTGCGTCAGCATGCGTACGACGGGCCGCTCGGACATCGGGGCGTCGCCCTTGCCCGCGCCGATCGTGCGCCAGGCGCCGATCACGGCATCGGCCAGCAGGTGGGCACCGCGCTCCGCCTGGGCGTACCCGAGGTGCGCCCAGATCGCCGGCACGGCCTCGCCGTGATCGCTGACCCGCGGTGCCTTCCCCTTCGGGTAGGCGTGCTCGTACGGCCCCTCCGCGGAGCCGACGGCGCCCTGCGCGAAGACGACGGGGGCGCCGGTGCCGCGGTCCACGTAGCGCTGGAAGGGGGCGAGCCAGTCGGCGCTGATCAGGTCGTAGCCGTCGAGGGACTCGCCGTGCTGCGCGTAGTTGACCCACGTCGCGATCGGGCGCCCGTCGGTGCCGTCGACCCGGAGCACCGTGAGGCCGTGGTCGTTCTCCTGCAGCGGGTAGCCCACCGGGCTGCCGTCCTCGCTCACGCCTGCACCGGCGATGTTGCCCTGGAACCAGGGGAACTCGACGGTGGTCGCGCCGAGGCGGGCCGGGCGGGCCGACTTCTCCGCCCGCTCGACGGCCTGGGCGATCGCGCGGGCCTGGTACTCCAGCATCCGCAGGTCCATCACGTCCTGGAAGAGCCAGACACCTGCCGCCGGCGTGGCGTAGTACGGCGAGTTGTGGTCGTGGGTCGACGACACCAGGAGGTTGTCGTAGGTGACCTTGCTGCCGTGCTCGGCGAGCAGCTGGGCGGCCCGCCTCGTGAGCACGTCCTGGCTCAGGTAGTTGTCGTTCTTCACCAGCGCCACCGGCGCCTGGCCGGGGTTCTGCAGCACGAGCGCGCGGACGCTGAGGCGGGAGGCCACGCCGTAGGACGAGGCGTTCTTCACGTGTTGCAGGTTCGGGTCCCACTCCGAGGCGAGCGGGTCGCTCACGTCCTGAGTGCTGCTGTACTGCCCCGCGCTGGAGCCGACGTGCCACGTCGCGTCGACGACGGCCGCACCGGCCAGCAGTCCTGGCGCCGCCGCCGCGCGGGTGACGGATGCGACCGGCACGAGGGCAAGGACGACGACTCCGACAAGAACGCGTTTCACACCTGCTGCGTTCGGCGGCGGAGCCGCGATCCCTGCCTACCGAGCAGTCAGGAGGGCGCGCCCCCGCGTGCCACCGGGTCCAGTCCCTGGCTTCCCAACGACTCCACCGTGGCCTCGTCGGTGCGCGAGCCGTGGGTCAGGTCGATGATCGCCTCTTCTGCCTTGTGCCCGAGCGCGGTGCCGCGCGCCAGCTTCACCAGCCAGCCGGCGGCGGCGCCGCCCAGTGCCAGACCCAGGAAGAGCCGGCCGCGCCGCCGCTTGGGCTTCGGCGGCTCGAGGCTCGTGTGCTGCGCGATGCGCTCCGCCACCTCACCGATGACAGCTGTGGCCTGCTTCTTCGCCGTACCCGCCAGCCCGCTCACGGCCTGGCCGGTGGTCTCGGCGATCTGGGTGGTGCCGCTCTTCAGCGTGTCCAGCGTGTCCGTCGCGTTCACGTCGATCTCCTGTTCCTCACGTGCTCTCCCTGAATGCCCTGCCCCTCCACGGGGACGGAGAACGACGCGGTGGGCAAATGTGGCGTCGGAGTAGGGGTCTCCTTACCGGTACGACGGACCTAGGCTGGCTCGCTGACGACGCGCGGAGGTGCCTGGTGGAGCTGACGACGCCGCTGTGCCGAGCCCTCGGGATCACCGTCCCCGTCGTGCAGGCACCCATCGGGTCCGCCACTACCCCGGAGCTGGCGGCGGCGGTGTCCGGCGCAGGTGCGCTCGGGATGCTGGCCCTGACCTGGCTGCCGCCCCACGTCGCAGCGGCCAGGGTCCGGCGCACCCTGGAGCTCACGTCGGCGCCCTTCGGGGTGAACGTGTGCCTGGACTTCCCCATCGACGCGCAGCTCGACGCTGCGCTCGCCCTCGGGGTCCGGGTCGTCTCCACCTTCTGGGGCGACCCGCTCGCCGTCCACGATCGCGTGCACGAGGCCGGTGCCTTACACCTGCACACCGTGCGCTCCCCCGACGAGGCGCGCGCCGCGGTCGACGCCGGTGTCGACGCCGTCGTGGCCCAGGGCTGGGAGGCGGGCGGGCACGTGTGGGGTGAGGTGGCGACGCTGCCCCTGACGCCCGCCGTGGTCGACGCGGTGGCCCCGGTCCCGGTGATCGCCGCAGGTGGCATCGCGGACGGTCGGGGGCTGGCTGCCGCGCTCGTGCTCGGGGCACAGGCGGCCTGGCTGGGCACCCGGTTCGTCGCGGCAGCAGAGGCCTCGACGCACGAGCACTACCGGGCGCGAGTCGTCGCCGCCGGCTCGGCGGACGCGGCGTACACCGCCTGCTTCGACGGTGGCTGGGCCGACGCCCCGCACCGTGTCCTGCGCAACGCCACCCTCGACGCCTGGGAGGACGCCGGCCGGCCTGTTGCCCCGGACCGACCCGGCGAGGGCGACGTCGTGGCCACCGATCGGGGCGGCCAGCCGTTCCACCGTTACGACGACATGGTCCCCCTGCGCGGCCTGAGCGGTGACGTCGAGGCGATGGCCCTCTACGCCGGCCAGTCCGTCGGGCTCGTCCACGAGGTCGCCCCGGCGGCAGAGATCGTGGCTGCTGTCGTTGCGCAGGCCCAGCGCGCCCTAGCCGCCTTCACCTGAACCCATGTCCCATATGGCGACAGCCCCTGCTGGGTGCTCGCAGGAC
>DATLCV010000027.1:0-21262 GCA_035526225.1 Mycobacteriales bacterium
GGCGCAGCCTTCTTCGCGGGCGCAGCCTTCTTCGCGGGCGCGGCAGCCTTGGCGGCCTCCTCCTCGACGAGGACGCGGCGCAGAAGCTTGCCGACGGCGTTGCGCGGCAGCGCCTCGCGGAACTCCACGAGCTTCGGCACCTTGTACGCGGTGAGTGCGGTCGCCGCGTGCGCCACGACGTCCTCCTCGGTGAGGGACGAGCCGGGCTGCCGGACCACGAACGCCTTCACCGTCTCGCCGCGGTACCGGTCCGGGACGCCGATGACGCCCGCGTCCTGCACGCCCTCCAGGCCGAACAGCACCTCCTCCACCTCTGACGGGTAGATGTTGAACCCGCCCGCGATGATGAGCTCCTTCTTGCGGTCGACGATGGTGAAGAAGCCTTCGGCGTCCATCACCGCCACGTCCCCCGTGAGCAGGTAGCCGTCGGAGGTGAAGACCCCGTCCTGGTCGGGCCGGTTCCAGTAACCGCTGAACACCTGCGGTCCGGCGACTGCCAGCTCACCAGGCGTGCCGACAGCGACCTCGCGGGTCGGGTCCTCCTGGTCGACGACCTTGCACGAGGTGCCCGGCAGGGGGACGCCGATGCTGCCGACCTTGCCGTTGCCGTGCGTCGGGTTCGCGTGCGTCGACGGCGACGTCTCGGTCATGCCGTAGCCCTCGATGAGGACGGCTCCGGAGATCTTGGCGAACTGCTCCGCCACGTCGACCGGGAGCTTCATGGCCCCGGACACGCAGAGCCGGATGCAGCTCAGGTCGTGCTCCTTGGCCTTCGGACTGTCGGCGATGGCCTTGTAGATCGGGGGGACGCCGGGGAACAGCGTCGGCTTCCAGGTGTCGATCGCTGCGAAGACGAGGTCGAGGTCGAAGCGCGGGAGCAGGACGAGCGTGCCACCGAGCAGGATGGTGTTGGTCATCGCGACCGTCAGGCCGTAGGCGTGGAACAGGGGCAGCACCGCCAGCGTCACCTCACGTCCCGCGAGCGCGTCGGTGTCCCACAACCGGTTCATGTAGGCGTTCGCGACGAGGTTGCCGTGGCTGAGCATCGCGCCCTTGGACAGCCCGGTCGTCCCCCCGGTGTACTGCAGCAGCGCGAGGTCGGTCGTCGCGACGGGCTCCTGCCCCGGCACCGGCGTCGCCGCCTTGAGAAGCGCGGCGTACTGCTTCGCTCCCGACGGCACGGTCGCGGACAGCTCGGCGCGTGCCTTGCGGGCCTTGGCCAGCGGCAGGCGCAGCTGGGCCTGCTTGACCAGGGGCAGCTCGTCCACCAGCGAGGTCACGACCACGTGCTCGACGGACGTGTCCTTCTGCACCGCCGCGACCTTGGCGTAGACGCGATCGAGGCAGACCACGACCTTCGCGCCGCAGTCGGCGAGCTGGTGCCGCAGCTCGGCCTCCGTGTACAGCGGGTTGTGCTCCACGACCACGGCCCCGAGGCGCAGCGTCGCGAAGAAGGCGACCACGTTCTGCGGGCAGTTCGGCAGCACCAGCGCGACGCGGTCGCCCTTGACCACACCGAGCGAGCGCAGCGCGCCGGCGAACCGGTCCACCTGGTCCTTCAGCGACCGGTACGACGTCTTGGCCCCGAGGAAGGCCAGCGCGGTGTGGTCGGGAAAGGTGCCCGTCGCGTCGTCGAGCAGTCGAGTCAGGGCGAAGGTCGGGAACGCGTACGTCGCCGGCACCCCGGTCGGGTAGCTGCTGAGCCACGGCTTGTCGGCGTAAGGGCTGGATACGGTCGAGCGGGCGCGCGCCACTGCTGAGCCTCTCGTGCACAGGGGGGCCCGCGTCGTTGCGAGCCGCACAGATTGTGGCATGGGAGAGGAAGATCCCGTTGTGCCCCGATTGCGCCGACCGGAGCAGCCGCGCTGCCCGGATCAGCCGGCCGGGAGCTCGGAAGGGATACCGGACGGCGCGCTCGTGCTCTCCGGCCCGGGCACCGTGACCTCGCTGTAGGGCAGCTGCGACTCCACCCACGGGAACACCCACAGGAACAGCGCCACCACGACGGCAGCCAGCAGGACGAGGTACTGCAGCAGCCGGGCCGCGACCGGCCCGGGGAGCGTCCGCCACAGCCACGCGTACATCAGGCCACCGCCTGCAGGGCGGGGGGCACGACGCCCGGGCCCTTGTCCAGGGTCGCGGAGAGCACGGCCCGCACGATGAGCCGGGTCTTCGCGGAGTACTTGGGGTTGCACGTCGTCAGGGTCAGCAGGCGCTGGGTCGGCACGACCCCGCGCCGGTCCGGCACCGGGTAGGTCACCCCGATCGCCGAGGGCTTGACGACGAACAGCCGCTGGACCGTGTAGGTGAAGAACTGCGTCCGGGTCTCCACGACGATCGCGTCGCCCGGGTCGAGCTCGTCGAGGCGGTTGAAGGGCGCGCCGTACGTCGTGCGGTGGCCGCTGATGACGAGGTTGCCCACCTGGCCCGGCAGCGCCGTGCCGGGGAAGTGACCGGGGCCCTTCTTGAGGTCGTCGTGCCCGACGCCCTCGACCACGACGTGGACCTCCTTGCGACCCAGCGTGGGCAGGTAGACGCGAGCGAACCCGGTGCCCGACGCCGAGGCCGGGACGACAGGGCCGACCGGTCCGGTCGGTGCGGCGTCCCACTCCTTCACCAGGGCCTTGTCGAGCTTCTTCTGCTCCTGCGCGGTGTAGGCGCTGGTGAACTTCAGCTCGTAGACGCAGAACAGCAGCACGACCACCCCGGCCGTGATGAGGGTCTGGCCCAGTCCGCGAAGGACGGTGCGCACGGCGTCGCTCATGGGCGCCGCACGTGGGGGAGGTCAAGCGTTCCCTGGTACGCCGGGACGTTCAGGCCCGCTGCCCCTGCCACGTCGAAGGTCAGGTCGAAGGCGTCGACGTACTGGCGGAAGACCGCCACCCCGGGCTCGCGATCGAGGGCGGTGCGCATCCGGGTGGCGTCGCCGATCGCGCGGACGACGAACGGCGGCCCGACCAGCCGCCCCTGGATGAGCAGCGTGTTCCCCACGCAGCGGACGGCGCTGGTGCTGATCAGCCGCTCGCCCATGAGCGTGACCGCCTCGGCGCCCCCGGACC
This sequence comes from Mycobacteriales bacterium, assembly GCA_035526225.1. GTDB lineage: Bacteria > Actinomycetota > Actinomycetes > Mycobacteriales > SCTD01 > RYN-111. The sequence goes on from DATLCV010000027.1 coordinate 3,060, forward strand.
ACAGCGCGTTCAGCACGGACTGCACATCCTGCTGGTGCACGACGAGGTCGTCGGGGTTCTCGCTGGCGGGGGCCTGCCCGACCGGTCTCTGGGGCGCGTCGTCGAGGGTCACGACGAGCCCCGGGCCGGTGAGGGCCTGCAGCCCCGCCCCGGGCAGGAGCGCGTCGCCGCGCGCGGTCTCGGCCGCCACGGTCGTGGACCCCGCTGCGGCGAGCCGACTGGCCGTGGCGACCTCGCGCCGCAGCGCAGCGGCCTTGTCCTCCTGGTCGGCGACGTCGTCCTGCGCCGCAGCGATGAGCTCGGTGAGCTCGGTGAACCGGCCCGCCCGCAGGTCGGTGCCGGCCGCGGTGGAGGCGCTGGTCGCGAACAGCAGCCCGGCGAGCAGCGCTGTCACGGGGACGAGCACCCGCCAGCCGAGCCGCACGCGCTCCCTACCGCCCATGACCGATACGCTAACGGCATGCCCGAGTCCAAGAAGCGGAAGAAGGACGTCTACACCCCGCCGCCACCCGCGGGCGGGGTGAAGAAGAAGGGCCCCAGCCCGGTCTGGCTGGCGCCGCTGATGCTCGCGCTCTTCCTCATCGGCATCGCGTGGCTGGTGACCTACTACATCGCTGGGACGGACATGCCGTTCGCGGGTCGCTTCGGCAACAGCAACCTGCTCATCGGCTTCGGCTTCATCATCGCCGGCTTCGGCCTGTCGACCCAGTGGCGCTGACGCTGCCGCTCCCGAGGCACACCAGGGCACGAGTCACAACGGTGTAGTTCTCCCCAGGAGATCTCCACAGTGTGCAAAACCCTGTCGGACGGGCCGTCGGCAGACCACGGCTCGAGGCGGTGATACCCCTGCGCCACCGGCTCCACACCCGGACATCTGGGTGCAGACCCCCCAGGTGACCCCCGTCAGGCAGTGAGCTGAGCCGTGCGCATGACGACGACGCCCACGATGAGGACGGCCACGCACGTGCACCCGAGGGCTTGCAGGAGGACCCGCTGCTTGCCCGCCGGGGGGTAGACGAGCGCAGCCGTGACCAGCGCGCCGGCGATCAGCCCCCCGACGTGACCACGCCAGTCGATGCCGGAGATGGTGAACGACAGCACCAGGTTCAGGCCGATGGTGACGCTGATCTGGGACACGTCCGCCCCACGCCGGCGCTCCAGCACGTAGAAGCCGGCGAACAGGCCGAACACGGCCCCGGACGCCCCTGCGGCGATCTCCTGCTGCGGGCCGAGCGCGTACGACAGCGCCGAGCCGCCCAGGCCGGAGAGCAGGTAGAGGGCGCTGAAGCGGAGCCGACCCAGGGCGCGCTCGAGCGCCGGCCCGACGAGGAACAGGCAGTACATGTTGAGGGCGATGTGGATGATCCCGAAGTGCAGGAACATGGCCGTGAGCAGGCGGTAGTACTCCCCCTGCGCGACGCCGTCGACGACGATGCACGTTCCGTCGAGGTCGCTGAAGGAGCAGTGGAGCGAGGGCGTCAGCGCGAGCTTCTGGAACAGCTCCGAGACGCCGCCGCCGAAGCCCAGGGGCGAGCCCGAACCGACCGTGACGAGGAACATCAGCACGTTCAACCCGAGCAACGCGTAGGTGACCTCGGGGTTGGCGCGCGCCTTCCCGCCGTACGCCGCCTTGGGGGTGCGGATCGTGGCCGCGCCCTGCTTCACGCACTCGACGCACTGGAAGCCGACCGCAGCCGAGCGCATGCAGTCAGGGCAGATCGGCCGCTCGCACCGCACGCACCGGACATAGGTCTCGCGGTCCGGGTGGCGGTAGCAGACCGGTGCCTCGTCGGCCGTCTCGCCCTGCACCTCGGTCAGGACTCGGTGACGGCGATCGTCTCGATGACGACCTCCTCGACGGGGCGGTCCATCGGGCCGACCGCCGTCGTGGCGATCGCGTCCACGACCGCGCGCGAGTCGGCGTCGGCGACCTCGCCGAAGATCGTGTGCTTGGCGTTGAGCCACGGCGTCGCGGCGACGGTGATGAAGAACTGCGAGCCGTTCGTGCCCGGGCCCGCGTTGGCCATGGCCAGCAGGTACGGGCGGTCGAACTGCAGCTCGGGGTGGATCTCGTCCTTGAACCGGTAGCCCGGGCCGCCGGTGCCCGTGCCGAGCGGGTCGCCGCCCTGGATCATGAAGCTGTCGATCACGCGGTGAAAGACCGTGCCGTCGTAGAGGGCACCCTCGCCCTTCGCGCCCGTGCGCGGGTTGGTCCACTCGCCGCTGCCGTCGGCGAGCCCCACGAAGTTGCGCACCGTGGCGGGCGCGTGGTTCGGGAACAGCTCGACACGGATGTCGCCGCGGTTGGTGGTGATGGTCGCGTGCAGCGCCACGAGGGCTCCTTCAGGGGGTGGGACGGACCCGCACCACTCTAGTGAGCGGACGCCGCAGCGACCCGTCAGGAGGTCGCGTCCCGACCCTCGCGCTCGAACAGGGGCAGCGGCAGCAGGGGGTCGTCGTCGCGGGCGCGGCCGTCGCGGGCGCGGAGGCGCTCGCGGACAGCCCGCCGGATGAGCGCGTTGACCTGCTCCTCCGGAGCGATGCCGGCGGAGACGGCCGTGCGGTCCCGTCCGCCGCGCTTGGCGGAGTAGAGCGCCTCGTCCGCCGCCCGCACGAGCGAGTCGGTGTCCCCGGCGTGCGCCGGGAAGGTCGCGACCCCCGCAGACGCGGTGACCGTCGTACGGGACGGTGCGCGGCCTACCGCGAGCCGGAGCCGCTCCGCGATGTCATAGGCCTGGTCGGGACCGCACCCCGGCAGGATCACCGCGAACTCCTCCCCGCCGTACCGGGCCGCGGTGTCGAACTCCCGGCACTCGCAGGCCAGCGCTGCCGCCGCGTTGCGCAGCACCTCGTCCCCGGCCTGGTGGCCGAGGCTGTCGTTGAGCGCCTTGAAGTGGTCCAGGTCGATCAGCACGAGAGAGACGTACTCGGCAGCGCGGGTGGCGCGCGACAGCTCGCGCTCCAAGGTGCCCTCGAAGGCGCGGCGGTTGGCGATCTTCGTAAGCCCGTCCGTGGAGGCCAGCCGCTGCACCGACTCCATGAGGGCAGCGTTGCGAAGCGCCAGAGCGCCGTACGCCGCGGAGCGCTCGAGCCCCCCCACGAGACGGCGCTGGGCGGGGGCACGACCGCCCCCCTCGACGACGAGCGCGCCGAGCGGACGGGTCTCGGCGAGGAGCGGGACGACGATGAGGGGTCCCGCGCCGGGGAGCAGCGCGGCGAGCCAGGGGTCCTGCGCGACGTCCGGCGCCCGGACCAGCAGCGTCGTCTGAGCGGTGTGGGCCAGCTCGACGTGGGGCGACTCCCCGGTGCGCGGCACGTCGCGTTGCTGCTCCGAGGTCGCGAGCAGCTGCAGACCGCCGTCGCTCACCGTCAGCACCACCCCACGGCGGAGCCCGTACGTCGACACGACCGCGTCGAGGAGCAGCTGCGCCACGGCGGCCGGCTGGGCGGCGCGCTCGACCCGCTCGGTCAGCAGCGTCAGGGCGTCGAGGTCGTGCCGGCGACGGCGCAACTCACGGCGGTGGAGCACCGCGAGCGTGGCGGTCGTGCCGGCGACGATCCACAGCACGACGAGCAGGACGCCCAGCTGCTGGGTCGGCGAGGAGGCCACGCGCGGAGCCGTCTCCTCGAGCAGGCCACTCCCCACTGCGACCCGCAGGCTCACCAGCAGCGCGGTGTCGAGCCCGGCGAGTGCAAGGCCCGTGCGTGCGCTGGCCAGCAGCGTGACCGCGGCGAGGTGCATCAGCAGGGCGTAGTGCAGCGGGCTGTGCCCGCCACCGGTCAGGTGCGTCCCCACCGTGAGGTACGCCGCGTCGACGACCAGCATCGCTCGCAGGACCATCAGCACGGCGCCTGGGCGTCGTGCGGCCAGCGCCGCCAGCCCGCCGACCCCTGCGTACCCGAGGGTCAGGACCAGCAGCCCGTGCGGGTGCGGGGCCAGCGCCTCGGGGGCCAAGACCACGCACAGCAGCACCAGGACGACCGCCGTGGCGCGGATGAGCTGCAGGACCCGCAGGCGTGCGCGCACGCCGGCGCGCACGCCTGCGGGCGCCGCGCGCCCGTCACCGGTCCGTTCGTCCCGCACTGCAGTCCCCCTGCTGGCCGCGGCCGGGTCATGCGTGCGGCGTTCCCGTTTCCTCGGCGACACGCGGCACGTGCCTCAGGGCCATCCGGGGGGGTTCGTGCTAGCCCGGGTGAATCTGGAACGGACACGCAGGAGCAGAACGGGACGGATCGGGCGGAACCGGAGTGGAGCCACGGGGATTCGAACCCCGGACCTTCGCCTTGCAAAGGCGCTGCTCTACCACTGAGCTATGGCCCCCGGAGGAGCTCAGCGCAGATCGCTGCCCGCCTGCCCTGCCTCGTTCCACAGGTCCTGCTCGGCCTTGCGCGCCTTGCTGCGCTTTGCCAGCACCGCCGCGGCGGCGGCCAGCAGCCCCGTGAGGAGAGCTCGCTTCTTCATGGCTGGTCCTCCTCGTCGAAGGGGCGTCTTGTGTGGGCCTGGGAGGACTTGAACCTCCGGCCTCATCCTTATCAGGGATGCGCTCTAACCAGCTGAGCTACAGGCCCGTCGTACCGCTGCCGGCACGGTGGAGCAGCGTAGCAGCAGCCCCAGCGCCGATTACTCGCGCTCGGCGAGCGTCAGCTCGAGGCCTCCGGTGAAGCTCGCGCAGATGTTGTAGAGCAGCGCGCCCAGGGTCGCCAGCGCTGTGAGGAGCACGACGTTGGCTGCCGCCACGAGGGCACCGATGCCGATGAACCGGCCCTGCGTGAGCAGCGGCCCGCCCCCGTTCACCTCGGTCACGGCCTCGTTCACGCTGTCCGGCACACCGAGCGCCGACAGCAGCGCGTAGAGCGCCCAGGACGCGACGATGGTGACGACCGCCAGCAGCAGCGACAGCAGCAGCGTGATCACGAACGCCGACCACGGGTCCACCCGTCGCACGGCCAGCCGCGCTCGGCGGCCACGCACGGCAGTGGCGGGCCGCGTCAGCGGTGGCCGCGGGGAGGCGGTGCGAGCACTGCCCTCGGGGACCACGGTCGACCCGCCAGTCGTACCCCCCAGGGGTACGTTGCGCCGCGGGGGCGGCAGTGGCTCAGGACGCGGGGGCACGCCGCCGAGGGGCTGGGGCCCTGACTGCGGCGCGCTCCCGGAGCCCTCGGTCACGACTCGGCCTCGGGCTCGGCTGAATCATCAGCACCCTCGTCGACAGCGGCGGCGTCGACAGCGGCCCCGGTGTCGGAGGGCTCAGCGCTGTCCGGGTCGCCCTCCACCTCGAGATCGCCGAGGACCTCTGGCTCGTTGCGAGCGAGTGCGACGACGGCGTCACCGTCGTCCAGCTTCACGAAGATGACGCCCATCGTGTCGCGGCCGCGCGACTCCACCTCCGACACGCCGCTGCGGGTCACGGATCCGGACTGCCGGATGCAGAGCACCTCGTCGTCCTCGCCGACGATCAGCGCTCCGACCAGCGAGCCGCGGGCGTCGGAGAGCTTCATGGCCTTCACCCCCAGGCCGCTGCGCCCCTGCACGTTGTACGCGTCGACCTTGGTGCGCTTGGCGTAACCCCCGTCGGTGACCGTGAAGACGAACCGGTCCTCATCCGTGCTGCGCACGACATCCATCGACAGCAGCTCGTCGCCGGCCCGGAAGCCCATGCCCCGTACGCCGGAGGTGTCGCGACCCATGGGTCGCAGCTGCTCGTCGTCCGCCCGGAAGCGGATGGACATGCCCTTGCGCGACACCAGGAGCAGGTCGTCCTCGGCGCTGCACAGCGCCGCACCGATGAGCTCGTCGCCCTCGCGCAGGTTGATGGCGATGAGCCCGCCCGTGCGGTTGGAGTCGAACCGCGTCAGCTCGGTCTTCTTGACCTGTCCCCCGCGGGTGGCCAGCACGAGGTACGGCGCGGCCTGGTAGTCGGCGAGGTCGATGACCTGGGCGATCTTCTCATCAGGCTGGAACGCCAGGATGTTCGCGACGTGCTGACCGCGGGCGTCGCGGTTCGCCTCGGGCAGCTCGTGCGCCTTGGCGCGGTAGACCCGGCCCATGTTGGTGAAGAACAGCAGCCAGTGGTGCGTCGTCGTCGTGAAGAAGTGGCCCACGACGTCGTCCTGCTTGAGCGCAGCACCCTTCACGCCCTTGCCGCCGCGGCGCTGCTGGCGGTAGAGCTCGGTCTTCGTGCGCTTCGCGTAGCCCCCCGTCGTCACGGTGACGACGACGTCCTCCTGCGCGATGAAGTCCTCGGCGGACATGTCGCCCTCGAAGGGGATGATCCGCGTGCGTCGCTCGTCGCCGTACTTGTCGACGATCTCGGTCATCTCCTCGCCGACGATGCGCCGCTGGCGGGCGCCGTCCGCGAGGATCGCGGTGAGGTCGGCGATCTCGGCCTCGCGCTCGGACAGCTCGTCCAGGATGCGCTGCCGCTCGAGGGCCGCGAGGCGGCGCAGCTGCATGTCGAGGATGGCGACGGCCTGGATCTCGTCGATGTCGAGCAGCTGCATGAGGCCCTCGCGCGCCGCATCGGCGCTGTCGGCCCCGCGGATGAGCGCGATGACGGCGTCGAGGGCGTCGAGCGCCTTGCCGAGGGCGCGCAGGATGTGGGCGCGCTCCTCCGCCTTGCGCAGGCGGTACCGCGTGCGCCGGACGATCACCTCGACCTGGTGTGCGACGTAGTAGCGCACGAACTCGTCCAGGCGCAGCGTGCGCGGCACCCCGTCGACGATGGCGAGCATGTTCGCGCCGAACGTGAACTGCAGCTGGGTGTGCTTGTAGAGGTTGTTGAGGACGACCTTCGCCACCGCGTCCCGCTTGAGGACGATGACCAGCCGCTGTCCGGTGCGCAGCGACCCCTCGTCGCGGACGTCGGCGATGCCGGCGATCCGCCCCTCCTTGACGAGCTCGGCGATCGAGAGCGCCAGGTTGTCGGGGTTGACCTGGTACGGCAGCTCGGTGACCACGAGCTGTGTCCGGCCGCGGGCGTCCTCGTCGACCTCGACCACGGCGCGCATGCGGATGCTGCCGCGACCGGTGCGGTAGGCCTCCTCCAGTCCCCCCCGGCCGACGATGAGGCCGCCGGTCGGGAAGTCCGGGCCCTGGATCCGGGCGAGGAGCGCGTTGAGCAGCTCCTCGTCGCTCGCCTCCGGGTTGTCCAGCGCCCACAGCACGCCCTGCGCGACCTCTCGGAGGTTGTGCGGCGGGATGTTGGTGGCCATCCCGACGGCGATCCCGCTGCTGCCGTTGACGAGCAGGTTGGGGATGCGGCTGGGCAGGATGTTCGGCTCCTGCGAGCGCCCGTCGTAGTTCGCGCTGAAGTCGACCGTCTCCTGGTCGATGTCGCGCAGCATCTCCATGGCCAGCGGCGCCATCCGGCACTCTGTGTAGCGCATCGCGGCAGCCGGGTCGTTGCCGGGAGAGCCGAAGTTGCCGTTGCCGTCCACCAGCGGGTACCGCAGCGACCAGGGCTGCGCAAGGCGCACCAGGGTGTCGTAGATCGCGCTGTCGCCGTGCGGGTGGTAGTTCGCCATGACGTCGCCCACGACGCGGGCGCACTTGAAGTAGCCGCGGTCGGGGCGGTAACCCCCGTCGTACATCGCGTACAGCACACGACGATGCACGGGCTTGAGCCCGTCGCGGACCTCGGGGAGTGCGCGGCCGACGATGACGGACATGGCGTAGTCGAGGTAGGAGCGCTGCATCTCCACCTCGATGCCGACCAGCTCGACACGGTCGTGCGGCGGTGGGAGCTCTACCTCGGTCACGCGGGGCCTCTCTCAGTCCTTGCTCGGTTCCACGTGGAACAGAGCCCGCGTGCGGTGTTCCACGTGGAACACCGCACGGTCAGATGTCTGGCGTGCCTCTCCGTCGTCCACGGTCAGATGTCAAGGAACCGGACGTCCTTGGCGTTGCGCTGGATGAAGGAGCGGCGGGCTTCGACGTCCTCACCCATGAGCACGGAGAAGAGCTCGTCAGCGGTGGCAGCGTCATCGAGCGTGACGCGGAGCAAGACGCGCTGCGCGGGGTCCATCGTGGTCGACCACAGCTCCTCGGCGTTCATCTCGCCGAGACCCTTGAAGCGCTGGATCGCCTCGCCGCTCTTGGGGAGCTTCTTGCCTGCCTCCTGGCCGGCGGTCACGAGTCCGTCGCGCTCGCGGTCGGAGTAGGCGTACTGCACCTCGCCGCCGTTCCACTTGATCTTGTACAGCGGGGGCTGGCCCAGGTAGACGTGCCCGTGCTCGATGAGCGGGCGCATGAAGCGGAACAGCAGCGTGAGCAGCAGCGTGCGGATGTGCTGGCCGTCCACGTCGGCGTCGGCCATGAGCACGACCTTGTGATAGCGCAGCTTCGCCAGGTCGAACTCGTCGTGGATGCCGGTGCCCAGCGCCGTGATCATCGCCTGGACCTCGTTGTTCTTGAGCACGCGGTCGATGCGGGCCTTCTCGACGTTGAGGATCTTGCCGCGGATGGGCAGGATCGCCTGGAACTTGGAGTCGCGACCGCCCTTGGCGCTACCGCCGGCGGAGTCGCCCTCCACGACGTAGATCTCGCACTGGGCGGGATCCGTGCTCTGGCAGTCGGCGAGCTTGCCCGGCAGCGAGGAGCTCTCGAGCAGCCCCTTGCGGCGGGTCAGGTCGCGGGCCTGGCGCGCGGCGATCCGCGCCCGCGCGGCCTGGGTGGCCTTGACGATGACGTCCTTGCCCTCGCCGGGGTTCTCCTCGAGCCAGTCCTTGAGCCGCTCCCCGACCACCCGCTGCACGAAGCCCTTGGCCTCGGAGTTGCCGAGCTTGGTCTTGGTCTGGCCCTCGAACTGCGGCTCGCTGATCTTCAGGCTGATGATCGCGGTGAGACCCTCGCGGATGTCGGAGCCCTCGAGGTTGGGCTCCTTCTCCTTCAGGTGGCCCTTGGCGCGCGCCCAGTCGTTGACCACGCGGGTCAGCGCGGACCGGAAGCCCTCCTCGTGGGTGCCGCCCTCGTGGGTGTTGATCGTGTTGGCGAAGGTGTAGACCGACTCGTTGTAGGAGTCCGTCCACTGCATCGCGACCTCGACCGACATCCGCTGTCCGGGCGCCTCGGCAGCCGACTCGTCCTCGAAGCCGATGATCGTGGGGTGAACTGGTGTTCGAGTCGCCCCGAGGTGCCGCACGAAGTCCATCAACCCGTCGGGGTAGCAGAACACCACCTCGACGAGCTCGCCGTCGTTGAGGTCGAGGCGCTCGTCCCGCAGCGTGATCGACAGGCCCTTGTTGAGGAAGGCCATCTCCTGCATCCGGCGGTACAGCGTCTCCCGGCTGTACGTCGTGGTCTCGGTGAAGATCGTGTCATCGGCCCAGAACGTCAGCGTCGTACCGGTGCGGTCGGTCGGCTCCCCCTTGACCAGCGGGCCGGGCACGGTCGAGAGGTACTCCTGCCGGTGCACGAAGCCCTCGCGGTGCACCTCGACGGTGAGCCGGCTCGACAGCGCGTTCACGACCGCGGCGCCGACGCCGTGCAGGCCGCCGGACACGGCATAGGTCTGGGAGTCGAACTTGCCCCCCGCGTGCAGTGTGCTGAGCACCACCTGCACGGCGGGCACACCCTCCTTGGGGTGCATGCCCACCGGGATGCCACGGCCGTTGTCCTCCACGGACACGCCGCCGTCGGCCAGCAACCGCACCACGATCGTGTCGCAGTAGCCGGCAAGGGCCTCGTCGACGGCGTTGTCGACGATCTCGTAGACGAGATGGTGCAGGCCGCGCTCGCCCGTGGAGCCGATGTACATCCCGGGGCGCTTGCGCACCGCCTCCAGGCCCTCGAGGACCGTGATGCTCGACGCGCCGTACCCGCTCGTGTCGCTTGTCGTGACGGTTTCGTCGGTCATGCCCAGGCCCCGCTCTGCCCGCGGCCGTGGGGCTCGGGGGCTCTCAGAGGAAAACGGGCCGCGACGGGCCCGTGTCTGTCGCGAGTGTAGCCCTTGCAGCCGACAGGCACGGCCGTAGACGGCCCTGTGGACGCCGCTGTCGCGTTTACCCCCAGGGTCGGTGTCCCCCCACCTGCCCGGGGTCTCGCACCGTCAGCCGTAGGTGTCGCGTGGACCGCGCCCCTGGACCCGTCGCGGTCCGCGACGCCAGTCGGGCTGCGCGGGCCCCCGGACCACGACCTTGTGCACCACCCCGTCACCCACCTGCTCCCGGAGCTTCGCCTGCAGCGTCCGGGTGAGCAACCGGAGCTGGGTGGCCCAGGCCGTCGACTCGGCGACCAGCACCAGCTCGCCGTCGACGAGCGACAGCGGCTGGCAGTGGTCGGCGATCTCCGGTCCGACCAGCGACGCCCAGTTGGCCAGCACGCCCGCGTTCGTCGTGGTGTCCTGCCAGCCCCGCTCGTCGACCAGGCGCTGGATCGCCTCGCCGAACCGCACGGGATCACCGGCCTCCCCCCGGCGCCGGGGCAGCTTGCGCACCGCCTTGCGCCCGCCCGCGGCGGCCACCCCCCGCTCGCGGGCAGCGGCCTTCGCCTCCGCGAGCGCCTTGCGCACGAGGTCGGGCCCTGACGCGGCGGCCGGCTCCGGAGGATCAGCGGACACGGGTCACCACGCCGTCGTGCACGTCGTACCGACCGCCGACCAGCTGCTCCGGGACGTCCCCCGGTACGGCGGCGGTGACCAGGACCTGCCCGGCGCCCTCCACCAGGGACGCCAGCCGCTCACGCCGTCCGGTGTCGAGCTCGGCGAACACGTCGTCGAGCACGAGCACCGGCTCGCCGCCGTCGCTGCGCAGCAGCTCGTACGACGCGAGTCGCAGCGCGAGCGCCACCGACCACGACTCCCCGTGCGAGGCGTAGCCCTTGACCGGGAGGGTGCCGAGGCTCAGGACGAGCTCGTCGCGGTGCGGCCCGACGAGCGACACGCCCCGGTCGACCTCCTGCGGACGGATGCGTGCGAGCTCCGAGAGCAGCACCGCCGCCAGCACCTCGCGGTCCGCGGTCTCGGGCAGAGCTTCACCCAACGAGCTCTTGTAGGCCATGCCCAGCTCGCCCTGCCCCTTGGACACCTCGCGGTAGGCGACCTGCGCGTAGGGCAGCAGCTCGTCGACCAACGTCAGCCGTGCCGCCAGCAGCTCCGCGCCCGTCTGCGCGAGGTGGCTGTCCCACACATCAAGGGTGCGCATGTCGGCCCCACCGGACCGCTTGGCGAGGAAGGCCGTCTTGAGCAGCGCGTTGCGCTGCTTGAGCACCCGCTCGTAGTCCGCCCGGACCGCAGCGAGCCGAGGGGTGCGCAGCACGAGCAGGTCGTCCAGGAAACCCCTGCGATCACTGGGATCTCCCTTGACGAGGTCGAGGTCCTCGGGGGCGAACAGCACGGTCCGCAGCAGCCCAAGCACCTCGCGCGCCCGCGGCACCGGCGAGCGGTTGACCCGCGCCCGGTTCGCCTTGCCCGGGTTGAGCTCGAGCTCCAGCAGCAGGGTCCGGTCGTCGCGCTGCACCTGCGCCCGCACGATCGCGCGCTCCGCGCCCTGCCGCACCAGGGGGGCGTCCGAGGACACCCGGTGCGAGCCGAGCGTGGCGACGTAGAGCAGCGCCTCCACGACGTTGGTCTTGCCTTGCCCGTTGCTGCCGATCAGCGCTGTCGGGCCGGGCGCCAGCTCGACGTCCAGCTGGGACCAGGACCGGAAGTCCGTGAGCGACAGGGCGGAGACGTGCATCGTCAGGTGGCGGGCGAGGACGCGTCGGCACCAGGCGCATCCGCGCCCTTCTCGACCGAGCCCGCGGCACTGGTCACCGCGTGCCCACCGAACTGGTTGCGCAGGGCGGCGATCATCTTCATCGCCGGGCTGTCGTCCTGCCGTGACGCGAAGCGTGCGTAGAGGGCCGCCGTGATGACCGGCAGTGGTACGGCGTGGTCCACCCCTGCCTGCACCGTCCACCGGCCCTCGCCGCTGTCCTGGGCAAATCCGCGCAGCTGCTCCAGGTGCGGGTCGCTGTCGAGGGCGCGGACCACGAGGTCGAGCAGCCACGACCGGATCACCGTGCCCTGCTGCCAGCTCGCGACCACTGCCGGCACGTCGTGGATGAGCTCGGTGGCCTCCATCAGCTCCCAGCCCTCGGCGTACGCCTGCATGAGGCCGTACTCGATGCCGTTGTGGACCATCTTCGCGAAGTGACCGGCGCCGACCGCACCGGCGTGGACGAAGCCGTGCTCGCCGGCGGGCTTGAGGGTGTCGAAGAACGGCTGCACGGCGGACACGTGCGCCGGGTCGCCGCCCACCATGAGGGCGTAGCCCTCGGTCAGGCCCCACACGCCACCGCTGACCCCGGCGTCGACGAAGCCGATCCCCTTGGCCATCAGGTGGACCGCGTGCACCTGATCGTCGGTGTAGCGCGAGTTGCCACCGTCCACGACGACGTCGCCGGGCGCGAGCAGCTCGCCCAGGGCCTCGATCGTCGACGACGTGGGCTCGCCCGCTGGGACCATCACCCACACGACCCGAGGCGCGGCGAGCTGCGCGACGAGGTCCTCCAGCGTGTCCACGTCGCGCGCACCCGGCTGGCGGTCGTACCCGACGACCGTGTGGCCGCCCTGCCGCAGCCGCTCGGTCATGTTCGCGCCCATGCGGCCGAGACCGACCATCCCGAGCATGCCCACGCGTGTCACTCCTTCCGGCTGCGGGATCGCACCCGCCAGCCTGTGCCTCAGCCGGACAGGCGCACCGGCATGAGCAGGTAGCGGTAGTCCGCGCCCTCCCCCTCCGGGTGCCGCTTGCCGGTCAGGACCGCCGGCCGGGTCGGTGCGGTGAAGGCCAGCGTGGTGGTGTCGCTGTCGACGGCGCCGAGACCGTCGAGCAGGTACTGCGGGTTGAAGGCGATCGCCATGTCTTCGCCCTCCCAGCCGCACTCGAGCCGCTCCGACGCCTGGGCGTCGTCCTGACCACCCGCCTCCAGCACGACACCCTCGACAGAGAACGCCAGGCGCACCGGGGCGTTGCGTGCGGCGACGAGCGCCACGCGCTTGACCGCCTCGACGAACGGCGCGGTCGACACCTCGGCGAACGACGAGCTCTCGTTGGGCAGCAAGCTGCGGTACTTCGGGAACTCACCCTCGAGCAAGCGGCTCGTCGTACGGCGGCCGCCGCCCTCGAAGCCGATCATCCCCTCGCCGGTGCTGCCCGTGGACAGCGCGAGGGTGACCTCCGGGCCGGAGGTCAGCGCCTTGGCCGTCTCGGCGAGCGTGCGTGCGGGCACCAGCGCCGTGACCGACATCCCCGGCTGCTCCGGCTTCCAGGTGAGGGTGCGGACCGCGAGTCGGTAGCGGTCGGTGGCAGCGAGGGTGACCTGGTCGCCCTCGATCTCGATCCGCACGCCGGTCAGCACGGGCAGCGTGTCGTCCCGGCCCGCCGCAAGGGCCACCTGGGCCACCGCGGCACCGAACACATCGCTCTCCAGCGAGCCGGCGGTGGTGGGCATCGGGGGCAGTGACGGGTAGTCGTCGACCGGGAGCGTCGGCAGCGTGAACCGCGCCGCGCCGCAGGTCAGGACCACGCGCGGGCCCTCCAGGCGCAGGTCGACGGGCTGTGCGGGTAGCGACCGGGCGATGTCGGCCAGCAGACGACCGGGCACGAGCACCCGACCGGGCTCACCGACGCTCGCATCGACGGAGATCTGCGAGGAGACCTCGTAGTCGAAGCCGCTCACCGACAGACCGTGCTCGCTGGTCTCGAGCAGCAGGCCGAGCAGCACCTGCATCGGCGGCCGGGTCGGGAGCGAGCGGGCCGTCCAGCCCACCGCGTCCACGAGCGCGTCACGCTCGACCCTCAGCTCCATGTGGTTCGCCTCTCCAGGTCCTCGTCATTGATCCCGTCAGAGATCTGGTCATTGATCTGGTCATCGGTCTGGTCATCGGTCTGGTCATTGCTGCGGTGCGGTGGTGCGGTGCAGCGGTGCGGGACCTCGAGTGTGTCGTACGGGTGCGACGACGCTCCTCCACAGGTCGGTCCCCACCGAACTCCCCTGGGGGTGTCGGAGGAGGAGAAGACCCGTAGCCGTCGTAGGGGGGTGCAGCCCTGTGGACTCCGGGCATCGTGCCAGGTCGGACGGCGTGTCGGTATGCGCGCAGCATGTGGACGTCGTGGCGCCTTCCCGGGGACGTCCGTGGACGGCCACCACCCGTGCACCTGCCGTCCACGTGACAAGGTCACCGTCCACACAGTTGTCCCCAGGTTGTGCAGAGAGCCTGTGACCGGCGTCACGCACGCGAGCGGCGGGGCTGCGGAGCAGCAGCTCACGCTCGTGAGCGGTTCTTGATCCGGTTGGTGAGCTCGGCGACCTGGTTGTACGTCTGCCGCCGCTCGGCCATCTGGGCGCGGATCTTGCGGTCGGCGTGGATGACGGTGGTGTGGTCGCGGCCGCCGAACATCTGGCCGATCTTCGGCAGCGACAGCTCGGTCAGCTCGCGGCACAGGTACATCGCCACCTGCCGCGCGTTCACGAGCGCCCGCGACCGCGAGGAGCCGCACAGGTCCTCCATGGTCAGGCCGAAGTACTCGGCCGTGGCAGCCATGATCGTCGCGCCGGTGATCTCCGAGCCGCCGTCGGCGGGGATGAGGTCCTTCAGGACGATCTCCGCGAGGCTGAGGTCGACGGGCTGCCGGTTGAGGCTGGCGAACGCCGTGACGCGGATGAGCGCGCCCTCGAGCTCGCGGATGTTCGTCGCGATCTTGCTGGCGATGAACTCCAGCACGTCAGGCGGAACGGCGAGCCGGTCGCTGGCGGCCTTCTTGCGCAGGATGGCGATCCGGGTCTCGACGTCGGGGGGCTGGACGTCGGTGATCAGGCCCCACTGGAACCGCGTGCGGAGGCGGTCCTCGAGCGTGGACAGCTGCTGCGGGGGGCGGTCGGACGTGATGACGATCTGCTTGTTGGCGTTGTGCAGCGTGTTGAAGGTGTGGAAGAACTCCTCCTGCGTCCGTTCCTTGTTCTCCAAGAACTGGATGTCGTCGACGAGCAGGACGTCGACGTCGCGGTACCGCCGCTGGAACGCGTGCTGCTTGTCGTCGCGCAGGCTGTTGATGAAGTCGTTGGTGAACTCCTCCGAGCTCACGTAGCGCACGCGGACGCCGGGGAACAGGTGCTGGGCGTAGTGCCCGATGGCGTGCAGCAGGTGCGTCTTGCCGAGCCCGCTCTCGCCGTACACGAACAGCGGGTTGTACGCCTTGGCGGGTGCCTCGGAGACCGCGACCGCCGCTGCGTGCGCGAAGCGGTTCGAGGAACCGATCACGAAGGTCTCGAAGGTGTACTTCGGGTTGAGCCGGGCGGGCTCGACGTCCTTGCCGCGGGCCGGTCGGGCCGAGAAGTCGAGCACCGTGCCGCCGCTCTCGTCGGGCGAGCGGTCGCGGCCGGTGCCCGGGAGGGCCTCCCCCGGCGTCGCGTCGGCCGGTGGCGGCGGCGTCGTCGAGGCGGGCGTGCCCACGACGTCTGCTGTGCCGGCGAGTGCCGGGACCGGCGCCTCAGGTGCCTCCTGCGGCTGCACCGTCACGGCCACGCGGATCTCGCGCCCGTAGATCGCGGACAGCGCACCCGCGACAACCGGCCGGAGTCGGGCCTCGAGCACCTCCTTGACGAGGTCGTTCGGCGCCGCGAGCAGCACGGTGTCGTTCACCAGCCCGAGCGGCCGCGTGAGGTTCACCCACGCTCGGTGCTGGGGGGACAGCGCACCGTCGGCGAGGCCGTTCATGGCCCGCCGCCACACGTCCTCCAGCTCGAGCTGCACAGGCGCCTCCACCTCGAGCGCCTCGTGGACGACGCTCGTGGGGGACCCCGTGCGAGGAGCAGCGGGAGGAGCTGGAGGGGCCGGGGTAGAGGTGGTGTCGGTCACACGCGCCTTCTCGTCATGCCGGCCCGGGCGCGCTGTGTCGACGCGCCGGGTGACCCGGGGCTGGGGGTGGTCCAAGATCGTGCGTCCACACAGTTATCCACAAGTTGTGGAGAAAGACCTGTCCGAAATGTGATGCCGCTCACGAACCTCCTCACAGAGCGTGGACAGCCCTGTGGAGAAACCCTTTGGGGAAGGGGCGGCGACACCGGTGGACCGTCCCGAGGGTGCTTCCGGGACTGGTCGGGGAGGACCGGCCCGCGGACGCTAACAGCCTGCCGAGGCCCCCTGCAAGGGTTGTCCACAGGTTCCTCACCGTCTCGTCGGCGTGTCGGGGGCCTGGTGCTTGACACGGACCGAACGGCTGATGCTGACGGGGCTCGTTTGACCCTGGTGGGGCGTGTCCGTACCGTGGACAGGTCCACAGTCCTTGTGACAGCAGCCTTCCCCACCGGTCCAGGAGCCTCTTCCGTGAGCAAGCGCACCTTCCAGCCGAACAACCGTCGTCGCGCGAAGACGCACGGCTTCCGGCTGCGCATGTCGACGCGCGCGGGCCGTGCGATCCTCGCTGCGCGCCGCCGCAAGGGCCGCTCCGAGCTCTCGGCCTGACGCACCAGCTCGACGGGTGCTTGCCGCTGCACACCGGCTGCGCGCATCGGCGGAGTTCACCGAGACGGTGCGCCGAGGGCGTCGTGCCGGTCGTCCACTGCTGAGCGTGCACCTTCTCGTCACGGCCGACGGCGCAGCCCCGCGTGTCGGTCTCGTCGTCAGCAAGGGAGTGGGAGGCAGCGTGGTGCGGCACCGCGTCGCCCGTCGGCTGCGCCACCTGCTGCGGGACCGCGTCGGCGGCCTGCCCGCCGGCTCCCGCCTGGTCATCCGGGCCGCGCCCGCTGCGGCGATCGCGACCAGTGCTGCTCTCGCCGCCGATCTCGACGCCGCGCTGCTTCGGGTGGCGGCGTCATGAGCCAGGTGCTGATCTCGCCCCTGCTGCTGCTCCTCCGCTTCTACCAGCGCTGGGTCAGCCCCGCGCTCGGCCAGCGATGCCGCTTCGCCCCCAGCTGCAGCCACTACGCAGCCGACGCGCTGCGTGCGCACGGCCTGCTCCGTGGGAGCCTGCTCGCGGTGCGCCGGGTCGGCCGCTGCCATCCCTGGAACCCCGGGGGCTACGACCCCGTACCCCTGACCCCTCGCTCTGGAGCCACTTCGTGAAGATCTTCGACGGCCTCTCGACGGTGGTCGCCTTCATCTTGGAGCAGATCCACAACGGACTCTCGACGTTCCTCCCGGATGACAGCGGCTGGGCGTGGGGCCTGTCGATCGTCTTCCTCACGGTGACGGTCCGCATCATCTTGTTCCCGCTGTTCGTCAAGCAGATCAAGAGCCAGCGCCGGATGCAGGAGCTGGCGCCGAAGATCAAGGAGCTGCAGGCACGGCACAAGGGCGACCGCGAGACCCTCAACGCCGAGCTGATGAAGCTCTACAAGGACAACAACGCCAACCCGATCTCGGGCTGCCTGCCGCTGCTGCTGCAGCTGCCGGTGTTCTTCGCGCTCTTCAGCGTCATCAACGAGTTCCGGCCCGGCACGGACGCCCGCTTCGGCCTGTCGGCGACGCAGCTCGCCGAGGGCGGCCAGGCGAAGGTGTTCGGCGCGCCGATCGCGGCGTCGTTCACCAGCGGACAGGACCTGCTCAACACGCTCGACGGAAACATCACCACGGTCCGCGCCGTCGCCGCGATCATGATCGTGCTGATGGGCGCGACGACCTTCTGGACGCAGCGCCAGATGATGGCGCGCGCCGGCACCGTCGTCGACAAGCAGCAGCAGCAGATCCAGAAGTTCATGCTCTACGTGCTGCCGCTGTCCTTCGCCGTGTTCGGCATCAACTTCCCGATCGGCGTGCTCCTGTACTGGCTCACTACCAACATCTGGTCGATGGGACAGCAGGCCTGGGTCATCAAGCGGATGCCACCCGTCGTGCCCGGCAGCGGCGGCGGTCCCGGTAAGGGCGGCACCGGCGGCGGCAAGGGTCCGGCCGGCGGTGGCCCGGGCAAGCCCGGCCAGGCCAAGAAGGTCGATCCCGACAAGGACAAGCCCGAGACGCCCGAGGTGTCCGCGGGCAACGAGGTCCTCGCGACCACCGGCGCAGGCAACGTGCGCCCCCCGAACCGCCCTGGCGACAAGCGCTCCGCCGGCAGCCGCAAGAACAAGAAGCGCGGAAAGCGCTGACCCACGAACCCCCGCGTCGTACCCCACCGGTACGGCGCACCGCACTGACGAAGGACGCCAAGAGCCGTGACCGACAGCGACACCCAAACAACGCAGGACGGCGCCACTACCGCCGACCTGCTCGTCCGTGAAGGCGACA
>DATLCV010000049.1:0-17509 GCA_035526225.1 Mycobacteriales bacterium
TACTTCGTGTCCGCCGCCGAGCACGGGATGAACGCGTCCACGTTCACCGCCCGCGTCATCGCCTCCACGGGCGCGGACGCCGCGGCGTCGATCTCCGGAGCCATCGGTGCCCTGTCGGGCCCGCTGCACGGCGGCGCTCCCAGCCGCGTGCTGACGATGCTCGACGACGTGGAGAAGAGCGGTGACCCCACCGCGTACGTGAAGAAGGAGCTCGACGCCGGCCGCCGGCTGATGGGCTTCGGTCACCGCGTCTACCGTGCGGAGGACCCCCGCGCCAGGGTGCTGCGCCGTACCGCGGCCGAGCTCGGCTCCTCGCGCTACGAGGTTGCCGACGCGCTGGAGAAGGCCGCCATCGCCGAGCTCACCGAGCGCTACCCCGACCGGCCGCTGCGCACCAACGTGGAGTTCTGGTCCGCCGTCGTGCTCGACTTCGCCGAGGTCCCGGCGCACATGTTCACCTCGATGTTCACGTGCGCGCGCACCGCCGGCTGGAGCGCGCACGTCCTGGAGCAGAAGAAGCTCAACAAGCTCATCCGCCCGTCTGCCCTGTACGTCGGTCCCGGCCCGCGCCCGGTGAGCGAGGTCCCGACCGGAGACCTCCCTGCGGGGAACGCGGTCTGATGCTGTCGATCCCCACCGACCTCCTGCCCCAGGACGGTCGCTTCGGCTCCGGGCCCTCGAAGGTGCGCCCTGCGCAGCTCGCCGCCCTGCAGGCCGCGGCCGATGTCCTCGGCACGTCCCACCGGCAGGCGCCGGTCAAGGCGGTCGTGCGGCGCGTGCGGGAAGGGCTGGCGGCGCTCTTCGAGCTGCCCGCGGGCTACGAGGTCGTGCTCGGCAACGGCGGGTCGACGGCCTTCTGGGACGTCGCGGCCTTCAACCTGGTGCAGGAGCGCGCGCAGCACCTTGTCTTCGGCGAGTTCGGGGCCAAGTTCGCCGAGGGTGTGGCGGCGGCGCCGTTCCTCGGCACGCCGTCGGTGGTGTCGGCCGAGCCCGGCTCCGCGCCCGACTTCGAGCCCGGCGACTTCGACGTCTACGCGACGCCGCACAACGAGACCTCGACGGGGGTGGCCCGCACAGTGCGCCGCCCGGCCCCCGAGGGCCTGCACCTGGTCGACGCGACCTCCGCTGCCGGGGGCCTCGTCGTCGACGTGAGCGAGACCGACGTCTACTACTTCGCACCGCAGAAGTGCTTCGCCTCCGACGGGGGTCTGTGGCTGGCGCTGATGTCCCCCGCCGCTGTGGAGCGGGTCGGCGCGCTCAAGGACCGCTGGAAGCCGGCCTTCCTCGACCTGCAGATCGCGATCGACAACAGCCGCCTCGACCAGACCTACAACACCCCCGCGCTCGCGACGCTCCTCATGCTCGCCGACCAGGTGGAGTGGATGAACGACAACGGCGGGATGGCCTTCACCACCGGACGCACGGCCGACTCGGCGAACCGGCTCTACACCTGGGCGGAGAAGTCGGCGTACGCGACGCCGTTCGTGAGCGAGCCGCTGCGCTCGCACGTCGTGGGCACCATCGACCTGTCCCAGGAGGTGGACGCGACCGCCGTGGCCAAGGCCCTGCGCGCGAACGGCGTCGTCGACACCGAGCCCTACCGAAAGCTGGGCCGCAACCAGCTCCGGATCGCCATGTTCCCGGCGGTCGACCCCGACGACGTCGAGGCGCTCACCGCGTGCATCGACTTCGTCGTGGAGAACCTCTGAACGAGCGCCTCCCGCAGTCGTGGGTGCCGCGGGTCGTCAACATCGCGCTGGCCGCGCTGCTGCTGGTCTTCCTCGTGCCGGTGTTCACGCACCTGGGAGCCGTCGGGACGGGCGCCCGGGTGATGCTGGTGGCGCTGAGCGTCCCGTTCGTCCTGCTCGTGGTGCTCTGCCTCGCCTCAGCGCTCCGCCCCGGCTCGCTCGGCCGGCTGGCCCGGCGGGCGCGGCGATCACGCGGGGCGTGAGGCCGGCCTGAGCAGGACCACCCGGCCTGTGGTGTCGACAACTGACGCTTCAGGCCGCCGGGGAGGCGGTCGAAGCACTGAGTACCCCACCACCAGGAGTGCTCAGTGCGTCACGGCAAGCGACACCTCCCGAAGGCGGTCTCGACCGTCCTCGGCCTGGCCGCGCCCGCGCTCGCCGCGATGCTGCTGACCTCGACCACTCCCGGTCTCGCGGCCGTGGCCACCGCCCCCGCGGAGCAGGACGTCGCGCTGCACATCCCCACCTTCGTGAGCCCGCCGGCCCCCGTCGTGCGTCGCACGGTGGCCAAGCCCGTCGTCGCGCCGGCGCGCAAGGTGATCGCCCCGCGGCAGGTGGTCCGCGCGACCTCCGCCCCGGCCCCAGCCCCGGCCCGGGTCCCGGCCCCCCGCCGTACGACGAGGGCGACCGCCGCACCGAAGCCGACCGCGACGAAGAGCACGTCGACGACCTCGCAGACCGCGCAGCCGTGGGGCGCCAACGACTACCCCTACCGGACCCAGAGCGACTACTACGCCACGGACAAGTGGGGCTTCACCCAGCGGCAGTGCGTGAGCTTCGCTGCGTGGCGCCTGGCCCAGCACGGCCGCACGATCAACAACCGGGACAACTGGGGCAGCGCGTACACCTGGGACGACGCGGCCCGCCGCCTCGGGCACACCGTGACCAGCAAGGCCCGCGTCGGCGCGATCGCGCACTGGAACGCCAACGAGAGCGGCGCGTACTACAGCAAGGGCTCGGCCACGGCCAACGGCAAGTTCTCCGCCGGCGGCTACGGGCACGTCGGCTGGGTCAAGCAGGTCTACTCCGACGGCTCCGCCCTGGTCGAGCAGTACAACATGGGCAGCGACCGCAGCTACAGCGCGATGCGGGTCAAGGCGCCGCGGTACCTGCTCGTCGGCTGACGCTCGCTCAGCAGCACACCGGCCACGACGGCGGAGACCGCGCACACCGCACCGCCGATCGTCAGGCTGGCGCGCGGACCGAGGTGCTCGGCGAGCAGCCCGACCAGCGGCGCCCCCACGGGCGTGCCACCCAGGAAGACCAGCACGTACAGCGCCATGACCCGCCCGCGCACCGCCGCGTCCGTGCCGAGCTGCACGATCGCGTTGGCGCTGGTCGTGAACAGGAGCACCGCGGCGCCCGTCGGCACCAGCAGGACCATCATCGAGCCGAACGACGGCGCCAGCCCCACGGCCACCTCGAGCACCCCGAACGCCAGCGCGGCGAGCACCATCCGACGCGGCGAGGGGCGGCCCCGACCGGCGCTCGCGAGCGCTCCTATCAGGGAGCCGAGCGCGAACGCCGAGGTGAGCAGCCCGAACTGCGAGGCCCCGCGGTGGAAGACCAGCTTGGCCACCAGTGACAGCGTGATCTGGAAGTTGAGCCCGAACGTGCCGACCATGAAGACCAGCAGGATCGGTACGGCGAGGTGCCGGCGCTCGCGGACATACCTCAGCCCCTCGCGCAGCTGGCCGCGCTGCCGCGGGGTCGGCGTCGAGCGCAGCAGCTCGGCGGGTCGCATCCTGGCGAGCCCCGTGACCACGGCGGCGTACGACAAGGCGTTGGCCAGGAACACCGGGCCGGTGCCCCACTGCGCGATCGCCAGGCCCGCGAGGGCGGGCCCGAGGATGCGGGAGGCGTTGAAGGTCGCGCTGTTGAGGCTGACGGCGTTGGGCAGGTCCGCCGGCTCGACCATCTCGCTGACGAACGCCTGACGGGTGGGGGTGTCCACGACGGTTGCCAGCCCCAGCGCGAAGGCGAGCACGTACACGTGCCAGAGCTGCACCGTGCCGGTCACGTTGAGAACGCCGAGCACCAGGGCGAGCACGCCCATCGACACCTGCGCCCCAGCCAGCAGCCGCCGCTTGTCGTACCGATCGGCCAGCAGCCCGCCGTACAGGCCGAAGAGCAGGACGGGAAGGAACTGCAGGGCCGTGACGACGCCGAGCGCGCTGCCGCTGTCGTGCGACAGCTGCAGCACCAGCCAGTCCTGCGCGACGCGCTGCGCCCAGGTCCCTGACAGCGAGATGACCTGCCCGGTCGCGAACAGCCGGTAGTTGCGCACCGCGAGCGAGCTGAACGTGGGGCTCATCTCGGGGCGCCCGCGGAAGAGTGAGCGCAGCGAGCGGTTTCGTGGGGTGAGCTCAACTGCGGCCGAGCCGGTCGAGCACCTCGGCCGCCCGGTGGAGCAGCTCGCGGTCGTCGGGGTCGAG
The DNA here is from genome assembly GCA_035526225.1 of Mycobacteriales bacterium. Taxonomy (GTDB): domain Bacteria; phylum Actinomycetota; class Actinomycetes; order Mycobacteriales; family SCTD01; genus RYN-111. The sequence continues at coordinate 4,184 of DATLCV010000049.1, forward strand.
GGCGCGCAGCCGCTGGGCCAGCCACTCCTCGCGCTGCTTGCGATCCTCCTTGAGCAGGAGAGCGCCGGCAGTGGTGAGCGCGACGACGACCTGCCGGCCGTCCGTCGCGTGCGGGGTGCGGGTGACGTAGCCGGTCTCCTCGAGAGCCTTGACGATCCGCGTCATCGAGGGCGGTTGCACCCGCTCGTGCGCTGCGAGCTCACCCGGGGTCATCGGGCCGTGCCGGTCCAGGGTGCCGAGGGCGGCGAGCTGCCCGAGCGACAGCGAGCTGTCGGCCCGCATCCTGCGCAGCCGCCTGGCCAGCCGCATCACCGACGTCCGCAGCTCCGAGGCAAGGGCGACATCAGCGAGCATGGTCCTTAGCATAGGTCATTACCCTCGCTAACGACAAGGGATTCGCTCGTGCGTGAACCTTGAGGGCCGTTGCGGGCTCTTGGCCACGTGACCATCAGAGCGACATGCGTGCTTGTCCTGCTCCTTGCCGTACTGGCCCCCGGCGGGGCGGAGGCGGCGACCGGACGGGTGCGGGTGGACCGGCCGGGGACGCCGGGTCCACGGGTGCACCTCGTCTACCTCGTCGCGCAGGGCCAGCCGGACCGGCACCGGGACACCGACGGGTCGCTCGCGCGGGCCGCCGAGCAGCTCCAGCGCTGGACCGCCCGCGAGACCGGGGGACGGCGCTGGCGGCTGGACACCTTCCGCAGCGGGGGGCGCACCCTGGCCGACATCACCTTCGTCCGCAGCCCGCGGACCACGTACGACGTCTGCCCCCTCGACCCGCAGGCCGACCCCGTGACTCTCGCCGGCCAGCACGTGGACTGCCTCTCCTCGCTCGTCGACCCCAACGGCGACCCATGGGCGAAGGTGCGGGACGACCTCGCTGCCGCCGGCCTCAAGGAGCCCGGGGTCCGCTACCTCGTGCTGGTCCAGGGCACGGCGAGCATCATCTGCGGAATGGCGCAGGGCCCCGACGACGGGGACCGGGACCCGAGCCACGTCGGGGTGGTGAGCGCCGTGTTCCTCGGCGAGGAGGCCTGCCCGAACGACGTGCCCGGCACGGGTGGCACGGTCGACTGGGCCCTGGCACACGAGCTGCTGCACGGCGACGGCGTCGTACCAGTGGGGGCGCCGCACTACTGCGCCGGGGCCAGTGGGCACGTGTGCACGGCAGGTCTGGCCAACGGCTCCCCCGTCACCGACAGCCTCGACCCCGAGCGGGCCGACATCCTGTACCCGAGTCCGGGGATCGGGCTCCTCGATGCCCACCTCGACCCGGGTCACGACGACTACTTCGAGACCGCCATCGGGCTGCGAGACCTCGCGGACTCGCCGTACCTGACGAAGGGCCGCTAGCAGCACGCGTACCGTCGTACCCGTGGAACGCCGGCCGGACCCTGACCCGCTCGAGACGAACGACGTCGCCATCATCACCGGCGGCACGGCGCTGTGGGCGGTCGCTCTCGTCGGGCTGCTCGTCGCGAAGGCGGCCGGGGCCGACGTCCGTGACTGGTGGTGGCAGATGTGCCTGGCAGGGGCGCTGCTCGGCCTGGTCGGCATCCGCTACTGCCGCCGCCGGCGTGACCGGATCCTCGCCGGCTCTCCGGAGGACTAGCGCAGCGCGGTCAGCGAGCCTCGTGCTGAAGCGGGCGCAGCTCCTGCGCGATCGCCCGCAGGTGGTCGTCCCAGGTCCCGCAGCAGCCCCCCACGACGTCGACGCTCGGGAGCCGGCGGACGAAGCCCGCCAGCTGCCGGCCGAGCTGCTCGGGATCCCCGGCTTCCAGGTGGCCGATCTGGCACAGCGCCTGCTTCTCCGCCATCGACGCGTTCGGGCGCAGGCTCCGCACCCGCTGCAGCCACGACCCGCCGCCGACCAGGGCCGGCGCCAGCTCGACGGGGTGCGAGCAGTTGATGCCGTAGAAGTCGGGCCGGGCCTCGCCGGCCTGCTCGTCCACCGCCTCGACCGCCTCGTGGAACGAGGGGCCGCTGAGCAGGCGTCCCTCCGGGGTGACCATGAAGGACATCGACAGGGGCAGTCCGACCGCTGCTGCCGCGCGGGCCACGCCCACGGCCTCGGGCACGCTGTTGAACGTCATGGCGCTCACCACGTCCACGGCGGACTGCCGCAGCGTCTGGAGCTGCACGCCGTGGTAGTCCTCGGCCTCGTCCGCGGTGATGACCCGGTTCAGGCCGTAGGCGTCGCCGCGCGGTCCGACGACGCCCGAGATGAGGACCTGGGGGACCTGGCCCTGGAACGGCCGGGCAACGTCCCGCAGGAACTCGATGGCGCGAAGCTGCAGCTCGGCCAGGCCGGTGCGGGAGATGCCCAGCTTCTCGGCCCAGTCCGGGCTGGCCCGGTAGTCGAGGCCACCCATCAGCGCCGCGAAACCGTGCGCCGCGGCCACCTCGAGGTAGCGCGTGTACATGTCCGTGAGATCTGCCCGCGCGGCCGGGTCGTCGAGGAGGGGGTACATCGCGAACTCGGGCAGCTCGTGCCCGTGCTTGTACATCAGCTCCGTCTCCTGACCACCCTCGGTCAGGTAGAGAACACCCTCCTGCCACTGCGGAAAGCCGGCCACGGCGTCCCCTCTCCCGTCGGCCCCATCCTGCCTGCGATCAGGACTCCGCGCGACGGGCGGGGTTCTCGACGATCGGGGCGAGCGCGTCGGTGAGGGCGCGCACGGCGTCCTCGAGCTCCCCGATGCGGTTCTGGTCCGCGCGCAGCTGCTCAGCCACGACCAGCGCCCCTCCCAGCACGGCGAGCACCACGACGGCGATGCCGGCGCTGGCCAGGAAGGGGATCTGCCGGTTGAGCAGGGGCTCCCCGGAGATGCGGTACCAGCCGAGGCCACCGACGACCGCTGCGGCGGCGATGGTGGCGAGCCCGGCCCACAGGCGCGTACGGGTGGCCTTCATGGATCCTCCGGAGGGCTTGAGTCCTGACAGGAAGCTGACGAGCAGGGCGACGCCGATGAGGCCGAACACGACGATCGCGTACGACGACGGCACGACGCTGGTGAGGGGCACCCCGCTGGCGACGGGTGACGTCGTCGCAGTGGCCGTGGCGGTAGGCACCAGCACCGGTACCGGCTGCGACACCGCGGGCGGCTGCTCGACGACCGGCAGCACCGGTGCGACGGGAGTGACGTCGACGGGCATGGGAGCGGCGGTGAGCGAGGGCTCCGGGGACGGAGCAGGGGACGGGCTCGGCGCCGGCGAGCCGGTCGGCGTGGGCGTCGGCGTTGGACTCGGCGTGGACGAGGGGACGAGACAGCCGAGCTCAGGCAGCTCCGGGATGGGGCAGTCGGTGCGCACTAGGCACCCGTCCCGAGATACGCCTCGCGGAGCTGTCCCTGCATGGTGCGCACCTCGGCGCCCTCTGCGGAGGCCACGACCTGGCCCTTCTCCAGCACGTACGCGCGGTGCGCGAGGTCGAGCGCGAGCACGTTCTGCTCGACCAACAGCACCGCGACGCCGAGGGTGCGGTTGACCTCGGCGATGAGCGAGAAGGCCCGCTCGGTCATGATCGGGGACAGGCCCATCGAGGCCTCGTCGACGAGCATCAGCCGCGGTCCTGCCATCAGCGCGCGACCCAGGGCCAGCATCTGCTGCTGGCCGCCGGAGAGGGTGCCGGCCTTCTGCTCCTTGCGCTCGAACAGGATCGGGAAGGTGGTGAAGGCGCGGTCGAGCGCCGCAGCGACCTGCGCCTTGTCGCGCACGGTGTAGGCGCCCAACGCGAGGTTCTCGCTCACGGTGAGCTCTCGCAGCATGCCGCGGCCCTCGGGCACCATGACGACACCGCGGTCGACGAGCCGCTCCGGCGGAGTGCCCGTGACGTGCACGCCGTCCAGCACCACCGAGCCGGCCGTCGCGCGCAGCAGCCCCGTGATGGTGCGCAGGGTCGTCGTCTTGCCCGCGCCGTTGGAGCCCATCAGGGCCACGACCTCGCCCTCCGCCACGGACAACGAGACGCCGAACAGCACCTGCAGCGAGCCGTAGCCGGAGCACAGCTCGTCGACGGACAGCAGGTTGGCCGGCGTCGTCACGCGGGCACCTCGTCGAGGCTGCCGCGGCCGAGGAAGCTCTCCACGACCCGTGGCTGGGCGACGACCTCCGCCGGTGTGCCCTGCGCGATGAGCGCGCCGGACTCCAGGCAGTAGCAGTAGTCGCAGGTCCGCGCGATCAGCGGCACGTGGTGCTCGATGACGACCAGGGTCAGCCCGAGCTCGTCCCGTAGCGCCTGGAAGCGGTCGCCCAGGGCGTGTGCCTCGTCTGGCGTGAGCCCTGCGGAGGCCTCGTCGAGCAGCAGCAGGTCGGGCCCGCTGGCCACCGCCGCCGCGATCTCGACGATGCGCATGGTGCCGTAGGGCAGGTCGCCGAGTCGCTCGTCGGCGAGGTGCGTCAGGCCGAACAGCTCGAGGGCCTCGTCCGCCCGCCTGCGCAGCTCGCGCTCGGTGCCCACCGAGCCACCGAGCGCGAGCAGACCCGTGACGGCCGGGTAGCTCGCGATCCACGTCTGGGCGAGAAGCACGTTCTCCCGCACGGTGTCACCGCGCACCAGGCCCATGTCCTGGAACGTGCGGGCCACCCCGCGCGCGGAGCGGGACGACGCGGGCAGCCCGAGCAGCTCGCTGTCGCGGTACCGGATGCTGCCGGTCGTCGGCGCCAGCCCGGAGACGGCGTTGAAGAACGTGGACTTGCCCGCGCCGTTCGCCCCGATGAGTCCCACGATCTCCGACCGGCGCACCTCGATGTCGAGGTCGACGAGGGCCTGCACTCCGCCGTACCGGACGGAGACGCTCTTGGCGACCAGCAGCGAGGGGGTGGGCAGGCGGTGCTTGAGCGGCCGCGGCACGTCACGCAGGTCGCGGGCGCGGGCGGCCGAGGCGTGCGCGTCGGTGGGCATCGGCCGGGGCGACGGCCGCTCGCCGCGGTCGGTCAGCTTGGCTCCGAGGTCATGGAGCACACCGCCGATCCCCTGCGGCTGCATGACGATGCCGATCAGCAGGGGAGCCGTGAGGAGGGCGGGGAGCACGATCGGTGCCGGCCCCAGGTAGGGGATGTCGAAGTCACTGCCGAGGAGCTTGGGCACCGCCTGGATGAGCAGCGTCGCGACGAGGATGCCGACGGCGGACCGGGCACCGCCGATGACGACGACCGCCACGAGCAGCAGCGACTCGCGGAGGATGAACGGCTGCAGGTCCTGCACGCTTCCCTGCTGCATCGCGAACAGCGCGCCACCGAGCCCGGCGACCGCGCCGGAGACGCCGTAGGCGAACAGCTTCGCGGGGCCGGTGCTCACCCCGAAGGCGGCAGCGCGCGCCTCCACGTCGCGCACCGCCAGCAGGCCGCGACCGCCGCGGGTGGAGCGCAGCCGGTGCAGCAGGACCAGCACGAGACCCAGCACCGCGAGGGTGAGCAGGTAGAGGTGGGTCTCGTCCACCAGGTACGACGGGCGCTCCCACACGCGGCCGCCCGACTTCACCCCGGGCCACTTGTTCGGCACCTGCTGGGCGAACACCTGGAAGGCCAGGGTCGCGATCGCCACCTGCAGCCCACGGATCCGCAACGAGGGCAGACCCATGAGCACACTGACCGCGGCCGCGGCAGCAGCAGCACCCAGGAACGCGACCGGCCAGGGCAGCCCGTGGGTGCCGAGCGCCAACGCGGCGTAGCAGCCGGAGCCGAAGAGGGCGGCATGCGCGATGGACAGCTGGCCCGTCGTACCGATGAGCACGTCGAGCCCGAGCGCGACGATGCCGAGGAACAGCGCCGTGGACACGATCGAGGTCTGCGGCAGGTTCATGCCCAGCGGTGCAAGCAGGGCCAGCAGCACCAGCGCCGCCGGACCGCCGCGGCGGACCAGCTCACGCCGAGGCACGAGCGCCCCCGAGCAGCCCCTGCGGGCGGACGAGGAGGGTGACGAGCACGGCGAGGAAGATCACGCCGGCGCTCGTCGTCGGGTCGACGCGCGAGCCGACGACGGAGGTCACGAGACCGACGAGCAGGCTGCCCACGATCGCGCCGCCCAGGCTGTCGAGCCCACCGATCACGGCACCGGCGAGGGCGCTGAGCAGGGCTGTCGTCAACGAGAAGGGGGTGAGCGAACCGGAGATCGGCGCGAGCAGCGCAGCGGCCGCACCGGAGAGCAGACCGCCCACACCCCAGGCGAAGACGTAGACGCGGTTGACCTTGACGCCGAGCAGCCGGGCCACCGTCGCGTCGCCGGTGACGGCGCGGGTCGCCAGGCCGAACGAGGTGCGGGTGAGGAACAGCCACAGCGCGACGGCGACGAAGCCGGCGAGCAGCAGGGCGGTGACCTGGGTGGCCGAGACCGTGGCGCCCAGCAGCCGCACGGTGCCGTGCCCGACCGGCGACGGAGCGGCGAACGGGTTGATGCCGTAGATCGCCAGCTCGCTCAGCGCGAGCAGGAGCGCGACCACCAGGGTGGCCACCAGGGTGTCCAAGGCGGGCCGGCCGACCATGGGGCGCATCACGAGCCGCTCCACCAGCAGGCCGAGCGCACCTGCCCCCACGATCGTGAGCAGCGCGCAGACGAAGACCGAGGGGTGCCAGCCGAACCAGCCCCGCTCGTGCCAGCGCAGCGCGACGTAGAGAGCGAAAGCGCCGATCTCGCCGACGGCCAGCGACAGCACCTTCGTGCTGCTGTAGATCAGCACCACCGCGACGGCGAGGAGGGAGTACGCGGAGCCGATCGACAGCCCGATGATGAGGTCGCGAAGCACTAGAAGGTCGATCGGTAGTCGGACTCGGTCGCCCAGATCGCTGTCGCCCCGGTGCCCTGGACGGTCATGACGATGGAGCGGTCACCTGAGCCGTACCGCTTGCCCCCCGTGAAGTCGAGCGGCGGCCAACACATGGCCGTGCCCGTGACCTGGTCCGTCGTACCGGTCTTGAGAGCCTGCATGGCGACGAGGAAGCTGTTGCGCCCCAGCGCCGGCCCGGCCTGCTTGATGGCCGCAGCGAGCACCTGGCCGAAGCCCCAGGCAGCGAGGCCGATGTCCTTGTCGCGGTCGGTCTGCCCCTCCTTGTTGACCTGGTTGAAGGTGGTGTAGCGCGGGTCACGCAGTCCGCCCCACGGGCTGAACACCTTCGCCCCGTCGAGCGCGCCCGCGGCCGGGGTGAGCACGAGGTTGAAGCCCCACGAGATGTTGTTGCCGACCCACGTCATCTTCTGCGCGGGGCACAGCTGCCGGTACTCCACGGCGATGTTCACCGCCGGGGTCGGAGCCATGTAGAGCCAGGTGGTCTCAGCCTTGCTCGCGCACAGCGCGTTGACCTGGGCGGTGTAGTCGCTGTCCGCCGGGTTGATGACGTTCTTGTAGACGGTGGCGCCGTTCGCCTGGGCGCGCGTGACGAAGGCGTCGCGCGCCGCGTTGAGGCCGGGGTCGGTCTCGATGATCACGCCGACCTTGGTCTTGCGCAGGTTGTGCACCATGTAGTCGGCGATCTGCGGCCCGTGGTGCAGCTGGTTCATGCCGATGTAGAACGCGTCGTCGGGGATGGTGGTGGACGGCGGCAGCTGCGCCACCAGGTGCGGGATGTGCGCGGCATGCAGCTCGGCGGTGAGCCTGGCCTCGACGGTGAGCCGGTCCAGCGACACCGCGGCGAAGATGCCGTCCGAGACGGCCTGCTGCACCGCCGTACGGGCGCCGGCCTCGGTGCTGCCGGTGTCATAGATCTTGATCTTCACGTTGCGGCCGTTGATGCCGCCCTTTTCCCTGACGTAGTCGAAGTAGTTCTGCGCCTGCGCGTCGACGGTGGCGGGGACCGGCGCGGCGCCGGTCTTCGGTACGAACAGCCCCACGGTGATCGTCGTGCCGTTGATGCCGGTCGTGGAGCCGGGTGGCACCGACCCCGTGGTCCCACCCCCGGCCGTGCCCGTCGACCCGCCCGCGGTGCCGCCCGTGGTCGTGGTCCCGCCGGTCGTCCCCCCAGTCGTGGAGGGACCCTGCTGCACGCCGGTGGTCCCGCTGGTGGTGCCGGTCAACCCGGTGGTGCCGGTCCCGGGCTGGCCGGTCGGCGTGATCGGCAGGCCGCCCTGGTCGACCGGCAGCCCGCCACCCTGGTCCAGCGACTGGGTCCCCGGCGGCGGGCGGTCGAAGCGAGCGGCGCAGCCCGAGGCCGTCAGCGCGAGGAGGGCGGTCGATCCCAGGGCGAGGGCGACGCGGGAGGACCGGGATCGGGCTGGGCGCACGCGAGTGCCTCTCGGTACCGGTGGGTAACAGTGCGGCAAATGTAAGCAACTCTGCACGAAACCGACAGGGAGGTCGACGTTCCGTCAGACGTGCGCGTCGAGCCAGCCGACGACGTCGTCGAGGACCTCGTCCTTCTCCGGCTCGTTGAAGATCTCGTGGAACAGCCCGTCGTAGAGCTTGAGGGTCTTGTCCTTCGAGCCGCTGCGCTCCGCGAGGAGCTTGCTCCCGGCCGGGGGTGCGAGGCGGTCGGCCGTGCCGTGCATGACGAGCACCGGCAGCCGCATCTTCGGCAGGCCGGCGACCACGCGGCCGACGGCGAGGATCATCTCCGCGCCGCTGCGGGACCGGACCTTGCCGTGGTAGTTCAGCGGGTCGTCGACGTACCGCTTGACCTCGGCGGGGTCGCGGCTCACCGCGTTCGCGTCGAGGTCGAGCACACCGAGGTTGGGCGCGTACTTCGACAGGACTCCGGCGGCGGCCCGCTTGATCGCCGACGCGCCTGAGGTGTCCAGGACCGGTCCGGACAGCACGAGCCCCGCCAGACCCGACTCGCCGTGCCCGACCACGTAGTCGAGGACGAGCAGCCCGCCAGTGCTGTGACCCAGCAGGAACACGGGCAGGCCGGGGTGCTCCGTGCGCGCCATGCTGAGGAGGGTGTCGTTGTCGGACGTGACGTGGGCGAACCGCTCGAGGTTCCCCCGGGTGCCCTCGCTGCGGCCGTGGCCCCAGTGGTCGGCGGCGTAGACGGCGTACCCGCTGTCGTTGAGGCGCGCAGCGACGTGCGCGTAGCGCCCGCTGTGGTCCGCGAGACCGTGCAGCAGCACGACCACGGCCTTGGTGGTGCCCGGCTCCCAACGCTGCCAGAAGACCGTCCCCCCTGCCGCGCCCGGGAACGTGCCCTCGACGTGTGCTGTCACTGCTCCTCCTGGTGGCTCGGCAGCGACGCTAGCGGTCGAGGTCAGCTGGCGTGGCCGTCGGGCGTCTCGTCGTCCGGTCCCGGGGTGAGCATGACGAGCTCGAGCACCTCGTCCTCCACCACGAGGCCAGGCGCCTGACCGTGGGGCTGGTCGACCACGGTCTCGCTGTGCGCACCGCAGCCGTGGTCGAGGGAGACGACCCGGCCGTCGTCGGGGGCGAATGCGTTGGCGCAGGCGCCGAACAGCTGCGACAGGCCACCGGCCAGCGGCACCCGGAACGCGCAGTCGAGGCAGCGGCCCGGAGCCTGCCGTGCCATCGGCGCGAAGGGGCCGTGCTCACCGTCGTACCAGCGGTCGGCGGTGGTCGCGCGACCCTCGAACGACAGCGTGCGCGGCCGCCCGAGGCCCAGCTCCCAGAAGCCCTCTGCCGCCAGCTCGGCCTCCTCCGCGGTGTACGACGGGACGAGGCGCGGGTCGTCCAGCAGGGGCGGGAGGAGGTCCCCGGGAGCGAGGTCGCCGGGCTGCACGCGCTCGCTCCACGGCACCCAGGCCGGGGCGAGGAGCGCGCCCTCACCGGGCAGCAGCACGACCTCGTCGACCGTGACGTCGTCGGAGCCCTCGACCCGGGTCACCGTGACCGCCCAGCGCCACCCGACGTAGGCCGGGTCGTTCGTGGCGAAGGAGTGCGTCACGACGAGCGGGTCGTCCTCCTCCACACCGAGGTGGGCGCCCACCTTGTGGCCCGCCGCCTCGCGGGCGACACGGCGCGCGAGGTCGACGGCGGAGGCGAGCACGGGGTCTGCGGTCACGACGGGCACGTCACCAGTCTCAGGCACCTCCGGCTCGGCCGGGCTCGTGGGGGGCACCTCGGGCGCCCCGGATACCCTCGAGGTGATGCCGCGCAACCGGCGACGCATGCTGACCATGCCTCCAGTCTGCCCCCTCGGCCGACCGACCCGCAGGAGCTCGACGATGCCCGGCCGATCCCTCGCCCCCGTCGCCGCGGTCGCGTTGCTGCTCGTCGGCCTCACCGGCTGCCAGAAGCCGACACCCGGAGTGACCCTGTCGAGCGGGAGCCAGTCGGTGCACATGGAGGCGACGACGTTCTGCCGCGACGGGCAGACGCCCGCGAAGCAGGACTGCGTGGAGCACCTGACGAGGGTCGGGGAGATCCGCGTCAAGCAGGGCAACGAGGTTGCGGTCGACGTCGACCGCACCATCGCCGAGCACGGCTGGATCCTGGTCCTGCCCGCCGGGAACCAGCGCTCGGACGTGCAGGACGAGCACCACTTCGCCTACACGCCCGACTTCAGCGCCGGACCGTTCATCGACCTCGAGGTCCGCTCGCTCGACCGCGTCGCCGACGACGCGCAGACCACGGGGATCTGGAAGTTCCGGCTGCGCCAGGCATGAGGCTCCTCGCCGTGGTCGCGACGGCGCCCGAGCAGGCCGCCCTCCTGCGCGACGTCCCGTCCACCCCGGCACGCACCGGCCCGTACGCCGGGTGCCGGACGGCGACGACCGACGTGGTCGTCTCCGGGATCGGCCCCGCGGCCGCCGCCGCCGCCACCGCGACCGCGCTGGCTCTCAGCACCTACGACCTGGCCCTGTCGCTCGGCATCGCCGGTGCCTTCCGAGGTACGGCGGACATCGGCGACACGGTCCTGGCCACCGAGCTGGTGGCCGGCGACCTGGGTGCCGACTCCCCCACGGGGTTCCTCGGGCTGGGTGCGCTGGGCTGGCAGGACGACACCGTGCCGGTCGACCCGTCGTGGCTGCAGGCAGCGCTGGGACGGCTCGGGGAGGTCGTCACCGGACCGGTCGTCACCGTCTCCACCGTCACCGGGACCCGGGCTCGGGCAGACGAGCTCGCCGCCCGCCACGGCGCCGTGGCCGAGGCGATGGAGGGCTGGGGGGTGCTTGTCGCGGCGACGGCGCACCACGTGCCGGTCGTGGAGGTGCGGACGGTCAGCAACCTCATCGGTGACCGCGACCCCTCGTCGTGGGACATCCACGCCGCCTTCGACGCGCTCGCCCGCGTCGGCGCTCAGCTGCTGGCGGACCCGTGGGCCTGAGCCTGGCGATCTCGCCGTGCCCCAACGACACCTTCGTGTTCTCGGCCTGGGTGCACGGCCAGGTCCCCGGGCCCGCGGTCGACGTGACGTTCGCCGACATCGACGTGTGCAACCGGACGGCGCGGTCCTACGACGTCGTCAAGGTCTCCTACGCCGCACTGCCCGCGCTGCTCGACGACTACGCGCTGCTGCCCTGCGGCGGTGCGCTCGGGCACGGTGTCGGGCCGCTCGTGCTGGCCCGCACCGCGGGGCAGCCGCTCGACGGCGCGGTGATCGCCGTACCCGGGGAGCAGACGACGGCGTACTTGCTGCTTCGCCTGTGGCGCAAGGGGTTCGGGGTGGAGGTCATGCCGTTCGACCAGATCATGCCGGCAGTGCGCGACGGCGCTGTCGACGCGGGACTTGTCATCCACGAGTCGCGGTTCACCTACCCGTCGTACGGGCTGGTGTGCCTGCAGGACCTGGGTTCGTGGTGGGAGGCGGAGACCGGGCTGCCGATCCCTCTGGGAGCGATCGTGGCCCGCCGGTCGCTCGACACCGAAGCGCTGGCGCAGACCGTGAGGGCGTCCGTGGAGCACGCCTGGGTCTCCCCTGACGCCAGCGCCGCCTTCGTCGCGGCGCACTCACAGGAGATGGCGCCGGACGTGTGCCGGCAGCACATCGAGCTGTACGTCAACGAGTTCACCCGCTCGCTGGGTGACGACGGGTACGCCGCCGTCGAGGCGCTGCTGGCCCGTGCCGCAGCCGAGGGCCTGGTGCCGCCCCTCGGGGGTCCTCTGCGCTAGGGGCAGGCTGTGAGCCGCCTGTCGACGACGGGCGGGCGCGCCCCGGAATCCTCGTTGAGGGCAGGCTTTGTGCATGGTGCTGTGCGCGTCTGCTGATAGCGAAACACCTGTGTTTGCAGGCGATCTCGTCCACACAGGGGGTTGCGTCGGTCATGGGGGTCGGGTAGGTTTTGTCTCGAACACGTGATCGAGTCACGGAGGGACGGGGGTGGTGTCAGTGGGGCTCGTCGAGGAGCTGGAGGCCGCCGACCGCGCCCTTCCGCCGTGCTCCGACGTGGTGCCGCCGATGCCGGACTGGGTGCGCCAGTGGCCGGTCACCGCGTCGGAGCCGCCGCGGTGCGAGTGCGGTGCGGTGTGCTTCCCCGGACCCGTGGTGGACGAGCCGGTGTTCACGCTGACACGCTCCCCGGAGCTGCTGGCGGACCGGTTCGCGATGGAGTGGCTCGCTTTGCAACGGCAGACCGCGCGGATGTGGCGCGCGGCCGCGGCGATGCACGCCGCGACGGGTGCTGTGTCGGCGGAGTTCGTCGGGGACGACCTGGCGCTGCTGACGAACACCCACCCGCGGTCGGGGGCGACGTTGCTGGTGACGGCGGTGGGCGTGTGCCAGGTGCCGGAGCTGCTCGCGCTGGTGGAGCGCGGTGAGCTCAGCACCCGGCACGCGACGGCACTGCTGACCGAGGCCGGCCGGTTCGCCGCCGGGGACACCGGGCAGCAGACGGCGCTGATCCGCGAGACCCTGCTGCGGTGCCAGACACGCGTCGATGCCGGGCAGGGCTGGCCGACCCCCGGGGAGCTGAAGAAGCGGTTGCAGACCGTGGCGGTCCTGGCGGACCTGAGCGCTGCGGAGAAGCGCAGGAAGTCGGTCGCGGAGCAGCGCGGCGTCAGCGCCTTCCCCACCGGTGTGGGTGCCGCGGCGCTGAGCATCGAGGGGCCGCAGGTGCAGGTCGCGGCGATGCACGAGGCGATCCGGGCCCGCGCCGAAGCGATGGGCCGGCTGCCGGGTGAGTCCCGCAGCCTGATGCAGCGGATGCACGACGCGGCGTACGAGCTGCTCACCGTCGACGCCGACGGCGGCGAGTCCGCCGTCCCGGCTGTCGGGCTCGACGGTGAACCGGTCACGATCTCCGTGCGCGGGATCCAGGTCGCGCTGATCATGCCGGTGTCGGTCGCGCAGGGCGGTGATCTGGAGCTAGCGGAGATCCCCGGCCTCGGACCGGTCCTGCCGAGCACGGCGCGGGAGCTGCTGGCCCAGGCCGAGACCGTGCAGCGCATCACCGTTGACGCCACCACCGGCCAGGTGATCACCGTCGACACCCCCAGCCCCGGCCCC
>DATLCV010000058.1:0-12905 GCA_035526225.1 Mycobacteriales bacterium
CCCTCAGCTCCACCCTGTCGAAGGGCTCGCCGCTGGCGGGCCCTTCGTGCTGCGGGAGCTCAGATCCAGGAGCGGAACCACATGCGGTGGTACCAGGAGCTGTAGGGGATCGTCACCGCCGCGAGGACCGGGTAGAGGTACGCGAAGTTGACCAGCACCAACGACGTGTAGAGCCCGGTCGCGACCGATGCGACGGCGCGGCGCGTGCCCGCGGTGTGCCCGATCGCCCAGCCCGCCAGAAGCGCGATGCCCAGGCACAGGAACGGCACCGAGGGCAGTGCGTAGAACAGGAACATCGTGCGGTCGTCGAGGTCGCTCGGGATCCAGGCGAGGATCGACACGGCGGTCATGGCCAGCAGTGCCGAGGCGCGCCAGTCGCGTCGGCTCACCCAGCGGGCGGCGAGGCCCAGGCACGCCGGGATCATCGCCCACCACAGCGCGGGGGTCCCGATCGCGAGCACCTCTCGTGAGCACGACGCTGCGGCGCAGCCGTACCGACCGGTCGTGATGCCTGGCGGGTAGTAGTAGCTGACCGGGCGGCCGAGGAACGGCCACGAGAGCGGGTGCGACTGGTAGGGGTGGGTGGACTCCAACGTCGAGTGGAAGTGGTACATCTCCCAGTGGTAGTGCCACCACGAGCGGACGGCGTCCAGGCCGAGGGGGAGGCTGGAGCCGCGGTCGTGCGCCCACTGGCGCGACCACCCACCGTCGGTGACGAACCACCCCGTCCAACTCAGCACGTAGACCGCCAGCGGCAGCAGCGCGAAGGCGAGCAGGGCAGGGACGGCGAACCGCGTCAGCGACGGCACGCCCTCGGCCTGGCCGGCCCGGCGTACCGTCGCCTCCCAGGCAAGGCCCGCTGCCAGCAGCGCGAGAGCGACCAGCACGTCGCCCGCCCGCGGGAAGGGGCCCTTCAGCACGGTGAGCAGCGCCAGGAGCACGCCCAGGCCGGCCCGCCAGGGCTGCTGCTCCGGCAGGCCCGCCGTTCGACGGGCGCCGACCTCCCAGAGGACGGCCAGCACGACGAGGACGGCCAAGGGGAACAGCGCCGACCACTTCGTCGCCAGCGCTGCTCCTGCGCAGGCGCCGGCGAGCAGCCGCCAGGGCCGGGCCCCCAACCGGGCCGCCGCGGGGTCCGGGGCGGCAGCCAGCCGCGCGCGGACCTGGTCGCGGTCCACGACGAGGGCGCCGAACGTGGCCACCACCCAGAAGCACAGGAACACGTCGAGCATCGCGACGCGGCTCTGCACGAAGTGGAGGCCGTCCAGGGCGAGCAGCAGGCCCGCCAGCCCGCCGAGCAGCACGGAGCCGGTCATGCGCCGCCCGATGCGGACGACGAGCAGCACCGTCAGCGTGCCGAACAGCGCAGCGGCGAACCGCCAGCCGAAGGTGTCGAACCCGAAGGCCTTCTCGCCCAGCCCGATGAGCCACTTGCCGAGCGGCGGGTGCACGACGAACGCCGGTTCCGCGGTGGGGGTGCAGAAGGCCGCGCCGGACTGGGTGGCGTGCTCCACGCCGTACCGGACGAGGTTGTGCGCGTCGCACGCGTAGTAGACCTCGTCGAAGATGTTGCCAGGGCCTTCCACGACGCCCTTGTCCGAGAGCGTGCTGGCCGGCTGGTCGAGGCGGATGAAGCGCAGCAGCCCGGCGATCACGGTCACCAGCAGGGTCACACCCCACCCGCCGCCGGCGTGGACCAGCGGCTGCAGGCGCTCGCGCCAGGTGGGGGCGCTGAGGGCCGGCCGGTCCAGGGTCGCCGTCATGCAGAGCACCCTACGTAACAATCCCAGGGTGCCCCTGATCCTCGCCGGTGTCCCGATCGGCCGGCCCGACGACGCCAGCGACCGGCTGAAGGCGGCGCTCGGCACCGCGGACGTGGTCGCGGCCGAGGACACCCGTCGTCTCGCTCGGCTGTGCAAGGACCTCGGGGTCACCGTCGTCGGCCGGGTCGTGAGCTACTTCGAGGCGAACGAGGCGGAGCGCACCCCCCGGCTGCTGGAGTCGCTGCGGGCCGGGGACACCGTGCTGCTGGTCACCGACGCGGGGATGCCCTCGGTCAGCGACCCGGGTTTCCGGCTCGTCGCGGCGGCAGCCGAGGAGGACCTGCCCGTCACCTGCCTGCCGGGCCCGTCGGCGGTGACGACGGCGCTCGCGGTCAGCGGGTTGGCGAGCGACCGCTTCTGCTTCGAGGGGTTCGTGCCCCGCAAGGGCGGGGAGCGGCGGGCCCGGCTCGGTGAGCTCGTCGCCGAGCGGCGCACCGTTGTGCTGTTCGAGGCACCGCACCGGCTGGCCGCCTGCCTCGCCGACATGGTCGCCGTGCTCGGGCCAGGACGGCGCGCCGTGGTGTGCCGGGAGCTGACCAAGACGCACGAGGAGGTCGCGCGGGGGACGCTCGCCGAACTGGCGGAGCGCTTCTCCGGCGAGGTGCGGGGCGAGGTCACGGTCGTGGTCGAGGGCTCCGCGGAGAGAGCAGTCGAGAGCACGCCCGACGAGCTGGCCCGGCTGGTCGCCGTACGGGAGGAGTCGGGGGAGCCGCGCAAGGAGGCCATCGCCGGCGTGGCCCGGGAGCTCGGTGTGCCGCGGCGCGACGTGTACGACGCGGTCGTCGCCGCCAAACCGCCTCGACCCACTGGATAGCCTCGACAGCGTGACCTCCATCCTCGCCGCCGTCGCGTGGCCGTACGCCAACGGCCCCCGCCACATCGGGCACGTCGCCGGGTTCGGCGTGCCGTCCGACATCTTCAGCCGCTACCAGCGGATGGCGGGCAACCGGGTGCTCATGGTCAGCGGCACCGATGAGCACGGCACGCCCATCCAGGTCCAGGCCGACCGCGAGGGGGTGACGGCCCGTGAGCTCGCGGACCGCTACAACCGCGTCATCGCCGAGGACCTGCAGGGCCTGGGTCTTGCCTACGACCTGTTCACGCGCACGACCACGCGCAACCACTACAAGGTCGTGCAGGACCTGTTCACCTCGCTGCACGACAACGGCTACGTCGTGGAGCGCTCGCAGCTGTCCGCCATCGACCCGGCCACCGGCCGCGGGCTTCCGGACCGGTACGTCGAGGGCACCTGCCCCCACTGCGGGTACGACGGGGCGCGCGGCGACCAGTGCGACAGCTGCGGTCGTCAGCTGGACCCGCAGGACCTCGTCAACCCGCGCTCGAAGATCGACGGCGCCACCCCGAAGTTCGTGGAGTCGGCGCAGTTCTTCCTCGAGCTCCCGGCGTTCGCGGAGGCCCTCGGCTCGTGGCTGCAGATGCGCACCGACTGGCGGCCGAACGTCCTGAAGTACAGCGCCAACCTCATCGACGAGCTGCGCCCGCGGGCCATCTCGCGCGACCTCGACTGGGGCGTGCCGATCCCCCTGGACGGGTGGCGTGACCGCGATGACAAGCGCCTCTACGTCTGGTTCGACGCGGTCATCGGGTACCTCTCGGCGTCGGTTGAGTGGGCCCGCCGTACCGGGTCGGGGGACGAGTGGAGGGAGTTCTGGACCGAACCGGCGACCTCCTTCTACTTCATGGGCAAGGACAACGTCGTCTTCCACTCGGTGATCTGGCCGGCCATCCTGCTCGGCGCCTCCGGCAAGCCGACGGGCGCCGCCGGCCCGTACGGCGAGCTCGAGCTGCCGTCGGAGGTCGTGTCCTCGGAGTTCCTCACCATGGAGGGCAAGAAGTTCTCCTCGTCGAGGTCGGTCGTCATCTACGTCCGCGACGTGCTCGAGCGGTACGGGCCTGACGCGCTGCGTTACTACCTGACGGCCGCGGGACCGGAGTCGAGTGACACCGACTTCACGTGGGAGCAGTTCGTCACCCGCAACAACACCGAGCTGGTCGCGGGCTGGGGCAACCTCGTCAACCGCACCCTGTCCATGGTGGCCAAGAACGTCGGCTCGATCCCGGTGGCAGGGGCGTTGACCTCCTCCGACGAGGCGGCGCTCGCGGCCTCGAAGGCGGCCTTCGAGCCCGTGGGCCGGCTGATCGCGCGCAACCAGTCGAAGGCAGCGCTGGCCGAGGTGATGCGCGTGGTCGGCGAGGCGAACAAGTACCTGTCGGACGAGGCGCCCTGGAAGCTCAAGGACGACCCGTCGCGGCGGGAGTCGGTGCTGCACGTGGCGCTGCAGCTCATCGATGACGCCAAGACGCTGCTCACGCCGTTCCTCCCGCACAGCTCCCAGCAGGTCTACCGCGAGCTGGGCGGCGCGGGGGAGTGGAGCGGCCAGCCCGAGCTCCGGGAGGTCGACGACCTCGACGGCGGTCCGGCGTACCCGGTGCTGATGGGCGACTACGGGACCGCGGCGACCTGGGCGTCCACCCCGATCACGCCGGGGGTGCCCATCGCCCCCCCGACGCCGCTGTTCACCAAGCTCGACCCCTCGGTCGTGGACGAGGAGCTGGCCCGGCTTGAGCAGGGCTGACCGGGAGGGCGAGGCGCCGCCGGCACCGGAGCCGCTGCCGGTCGCCGTCGCCGACAGCCACTGCCACCTCGACATCATGGGCGGGTCCGTCGAGGAGCAGCTTGCTGCCGCCCGTGCCGTCGGCATCGACACCGTCGTGCAGGTCGGCATCGACGTGCCGTCGTCGCGGCTCGCGGTGTCGATCGCGGGGGCGCACGACAGCGTCTGGGCGACCGTGGCGCTGCACCCCAACGAGGCCGGTCGCGGCGGCGCGACTGATGAGGCGCTGGCCGAGATCGCCTCTCTCGCAAGCGATCCGCATGTCGTGGCCGTCGGCGAGACAGGGCTCGACCACTTCCGCACCGGGCCTGACGGGCACCGCTTGCAGGAGGAGTCCTTCCGTGCGCACATCCAGATCGCGAAGGACGCCGGCAAGGCGCTGGTGATCCACGACCGCGATGCGCACGACGACGTCCTGCGGGTGCTGCGGTCGGAGGGTCCCCCGGAGCGCGTGGTCTTCCACTGCTACTCCGGTGACGAGGCGATGGCGCGGGAGTGCGCCGAGCACGGCTACTACCTGTCCTTCGCCGGGCCCGTGACCTTCAAGCCCAACGACGCCCTGCGCGCTGCGGCGGCGGGGTGCCCGCAGGACCGGCTGCTCGTCGAGACAGATGCTCCCTTCCTCACGCCGATGCCCTTCCGCGGCCGTCCGAACGCGCCGTACCTCGTGCCCTTGACCGTGCGCGCGCTGGCTGCCGTACGCGGCGAGGACCTCGCTCAGCTCTGCACCGCGCTCGCGGCGAACACGCGCCGCGCCTTCGCCCTCCCCTGAGTGCGGAAGAGAGAAGGCTTGACGCAACTAGTCACTGAGTGAATAGTACGTGACATGTCCGTCCCGCACACCCTCCTGGGCCTGCTCGAGGTCGAGCCACGTCACGGGTACGACCTCAAGCGCGCCTACGACACGCACTTCGGCCACGACCGCCCGCTGAAGGCCGGCCAGGTCTACGCCACCCTCGGCCGCCTCGAGCGCGACGGCTTCGTCGTCGTCGCCGGCACCGGGCGTGACGGTGGCCCCGACCGCACGACGTACGCCGTGACCGGCGAAGGGGTGACCGACTTGGACCGCTGGTTCGCCGAGCCCGAGGGGCCGGCGCCGTACCTGCAGCCGGTGCTGTTCGCGAAGGTGGTCCTGGCCCTGCAGTCCGGGCGGGACGCGCGCGCCGTGCTCGAGGCGCAACGCGCGGAGCACCTGGTCACCATGCGCGAGCTGACCGCCCAGAAGAAGGGCGCTGACCTCGATCGGGTTCTCGGCCTGGACTTCGCGCTCTTCCACCTCGAGGCCGACCTGCGCTGGCTCGAGCACACCGCCTCCCGCCTCGACCGACTCGCGAAGGAGCTCGTCCGATGAGCACCCCACGAAACCGCTCGCTTCGCTCACGCTTCCCCGGGGGCCCCGCATGACCGAGCCGTTGCTCGTCGCCCATGACGTCCACCTGTCCTTCGGGACGACCGCCGCTCTCGCCGGGGCCTCGGTGCAGGTCCGGCCCGGCGAGGTGCTTGCGCTGCTCGGCGCCTCGGGATCGGGCAAGAGCACCCTCCTGCACTGCCTCGCCGGCATCCTGGTCCCCGACTCCGGTGAGGTGCGCTACCGCGGTCAGCGTGTCGACGACCAGTCCGACGCGGTGCGCTCTTCCTTGCGCCGCAGTGACTTCGGGTTCGTCTTCCAGTTCGGCTCGTTGGTGCCTGAGCTGACTGCCCTGGAGAACGTCGCCCTTCCCCTGCAGCTCGCGGGGCGAAAGCGCCGCGACGCGGAGGCGGTGGCCCTCCAGTGGCTGGAGCGGCTCGAGGTCGGCGACGTGGCCGGCAAGCTGCCCGGCGAGGTCTCCGGTGGTCAGGGTCAGCGGGTCGCCGTCGCTCGGGCACTCGTTGCCGGACCACGGGTGGTCTTCGCCGACGAGCCGACCGGCGCGCTGGACAGCCTGAACGGCGAGCTCGTCATGGAGCTGCTCATCGGTGCCGCGCGCGAGCAGGGTGCCAGCGTCGTGCTCGTCACCCACGAGCCTCGCGTCGCGGCGTACGCCGACCGCGAGGTCGTGCTGCGGGACGGCGCCCTCGCTGCCGAGGTCTGCGCGTGACGAGCCTGCTCCTCGGAGTGCGCCTCGCCCTGCGCGGCTCGCGCGGACGCGTCGCCGTCACCGGCCTCGCGTTGGCCTTCGCCGTCGCGTTCCTGCTCGCGGTGCTCGGAGCCCTGCCCGCAAGGCAGGCCAAGATCGACCGGCTCGCCGATCGGCAGCCCGTATCTGTCGGGACCATGGCGGCGGCCGGCCAGCGTCCCGTGCAGCCGGTCGTGACGATCTCGAGCCTGTACTCCAGCTGGCGCGGCCGGAGCCTGTCGGGTCACGAGGTCGTCGACGTCAAGAACGGCTCGATCCTTCCCCCGGGGGTCGCCAGGCTGCCGCGTCCCGGGGAGCTGGTGGTGTCCCCCGACCTCGCAGGTGCGCTGCGCGGCCCGCACGCGGCCGAGCTGGCCGTACGCCTCCCCGGGAAGGTCGTGGGCGAGATCGGTGCCGCCGGCCTGAGCGGTCCACGCGAGCTGTTCGCGTACGTCGGGGTGTCCCGGCCCTCACCGCCCTACCCGGGTCAGGAGGTGCTGCGCTTCGGGTACCGCGCCGACCGCGCCGACATCTCGCCCGAGCTGCGTGTCGCCGCGCAGCTCGGCGCCCTCGGCTTGCTGCTGCCGGTGCTGGTCCTCGTCGCCACCGCGACCCGGCTCTCCGCCGGCACGCGCGATCGGCGCCTCGCCGCCGTGCGCCTCGTCGGCGGCACGCCGCGCCAGGTCGCGTTGCTCGCCGCCGGGGAGGCCCTCGTCGTCGGGGTTCTCGGCTCTGCCCTGGGGTTGTTCGTCTTCCGCGTCCTGCGCCCTGTCGCTGCGGGCCTCGTCCCGGTCGAGGGCGGTGTCTTCGCCGCCGACCTGCAACCCCCGTCAGGTCAGCTGGTCGGGGTGCTGCTCGCCGTACCGGTCCTGTCGTTGCTGGTGTCCCTGCTCGCGATGCGCCGCCTGGTGGTCGACCCGCTGGGAGTGCGCCGCCGGTCCCGCCGACTCACCCGCGCCGGGTGGTGGCGCCTGGTCCCGCTCTGCGCAGGACTCGCGCTGCTCGGCGCGATGTGGGTGCGCGACAACGACCTCGAGGGCGGTGACGTGGCGCTGCTGCTCGGCGGTGGCGCGCTCACCGTCATCGGTCTTGCCGTCGTGGCCCCGGTCGTCTCCCGTCTCGCCGGCCTCGCCCTCGTCCGCTTCCCCGGCACGGCGAGCAGGCTGGCCGGTCGTCGTCTGCTGGCCGACCCCTCGGCGACGGCCCGGACGCTGACCGGCACCGTGCTCGTCGTCTTCGTGGGCATCTGGCTGCTCGCGTTCCTGCCGATCGTCAAGGCCTCGAGCAGCAGCCAGGCCTCGGACCTCTCCGCAGCGCTCCCAGGGTCGTCCGTGGTCGTCAACCTGGGCTCGGTGCTGGGCCCTGACGCCGAGAGCGCGCTGCGCGCCCTCCCCGGGGTGCGGCAGGCGGTGAGCATCCGTTCGGCGCAGCTCGCGCGACCAGGGATCCGCTCGGTCGACGAGGCGACGCAACCTGAGGATCTGGCCCAGGTCGCCGTCGCACGGTGCGCCGACCTCGGGGCCGTGTTCGGGCGGGACGTCCGCTGCGGGACAGCAGCCGCGTTCACGCTGCGCGAGCACCGGGGCGACGTCTCGGGCTACACCAAGGTTCCGCCCGGGCGGCGGGTGGTGCTCGGGAGCGACGGCAAGCCGGTCGGTGAGGTCGTGGTGCCGGCGAGCGCGACGGAGATCGACCTGGGGGTCGATGGCTGGACCTTCCAGGCCGGGACGTTCCTCGACCCGTCGCTGCTCCCGCCGGCGGCAACGAAGGCCTTCAGCAGCATGCTGCTGGTCCGCACCGACGGAGCGCCGGCGACGACGGAGCGGGTGCGGAACGCGCTGTTCTCCCAGGGCGTGTACGGCGCGCAGACCCTCGACGAGCAGCTCGCGCAGGAGGACCGGGTCGTGCTCGGGTACGAGAAGGCTGCCCGCCTCGGGCTCGTCCTCGCGGTCCTCGTGGGGGGCGTCAGCCTGCTCGTCGCGTCAGTCGACGCCGTACGGGCCAGGAGGAGGGACCTCGCCTCGCTCGCTGCCCTCGGCGTCCCGGTGGGCGTCCTCAGAAGGGCACTGCTGCTGGAGGTTCTCGCCCCACTGGCCGGCTGCCTCGGTGTCGCGGTGGCGTCGGGCGCCTTCGCAGCGGCGGCATACCTCAGCGCGGACACCTACTACCGCGACCAGGTCGGTCTGCCCTGGGCGGCATGGGGAGGCGCGACGGGGTTCGCTGCCCTGGTGGTGCTTGCCGTCACCGCCCTCACCCTCCCGCTGGCTCGCAGCGCTGCCCGCGCGGAGCACCTCCGGACGGAGTGAACCGGACGAAACGGACGTTGAGACGGGACTCACAGAACGCGGCCGCTCGAGCCTTCTGACCTGCGGGTTTGCCTCCCAAGCACCGGCAAGACGCCCGATTCACCCGCATCGTCCCTTGGCGTGGCGTCCACGACCCCGTTACGGTTCCGTGATGTCCGCCGGGATCGGGGAAGGTCCACGGCGGCACGAGGGGGCGGCCGCAAGCCGCCCTTCGCACGTCGTGCCGTCGCCCGTGCTCGGATCTATGAGGTTCGGAGATTCGTGAGCGTTCGCTCCCTGACGACCCGTGTGGCCGTCCGCCCCGTCGCCCTTGGCCTGTCCGTTCTCGTCCTGTGGGGCGGTCACGCGACCTGGGAGGCCACGGCGAAGACCGTGGCCCTCACCGTCGACGGACGGCTCCAGCAGGTCCGCACGCACGGCAGCACCGTCGCCGACGTGCTCGAGGCCGCGCACGTGAAGGTCGGTCCTCACGACCTCCTGGCTCCGGCGACGGACGTCGCGGTGACGCCGCAGACCTCGATCGTGCTCCGACGGGGCCGGATGATGGCGCTCACGGTCGACGGCACGAGCCGACAGGTCTGGGTCACCGCGATGTCGGTGAACGAGGCGCTGCAGCAGGTCGGGCTCCGGGCCGAGGGCGCGGTGCTCTCCGCGGACCGGTCGCGCGCCATCCCCCTCAAGGGCTTCTCCCTCGACGTGCGGACGCGCAAGAGCGTGCAGCTGCTCGACGGCGGCCGCGTCCGCCGCGTCTTCAGCAACGGTGTGAAGGTCAGTGACCTGCTCGCCGAGCAGCGCGTGGTCGTGCGCCGGACCGACCAGCTCGTGCCGACCGCCACCACGCCGCTGCGCAACGGCCAGATCGTCCGGGTGACCCGCGTCGACGGCCGCCGCCTCGTCGACACGGTGCCGATCGGCTACAGCACCATCCGCCGCGCCGACAGCTCGATGTACAAGGGCGACACCAAGACCTTGCGCGACGGCCGGGTGGGCACGCTGCGCCGCACCTTCGCCCTGCGCCTGGTGAACGGCAAGCTCACGCACAAGCGCCTCGTCACCTCGGTGCGGGTCTCCGCGCCGGTGTCGAAGATCGTGGCGTACGGCACCAAGTCCCGCCCGTACGGCGTGGCCGGCACCGACCACCTCAACTGGTGGGCGCTGGCGCAGTGCGAGTCGGGCAACCGGCTGCGCGCCGTGTCCAGTGGTGGGACCTACCGCGGGCTGTACCAGTTCTCGCTGAGCACCTGGCACGGCGTGGGCGGCAAGGGCGACCCCATCGACTGGGGCCGGGACGAGCAGACCTACCGCGCGAAGCTGCTCTACAAGCGCAGTGGTTCGCGTCCGTGGCCCACCTGTGGGAAGCGCCTCTACTCCTGAGCCTGCTCACCGCGGTCGACATCCGTCAGCTCGCGGAGCAGCTCGACC
The DNA here is from genome assembly GCA_035526225.1 of Mycobacteriales bacterium. Taxonomy (GTDB): domain Bacteria; phylum Actinomycetota; class Actinomycetes; order Mycobacteriales; family SCTD01; genus RYN-111. The sequence continues at coordinate 10,284 of DATLCV010000058.1, forward strand.
TGCGTCCCACCAAGCAGCGGGGCCAGAACTTCGTCATCGACCCGAACACGGTGCGCAGGATCGTGCGCACCGCGGACGTGGGGCCTGAGGACGTCGTCGTCGAGGTCGGCCCGGGTCTCGGCTCGCTGACCCTCGGCCTGCTCCCCGTCGTACGGCGGGTGGTCGCCGTGGAGATCGACGCACCGCTCGCCCGGCAGCTGCCCGTGACGGTGCGCGACCGGGCTCCGGAGCTGGCCGACCGCCTCGAGGTCGTCGAGCAGGACGCGCTGCACCTTGACACCGTGCCCGGTGACCCGCCGACGGCGTTCGTCGCGAACCTGCCCTACAACGTCGCTGTGCCGGTGCTGCTGCGGCTGCTGGAGAAGCTGCCGTCGCTGCAGCGCGGGCTCGTGATGGTCCAGTCGGAGGTCGCCGACCGCCTCGCTGCGCCGCCGGGTTCCCGCACCTACGGCGTGCCGAGCGTGAAGGCCGCCTGGTACGCCGATGTGCGCAAGGCGGGCACCATCGGCCGCAACGTCTTCTGGCCGGCGCCCAACGTCGACAGCGGGCTGGTGGCCTTCACCCGGCGCAAGCCGCCTGCGGCAGACCGCGTCGCCACCTTCGCGGTCATCGACGCAGCCTTCGCCCAGCGCCGCAAGACGCTGCGCGCCGCGCTCGCCGGCTGGGCCGGTTCGCCGGCTGCCGCCGAGGAGCGGATCCGCGCTGCCGGTCTGGACCCGCAGGCCCGCGGCGAGACGCTGACGGCGGCGCAGTTCGCCCTCCTAGTCTGAGCAGATGCGCGCCCCCGTCAGCACCGTCACCGTGCGCGCTCCTGCGAAGCTCAACCTCCACCTGTGCGTCGGACCCTTGCGCGCCGACGGATACCACGACCTCACCACCGTCTTCCATGCCGTGAGCCTGTACGACGAGGTCACCGTGCGACGGGCCGACGCCCTGTCCGTCGTCGTGCAGGGGGACACCGCCGAGGGCGTGCCGACCGGGGGCAGCAACCTCGCCGTACGCGCGGTGCAGCTGCTCGCCGAGGAGGCCGGGATGGCGCCGCACGTCTCCCTGCTGCTGCACAAGGGGATCCCGGTCGCCGGCGGGTGTGCGGGGGGATCGGCTGACGCGGCGGCAGCGCTGGTGGCGTGCGACGTGCTGTGGGAGCTCGGACTGACGAAGGAGGACCTGGCCGTCCTCGGCGCACGGCTCGGCAGTGACGTGCCGTTCGCCCTGCACGGCGGCACCGCGCTCGGCACCGGGCGCGGCGAGCGGATCAGCCCGGCCCTGGGGTCCGGCACCTACCACTGGGTGCTCGCCCTGTCCGACGAGGGCTTGTCCACCCCCGACGTGTACGGCGAGCTCGACCGGCAACGCGCTTCCCGGCCCCCACGCGTCGGCAGCGAGCCGGACGAGGTGCTGGCGGCGCTGCGCCGCGGGTCGCCGTCGGCGCTGGGCAAGGTCCTGTGCAACGACCTGCAGCCGGCGGCGTTCGCGCTGCGTCCTCCGCTGCAGCGGCTGCTGGAGGCGGGCCTGGCCCTTGGCGCTCTCGGCGGAGTGGTGAGCGGCTCGGGTCCGACGGTGGCCTTGCTCGCGCGCGACGAGGGGCACGCGACCGCGCTCGGGGCGGCGCTCGTCGCTGATGGCCTGTGTCGTGCGGTGCGGGTCGCCGAGGGACCCGTGCACGGCGCGCGTGTGGTCAGGTCGGCGTAGTGGCCAACCTCGTCAACCTCGAGGACGTGACCGTCGCCCACGGGACGAAGCTGCTGCTCGACAAGGTGTCCCTCGGCATCGACGACCGCGACCGCATCGGCGTCGTCGGACGCAACGGCGGCGGCAAGACGACCCTGCTCAAGACGATGCTCAAGACGGAGGAGCCGCACTCGGGAAGGGTCACGCACTCCGGCGGGCTGCGGGTGGGCTCGCTGACGCAGGACGTGCGCGTGGCGGAGCACCTCACCGCGCACCAGGCGATCCTCGGCGACACCGCCGAGCACACCTGGGCCGGCGACGCACGGGTCCGCGAGGTCCTCGACGGCCTGGGGATGCACGAGGTCGGACTGGACGCGGTCGTCGGCAGCATGTCCGGCGGGGAGCGGCGGCGCGTGGCGCTGGCCGCGCTGCTGATCGGCGAGTGGGACCTCATCGTGCTGGACGAGCCCACCAACCACCTCGACGTCGAGGGAGTCGCCTGGCTCGCGGCGTACCTGAAGAACCGTCGGGGCGCGCACGTCGTCGTCACCCACGACCGGTGGTTCCTCGACGAGGTCAACGAGACCACGTGGGAGGTGCACGACGGCGTCGTCGACGCCTACGACGGTGGCTACTCGGCGTACGTGCTCGCCCGCGCGGAGCGCGATCGGATGGCCTCGACCGCCGAGCAGAAGCGGGTGCAGCTGGCCCGCAAGGAGCTGGCGTGGCTGCGCCGTGGGCCGCCGGCGCGCACCTCCAAGCCGCGCTACCGGATCGAGGCGGCCGAGGAGTTGATCTCCGACGTGCCGGCGCCGCGGGACTCGGTCGAGCTGGTCAGGTTCGCGCGCCGCCGGCTCGGGCGCACCGTGCTGGAGCTGGAGGACGTCACGCTGTCCCTCGGTGGGATGACGGTTCTGTCGGGGGAGACGTGGCGGATCGGGCCGGGGGACC
>DATLCV010000073.1:0-51383 GCA_035526225.1 Mycobacteriales bacterium
GCGCCGGCAGCACTTCCGTACGCTCAACGACGCCGTGATCGCGGCGGGTGGACGCGAGGTGAAGCGCACGGGCGACGGCGTCATGGCGGCCTTCGCGAGCGCCACGGACGCGGTCCGCTGCGCGGTGGCCATCCAGCAGGCAGTGACCGCGGTCGAAGACGGCGCCCTGTCCGTCCGAGTAGGCCTGAACGCCGGTGAGGTCAGTGTCGAGGACGGCGACTTCTACGGCTCTCCCGTCAACGTCGCCGCCCGGCTCTGCGACGCCGCGTACGGCGGGCAGGTGCTCGCCTCCGACCTCGTGCGCGGGCTCGTCGGCAGCCGGGGCGGGCACCGGTTCCAGAGCCTGGGGAGCCTGAACCTGAAGGGGTTCCAAGAGCCGGTCCGGGTGTGGGAGGTGGCCTGGCAGGAGGGCGCGACGTACGAGCCGTCGCACGAGCCGTCGATGGCGCGAACCCTGCCCGGCGCCCTCGTTCCCCAGGCGGTCTCGCAGTTCGTCGGCCGGGCCCCGGACCTGGAGCGTCTCGAGGCGGAGTGGGCCAACGTGCTCGGCGGCCAGACGCGGCTCGTCCTGGTCGCGGGCGAGCCCGGCATCGGCAAGACCCGGCTGTGCTCGGAGTTCGCCGCGCGCGTGCACGCCACGGGTGCGGCGGTGCTCTACGGCCGCGCAGACCAGGAGTCGGGCGTGCCGTTCCAGCCGTTCGCCGAGTGCCTCGGCGAGGCGCTCAGCGGATCAGCCGGTGGCGTCCTGCGTGACGCGACGCTCGCTGCCGGCTCCGAGCTCGCCCGGCTCGTCCCCGCCCTCGAGCGCCGCCAGCAGCACGAGCCGGCGGGGGCTCTCGACCCGGAGACCGAGCGGTACCGCCTGTTCGAGGCCGTTGCCGAGGTCCTCGAAGCGGCGACCCGGCACGGGCCGGTGCTGCTGGTGCTCGACGACCTGCACTGGGCGGACCGGCCCTCGCTGATGCTCATGCGGCACCTGACCCGCTCCCCGCGGCTGCAGCGGCTGCTCGTGCTGGGCACCTACCGCGAGACCGACCTCGACCGTCGGCACCCCCTGTCGGAGACCCTCGGCGACCTGCGCCGCGAGCAGGGCTACGAGCGCATCCTGCTGCGCGGGCTGTCGGTCGACGAGGTCCGCGACTTCATGGAGGCCGCCGCGGGCCATGAGTTCAGGGGCCGCGGACTGACGATCCCCGAGGCGATCCACCGCGAGACCGAGGGCAACCCGTTCTTCATCGCCGAGGTGCTCCGGCACATGATCGAGACCGGGAAGTTCTACCAGCGCGACGGTGTCTGGGTGTTCGACACCAGCGCTTCTCTCGGTCTTCCCGAGGGCGTTCGCGACGTCATCAGCCAGCGGCTGGCGAGACTCAGCGAGAGCACGAACCGTGTCCTGTCACAGGCCTCCGTCCTTGGCCGCGATGTCGAGTTCTCCGTGCTCGCCGCGATGATGGGCGACGAGGACGAGGCGCTGGCGGCCGTCGAGGAGGCGGTCAACAGCGGGCTGCTCGAGGAGTCACGTGACAGGCGGGCCCCGTCGTACCAGTTCACGCACGCTCTCGTGCGTCAGACCCTGTACGACGAGCTCGCGCTGCCTCGCAAGCAGCGGCTACACCTGAAGGCCGCCGAAGCGATCGAGGCGGCGCAGGCGCGCGACCTGAGCCGCTACGTGCCGGCGCTCGCGGTGCACTACCGGAACGCCGGCGCAGCAGCTGATGCCGAGAAGGCGATCCGGTACTCCCTCGACGCCGGACGCGCGGCGTACGGCGCCTCGGCGTTCGAGGAGGCGGTGTCGCACCTGGAGGCGGCGCTGCAGATCGTCGAGGACGAGGGTGTCGGCGAGGAGCACCTCGGTCGGCTGCTCGAGCAGCTCGGCGATCTCATGCACGTCACGGGCATCGACCGGCGCAGAGGCATCCGCTACCTCGAGCGGGCACTGGCGCTGCACCACTCGCACGAGGACCCGCTGCGGGGCGCGCTGGTGCAGTCACGGCTCGGTCGCGCCTTCTCCTCCTTCCCGGACACGATGAACGTCCCGCTCGCACTGGAGCACTACCGCGCAGCGGAGGCAGCCCTCGGTGAGCAACCCGACTCGGTGCCGCTGGGGTACCTCTACGTCGGCCTCGCGAGCGCCGGCCTGTGGGGCTACCAGATGCAGGAGGGCCACGCCGCGGCGGACCGGGCTATGGCCATCGCCGGGAGCACGGGCAACGAGGCCCTCTGGGCGAACGCCGCGGCCCTGAAGGGCTGGTTCCTCGCGATGACCGACCACATGCGCGACGGGCTGGACCTGCTCGAGCGCGCGTGGGTCACCGCCGACCGCCTCGGCCACGTCGTCGGTGCCTTCTTCGCCACCTGGGTCCAGGGCGCGATGCACGCCTACGCGTGGGACGTGCCCCAGTCCGCCGCCATGATGCAGCGCGAGCTCGACAGCGGTCGTCTCACCCACATCCCCGACCTGCAGAACCTGCTGCGGGAGTACCTCGCGGCTGACCACCTCTGCCTGGGTGACCCCGAGCCGGCCAAGGCGTTCCTGGAGCAGCACGGCAACGGGCCCGAGCTGTCGAGCACGCTGCCGCTGGCGATGCCGATGATGGCCGGTGAGTGGGAGACAGCCGTGGCCGTCGCGGAGAAGGGCGTGGCCCACTGGCGGGAGGCCGGCGTTGTCGTCGTGACCTGGATGCACTCCGGGTGGCTGGCTCACCTGCTGCAGCTGGTCGGGGACCGGGACCGCGGCTTCCAGGTCCTGGACGACGCCGAGGCCACGGTCGAGCCGGGGCTGCCGGCGGGTCCACAGGCCTTCCTCTCGCTCGTGCGGGCGCGGCTGCACCTCGACGGCGACGACTCCGACGCTGCAGACCGGGCCACGGCCGTGGCAGAGGCCAGCTTCCGCCGGGACGAGTGGCCTGGGCTTGCCGCGCGGTTCGACGAGGTCAGCGCCGAGATCGCGTTGGCCCGCGGCGATCTCGCTCAGGCCAGGGAGCTGTACGACCGGGCCGTCACTGTGACCGCCAACCACCCCTTCGTGCAGCTCGACGCGGAGTTCCAGCTGCGGTGGGCGCAGGGGCTCGCGAAGCAGGGGCAGCCCGGCGTGCAGGAGCACCTCGACGCGGCGACCGAGACCTACCGCCGCTACGGCTTCGGCCAGCGCTGGCTGGACCGGGTCGAGGCGACCCGCAAGGACCTCAGCTGAGCCGGCGGAACGGCTGCGCCGCCTCGAGCTCGTAGGCCAGCTCGAGCAAGGCGCGCTCCCCGCCGTGCGGGCCCATGAGGTGCACGCCGATCGGCAGCCCCCTCGTGGTCGCGCCGAGCGGCAGCGAGATCGCCGGGCTCCCCGTCGCGTTGTTGAGCGGGGTGAAGGACGCGTAGGCGATCAGCCGCTGCAGCAGCTGCTCGAACGGCAGCGTGGGCGCCAGGTGCCCGATGGGCGGGGTGGTGTGCGCCAGCACCGGCGTGAGGACCGCGTCGTACCCGGTGAGGGCGCGGGCGTAGGCGTGCCGCGACGCCCGCAGCCGTCGCACCGCACCGAGAGTCTCGCGACGGTTCTCGCCGTAGTAGCCCGAGAGCCCCAGGGTCAGCGCGTCGAAGCGCGAGCGGTCCAGCTCCGGCAGCGCCCGTGCCGGGATCCGTGAGGTGAGAAAGCCCAGCAGCCCCCAGTAGAGGACGAAGTCGTCCGCGAGCCGCTGGTCCATCGGGGCCGGCATCTCGACCACGTCGTGGCCCAGGTCGCCGAGCAGGCGGCCCGTGGCGCTGACGGCGGTCCGCGTCTCATAGTCGGTCGCGATGCCGGTCACGGAGTCGAGCACGAGGCCGATCCGCAGGCGGCGCGCACCCGGGCCCTCGACGAGGCCGACCGGTGCGAGCGGGCGGGTCCGCCGTACCTGCTCGGCGTGGGCGAAGAAGTGCGCGGTGTCGCGGACGGTCCGGGTGACGACGCCCTCGCCGACGATGTTCAGGGGCAGCACGTGCTCGAGCGGGCCGGCGACGAACCGCCCCCGGGTCGGCTTGAGACCGACCAGTCCGCAGGCCGCGGCGGGGATGCGGATGGACCCGCCACCGTCGTTGGCGTGCGCGAGCGGGACGACGCCGGCGGCCACGAGAGCAGCCGACCCGCCGGAGGACGCGCCCGCGGAGAAGTCGGTGTCCCACGGGTTGCGCACCGGCTCCTGCGTCATGAACTCTGTCGTCGCGTTGAAGCCGAACTCCGGGAGCCGGCTCTTGCCCAGCGGCACCAGACCCTGCTGCAGCAGGGTGCGGGCGAAGGGCGCGTCACGCTTGGCGGCGGGCGCGACGAACGCCTCGGAGCCGTGGTTCGTCGGGTAGCCGACGAGGTCGGTGTTGTCCTTCACGAAGGTGGGGACGCCGGAGAAGGGGCCGGGTCGGACAGGCGCCCGCAGTGCGCGACCGGCGTCCACCACCTGGACGGCGTGCAGCGCCGCGTCGACCTTGTCCGCGCGCAGCAGCGCGGCCTCGACCACCTCGCGCCGGCTGATCTCACCGGATCGGATCAGGGCTGCGAGCGCGATCCCGTCGTGGTCGGCGAGGGCGTCGTCGCCGTACGCGTGGACCTGCTCCGCCATGCCGTTGCTCCCGTTCGCCAGGTCCCCATTCTGCCAGCGCGGTCGGCGCACCCCCTGGCGCACGGAGCGCTGGGACTCTCCCGCGGGAGAGTCAGGCGGCGTGCTGGAGCATGACGTTCACGACGTAGCCCAGGTCCATGGGTTCGCCGCCCCACCTGCTGGGGAGCGTGTCCGGGGCAACTGCCGGGAGGGCTTCGGCGGAGGCCCGCGGCAGTGGCAGGTGGTGCCGCACGGGTGTGCCGGCCTCGGTGCCGACGTGCAGTGTGCGGTCAGGGTCGAGCACGAGCTGGTAGCCGTGCTCGTGCAGCAGCGTGTGGTGCCGGCTGCACAGCAAGATCAGGTTCGACAGGTCCGTCCGGCCGCCGTGCCGCCAGAAGATCACGTGGTGGGCCTTCAGGAACGTGGTGTGGTCACAGCCCGGGAAACGGCACCGCTCGCCGTCGAGCTGACCGAGCAGCGCACGCAAGGCGGGGCTGACGACGCGTGCGCGCCGACCGAGGTCGTGGCGCCGCAGGTCGCCGGCGTGCAGCGGCCGGACCCGCGGCGGCCGGTGCGCGCCGGGCAGGGTGCGCAGCAGCGCTGTGAGCGTGCTGGGGGCCAGCAGGTCGTCGCGGCGAGTACGGGCCCAGCCGCTGACCGGGTCGATGAGCAGCTGCAGCTTCACCGGCGGGCCGTCCTGCGGACGGAGCAGGGCGCGGGTGAGCCCGTCGGCCAGCGTCGCCCGACCGGTGGGCAGGTGCCGGGCCGCGGCCTCGGCGTGCAGCTGCTCCTGCTGCTCCCGGGCCGCGTTGCGCAGCACGCTCAGCCGCTCGTGCTCCACCCACCACGTCGCGACAGCCTGATCCAGCGCGGGCCCTGGCCGGCACCGCTCCACATCGGGGTACGGCGGGTCGGGGTACTGCGCGGGATCGGGCAGCACCGACTCTCCCGCGGGAGAGTCCGGTGCCGGCACGCAGGTCGCGACCTCGACGGCCAGCCCGGCCAGGCGCGCCTCACGCTCGGTCTGCTCCGCGGCCTGGTGCTGCTCGAGCGCGGCCAGCACGGCGGGGGCGAGGTGCGCTGGGATCCGCAAGGTCAGCACCAGGTCACCGTCGTCGTCCCACCTGACCTGCGAAGCCGGCTTCTCCGGTCGAGCATTCGGATCCTGCGATCCGGCGTCCGCGGCGACCGCGCGGGCAGCGGCCGTGGCCGCCCGGTCCAGCTGCGAGCCGGTGCTGTGCCGCGCCAGCTCCACCCAGCGGTGCTCGGTCGCGGCGGTCGCGATCCGAGTGATGGCCCGCACCTGGGAGTACGACAGCTGCCCCTCACCGAACGTCGCTGCCGTCAACGGCAGATCCCGCAGCGCCCGCGCCACCCGCATCCGCTCCCACGCCGTGCTCGAGGACAGCCCGAGCTTCCAGCTCAGCCAGTGCGCGCACGACCTGACCCCGTGCCCCGCCCACGCCTCGCGGGCATCCAGCTCACCGATCAGCCGCAGCAGCTCCGCCTCACCAGCGGCCACCCGACCCGCCCAGGTCGTCACCTGGGCGACGAGCTCATCGTTCGACAGCTCAGCAACATCCATACCGAGACGCTAGGCGTTGCCACTGACAGTCTGAGGCGATGACTTCCCTTTGTTCGCAGTCAAAGTTGTCCACACAGGAGTATCGACACAGAGCTAGAGGTAGTCGACGCGAACCGACTCCGTGGTCGGCCTGGACTGGCAGGTGAGGACCACCCCGGCCTCGACCTCCTCGGGCTCCAGGGCGTAGTTCACGTCCATCTGCACCTCGCCCTCGACGAGCCGCGCCCGACAGGTCCCGCACACCCCGCCCTTGCACGCGTACGGCGCGTCGGACCGCACCCGGAGCACCCCGTCGAGCACGGTCTCCCCCGGCCCGAGGTGCGTGGTCGTCGTCCGACCCCCCAGTACGGCGGTCAGCGCGGTGCCCTGGGGCGGCTGGACCACGGGACGTGGGGGCTGCCCCTCGGGGTGGAACAGCTCGACGTGCACCGACGCGGCGCCCGCCTCGGCGAGCACCGTGCGCGCCCCTTCCACCATGGCGAACGGACCGCACAGGTACCACGCGTCCACGCCCTGGCCGAAGGCCTCGACGAGGGCCCGCAGGCGGTCGCCCTCGAGGCGGCCGCTGACCAGGTCCGACCCCTGCTGCTCCTGGCTCAGCACGTGCACCACCTGGAACCGCTCGGGGTGGACGTCCTTGAGGTCAGCCACGTCCTCGACGAGCATCACGTCGCGACTGGTGCGGTTGCCGAGCAGCAGCAGCACCTCGGCTCCCTCACCCAGGGCCGTGGCAGCGACGGACAGCAGGGGCGTGATCCCCGAGCCGGCGCCGAGCAGCCCCAACCGCTTGTCCTGCAGTGCATCTCGTGGCCCGAAGCTGCCCAGCGGGGTGAGCACGTCCAGCTCGTCGCCGATCTTCAGCTCATCACACAGCCACGCCGACATCAGACCGCTGCGCTTCACCCCGATCCGCAGCGGCCCGCCGACCGCCGCGCAGAGCGAGTAGGTCCGCCGTACCTCCTGGTCGTCGAACCAGCGGCGCAGGGTGAGGTGCTGGCCGGCGCGGAACGCGTACTCCGCCTCGAGCCCGGGCGGCACCTCGAAGGTCACCGCCACGGCGTCGTCGGTCAACTGGTCGACCGCCGCGGCCCGCAGCGGGTGGAAGTCGGCCAACTCAGTGCGCCTTGCTGGTCGCATGCAGGCGCATCAGTGCGCCTTGAAGTGCTCGAACGGCTCGCGGCAGGCGCGGCAGCGGTGCAGCGCCTTGCACGCGGTGGCACCGAAGCGGGACAGCTCCTCGGTGTCGCGTGACCCGCACCGCGGGCACGTCAGCGGTCCGCTCAGCGGCACCAGCACCGGACCCGGCGGGGCGATGCCGTGCTCGGCGAGCGCGGCCTTGCCCTTCTCGCTGAGCCAGTCGGTGGTCCAGGGCGGCGACAGCACGGTCTCGACCTCGACGTCGTCGAAGCCGTTGTCGCGCAGCACCTTCTCGACGTCCTCGCGGATCGTGTCGAGGGCGGGGCACCCGCTGTAGGTCGGGGTGATCAGCACGCGCGCCGTCCCGCCGTACGCGAGCACGCCCCGCACGACACCCAGGTCGCCGATGCTGAGGAACGGCAGCTCCGGGTCGGGCACCGACCGCACCAGTGCCTCGACGTCCGTCAGCAAGGTCACCAGGACGCTCCTGGGTGCGCGCGGTGCAGGGACTGCATCTCCGCGAGCAGGTATCCCAGGTGCTCGGTGTGCTCGCCGCGGCGCCCCCCGCTGGGACGCCAGGTCGGAGCGGGCTGCTCCAAGGTCGCGGTCACGAGCACCGGCAGCACGGTCTCACGCCAGGGCGCCTCCAGGGCGGGGTCGTTCTCGAACAGCTCGTACGCGTACGGCCAGACCTCCTCCAGCCCGGCCTGCGCCCGCTGGTGCGACTCCTGCGTGCCATCGCCGAGGCGGATCACCCACGACGAGGCGTGGTCCAGGTGGTAGCGCGCCTCCTTCAGCGCGCGTGCCGCGACACCGGACAGCAGCGGATCGAGCGAGAACAGGAGCGACTCCCACGCGAGCACCTGCCACGCGCTGAAGAGCAGCTGCTTGCACATCGTCTGCCCGAAGTCACCGTTGGGCAGCTCGACGAGCAGGCAGTTGCGGAAGTCCGGCTCGAGGCGCAGGTAGGCCAACGCGTCCTCGTCACCGATGCCGGCGTAGAGGGTGCGAGCGACGCCCAGCAGGTCGAGCGAGATGTTGAGCAGCGCGACGTCCTCCTCGAGGCTCGGTGCCCGCGAGGCCCACTCCGCGAGCCGCTGTCCCAGGACCAGGCAGTCGTCGGCGAGCTCGAGGGGCGTCACCTCGGGGCCCCCGCGGAGGCGTGAGCGGAGCGAGCGGCTTCGTGGGGTGAGGTCACAGGTGCGCCAAGCCCTCGGGGACGTCGTAGAAGGTCGGGTGCCGGTAGGGCTTGTCACCGGCGGGGTCGAAGAAGGCGTCCTTCTCCTCCGGCGACGAGGCGACGAGCTCGGCCGAGGGCACGCACCAGATCGACACGCCCTCCTCGCGCCGCGTGTAGAGGTCGCGGGCGTTGCGCAGGGCGAGCTCGGCGTCCTCGGCGTGCAGCGAGCCGACGTGCACGTGGGAGAGCCCACGGCGTGGACGGACGAAGACCTCCCAGAGCATCAGGCCACCGCCTCCCGCTTGGCGGCGTACGCGGCGGCCGCCTCGCGCACCCAGGCGCCGTCCTCGTGGGCCTTCAGGCGGAACGCCATCCGCTGCCGGTTGCACGGCCCGTCGCCACGCATCACGCGCTGGAACTCGTCCCAGTCGAGCTCGCCCTCGGGGACCCGCAGCCCCAGCCACTCGGCCTGCGGCACGGTCGCCTCGACGAACCGCTGGCGCAGCTCGTCGTTGCTGAACCGCTTGATCCCCCAGGCCATGGACTGCGAGCTGTGGGCGCTCTCGGAGTCGGGTGGCCCGAACATCATCAGCGAGGGGAACCACCACCGGTCGAGGGCGTCCTGGGCCATGCGCTGCTGCTCCGCCGTACCGCGGGCGAGGACGGTCATCGCCTCGAAGCCCTGCCGCTGGTGGAAGCTCTCCTCCTTGCAGATCCGGACCATGGCTCGGGCGTAGGGGCCGTACGAGCAGCGGGTCAGCGGCACCTGGTTCATGATCGCGGCGCCGTCGACGAGCCAGCCGATCGCGGCGATGTCGGCCCAGGAGGTCGTGTGGTAGTTGAAGATCGTGGAGTACTTCTGCCGGCCCGAGTGCAGCTGGTCGAGCAGGTCGTCGCGGTCCACGCCGAGGGTCTCCGCCGCGCCGTACAGGTAGAGGCCGTGTCCCGCCTCGTCCTGCACCTTCGCGACGAGGATGCACTTGCGGCGCAGCGACGGCGCCCGGGTGATCCAGTTGCCCTCGGGCTGCATCCCGATGATCTCCGAGTGGGCGTGCTGGGCGATCTGCCGCACGAGCGTGGCGCGGTAGCCGTCGGGCATCTCGTCGCGCGGCTCGATCCGCTCGTCGGCGTCGATGCGCTCCTGGAACTCCACGCTCACCTCTGCCTGTGGGATGACAACGCTGTCTCCCTCATCTTGACTGCGCGGTGGGCGCACGTCGAGCGATGGAGGGTCGGATGGACAGCTACGTGGCGGGGACCTGGCGGGCGCCGCACGGCGAGACCGTGCCGGTGCTCGACTCCTCGACCGGGACGGAGGTGGCCCGGCTCCCGCTCGCGCCCGTCCCCGCCGCCGAGGCGCTCGCGTACGCGCGGGACAACGGCGGCGCGCTGCGGGCGATGACCTTCCACGAGCGGGCGGCGATCCTCAAGCAGCTCGGCACCTACCTGCTCGAGCGCAAGGACGTGCTCTACGAGCTGTCCGCGCAGGCCGGGGCGACGAAGCGCGACTCGGCCGTGGACATCGACGGGGGTGCGGGGACGCTGCTGTCCTACGCCTCCAAGGGCCGGCGGGAGCTGCCGGGCGGCAGTCTGGTCGTGGACGGGCCGATCGAGCCGCTCGGCAAGACCGGCGCCTTCGTCGGCCAGCACGTGATGACCCCGCGACAGGGCGCGGTGCTGCAGGTCAACGCCTTCAACTTCCCGGTCTGGGGGATGCTCGAGAAGCTCGCCCCCGCGTTCCTCGCCGGGATGCCGTCGGTCTGCAAGCCCGCGCCGCAGACCGCGTACGTCACCGAGGCCTGCGTCCGCCTGATGGTGGAGTCCGGGCTGCTCCCTCCCGGGTCGCTGCAGCTGCTCATCGGTGGGACCGACGGGGTCCTGGATGGGCTCAGCAGCCAGGACGTGCTCGCCTTCACCGGGTCGGCGGCAACCGCCGCCACGCTCCGCGCGCACCCCGTCGTCGTGAACCGGGCGGTGCGGTTCAACGCCGAGGCCGACTCGCTCAACGCCTGCGTCCTCGGCTCCCCCGAGCTGCTCGACCTGTGGGTGCGCGAGGTGGCCCGCGAGGTCACCCAGAAGGCGGGCCAGAAGTGCACCGCCGTACGGCGGGCCTTCGTGCCGCGGGACCTGCTCGACGAGGCGTCGGACGCCCTGCGGTCGGCGCTGGAGAAGACCGTCGTCGGCGACCCGCGGGACGAGGCCACGCGAATGGGCCCGCTCGTGGACGCGATCCAGGGCGACCGCGTCCGCGAGGGCATCGCGCGGATCGGTGGGGTGCCGGTGCTGTCCGGTGACGGCAGCGGGTCCTTCCTCACCCCCACCGTGCTGCGGCACGACGACCCGCTGACGCCGGCCGTGCACGAGGTCGAGGCCTTCGGCCCGGTCACGAGCGTCCTGCCGTACGACGACCCCGCCTCCCTGCCCGCCCTCCTGGCCCTCGGTCGCGGGTCGCTGGTCGCGACGGTGGTGAGCGACGACGGCGACTTCGTCCGCGACCTGGTCGTCGGCGCGGCGGCCCACCACGGCCGCATCCACGTGCTCGACCCGACCGCCGCACCGGAGTCGACCGGGCACGGCGCCGCCCTGGCCAACCTCGTCCACGGCGGGCCAGGTCGCGCGGGTGGCGGTGAGGAGCTCGGTGGGATGCGGGCCGTGCACCACCACCTGCAGCGGACCGCCGTACAGGGATCGCCGGAGGCGGTGCAGGCGGTGACCGGGGTCTACGTGCGCGGGGCGGCGACCCGCGCAGGGGTGCACCCGTTCCGCAAGACGATGGCCGAGCTCGCGATCGGGGACAGCGTCACGACCGCGTCGCGCGAGGTGACGCAGGAGGACGTCGACCACTTCGCGACCTTCACGGGCGACACGTTCTACGCGCACACCGACCCGGTCGCGGCGGGGGCCAACCCGTTGTTCGGAGGGATCGTGGCGCACGGCTACCTGATCCTGTCCCTTGCCGCGGGGCTGTTCGTCGACCCCGACCCGGGACCGGTGCTGGCCAACACCGGGCTCGACCGGCTGCGCTTCACCAAGCCCGTGAAGCCGGGGGACAGCATCCACGTCACGCTGACGTGCAAGGAGAAGACCCCGCGGACGACCGAGCAGGGCGAGGTGCGGTGGGACGTGCAGGTCTTCGACCAGGACGAGGTCGTCGTCGCGTCCTACGAGCTGCTCACGATGGTCCGCGCCAGCTGACCGGTCAGCGGTGGTGGACGCCCGGCCCGCCGTACCAACGGGCGAGCTTGCCGTCCTTGGAGACCATCCGGAGCCGCTCCTCCGCCTGGGACCGTGACGCGGTGGTGGCGACGACGAGCAGCTGGTCGCCACGCTGCAGGATCGTGTCGCGCGTGGGGACCGTGCCGACGCCGGCGCGGACCACGAGGGAGAGCACGGCTCCCTGCGGCAGGCGGAGCTCGTCGACATACACCCCGTGCAGGTGCGAGCCGGGACGCACGGTGACCTGCAGCAGGTCGGCACCCACCGCCTCGAGGGGCGCCGCCTCCACCTCCAGGTCGCGCGCCTCCAGGTCCTCGACCACACCGAGCCGCCGCCCGACCCACGGCAGGGTCGGGCCCTGCAGCAGCGTGTAGACCACCACCAGCACGAAGACCGCGTCGAGCACGTCCGTCGCGCCCGGCACGCCCTCGGAGACCGGCACGATGGCCAGCACGATGGGGACCGCACCGCGCAGCCCTGACCACGACAGGAACGCCTGCTCGCGCCACGTCAGCCCGAACGGAGCCGTCGAGACGACCACGGCCAGCGGCCGCGCCAGCAGCAGCACAGCCGCTCCCACGAGAAGGGCGACGGGTACGGCGTCCAGCAGACGTGACGGAGAGGCGAGCAGCCCGAGCAGCACGAACAGGCCGAGCTCGGCGAGCAGGGCGAGGCTGGTGGCGAAGCCGAGGACGGCCCGTCGGTGGGGCAGCCGCGTGGAGCCGACGACGACACCGGAGACGTAGACCGCGAGGAAGCCGCTGGCGTGCAGGGTGCCCGCGAGGCCGTAGGACAGCAGCACGAGAGCCACGGTCGCGAGCGGGTAGAGACCGGCGCTCGGGAGGGCGAGCCGACCCAGCGACCACCGTCCGGCGAACCCGACGGCGAGCCCGACGAGCAGCCCCCCGGCCAGCTCGTAGGCGACCAGGCCGGACCACTCCCACCACGGGGTGTCGCCCCAGTGGTCCGACGAGGCCAGCGTGACGAGGACGACGGTCGGGGCGTCGTTGAGGCCGGACTCAGCCTCCAGCAGCGAGCGCAGCCGGCCCTTGAGCGGTAGGCGTCGCAGGACCGAGAAGACCGCGGCCGCGTCCGTGGACGCGACGGCCGCCCCGAGGAGGAGGGCCGTCCTCGGCTCGGTCCCGAGGACCGCGATGCACGTGCCGCTCACGACCGCGACGCTGATGCCGACGCCGACCGTCGACAGCACGAGTGCCGGTGCCGCCGACTGCCTGACCTGCTGCCACCGGGTGGTCAGCCCGCCCTCGGCCAGGATCACGGCGAGCGCGATCAGGCCCAGCTGCTGGGTGAGCTGGTAGTCCTCGAACTGCACCCCGAAGCCGTCCTCGCCCAAGACGAGCCCGACGCCGAGGTAGACCAGCAGGGCAGGTACGCCGGTGCGGCTGAACAGCCGGACCGCGAACACCGAGACCAGGACGAGGGCACACCCGACGAGCAGTGCGACGTCGGCGGTGTCCCCCACCGACCGATCCTCTCAGCCGACCCCTTCCACGAGGCTCACAGGGACCTCACAGCGAGTCTGCAGACAACGGGCACGCACGACGCCGATGCTGGACCCATGCCTGAGGCCCGTCTGCTCGTCGTCGACGACGAGCCGAACATCGTCGAGCTGCTGTCGGCGTCCCTGCGCTTCGCCGGGTTCGAGGTAGAGACCGCTGGGGGCGGGCTGGAGGCCGTGGACGCCGCACGGAGCTTCCGCCCCGACCTGCTCGTGCTCGACGTGATGATGCCCGGGCTCGACGGCTTCGGGGTCGTGCGGCGGCTGCGCCAGGAGGGCGACCGCACCCCCGTGCTCTTCCTCACCGCCAAGGACGCGACCGAGGACAAGGTGCAGGGCCTGACCCTCGGCGGCGACGACTACGTGACCAAGCCGTTCTCCCTCGAGGAGGTCGTGGCGCGCATCCGCGCGGTGCTCCGGCGTACGGCGAGCAGCCCGCAAGCGGCCAGTCACCTGTCCTTCGCCGACATCGAGCTCGACGAGGACACCCACGAGGTCTGGAAGGACGGCCAGCTCGTCCAGCTCAGCCCCACGGAGTTCAAGCTGCTGCGCTACTTCATGCAGAACGCCGGCCGGGTGCTGAGCAAGGCGCAGATCCTCGACCACGTCTGGAACTACGACTTCGGCGGCGACGCGAACGTCGTCGAGTCCTATGTGTCGTACCTGCGACGCAAGGTCGACACCACCGAGCCCCGGCTGCTGCACACCCTGCGCGGCGTCGGCTACGTCCTGCGCGTGCCGCGGGGATGAGAGCGCTTCCGCTCCGCGTCACCCTCGTGGTGGTGGTCGTGAGCCTGTCCGCGCTGGGCCTCACGGTCAGTGGCCTGGCCGCGACGCGCTCCCTGCACGGCTACCTGCAGGACCGCGTCGACGACCAGCTGCAGGACTCGCTGCGCTCGCCGGCCCAGCTGGCGCGTCAGCTCAACTGCGACGCCGGTGTCGGCCCTCCGCGACCGCAGTCCTTCGGCAGCATCTACGTCGAGGTCGGCGGGGCCAGCTGCCCCCTCCCAGCCGGGGTCTCGCCACCCGACCTGCCGGCGCGCCCGCGCCTGGACCGCGAGCCGTTCACCGTCGGCTCCCAGTCGGGCTCGGTCAGGTGGCGCGTCGTCGCCGCGCTGAACGTGAACAACGACGTGCTGGTCGTCGCCGTACCCCTTGACGAGGTGCAGCGGACCGTCTCCCGACTCGCCCGCATCGAGCTCGTCGTCGGGCTGCTCGTGCTGGTGCTGCTCGGCGCCGGCGCCTTCCTCGTCGTACGGCGGTCGCTGAAGCCGCTCGTCGAGGTGGAGCGGGCGGCCGAGGCCGTGGCGGCCGGCGACCTCAGCCGGCGGGTGCCCGCGGGCGACCCCGGCACAGAGATCGGGTCGCTGTCACTGAGCTTCAACACCATGGTCGCCCAGGTCGAGGAGGCGTTCGCCGAGCGGGCCGCCTCCGAGGCCGAGGCCCGCACGTCGGAGGAGCGCATGCGCCGCTTCGTCGGCGACGCCTCGCACGAGCTGCGCACGCCGCTGACGAGCATCCGCGGGTTCGCCGAGCTGTACCGCCAGGGTGCGCTGCCCTCGCAGACCGACGTCGACCGCGCGATGAACCGCGTCGAGTCCGAGGCGGCGCGGATGGGTCTGCTCGTCGAGGACCTGCTGCTGCTCGCCCGGCTCGACCAGCAACGACCGCTCGAGCACGTGCCCGTGGACCTGCTCGAGCTCGCCCGCGACGCAGTGCAGGACGCGCGAGCCGTCGACCCCGGTCGTGCGGTCGAGCTGGAGGTCGTCGCGGCCGGGGCCGCACCCGTCGTCTCCGGTGACGCCGCCCGGCTGCGCCAGGTGCTCGGCAACCTCGTCGGCAACGCCCTCACGCACACCAGCACCCCGGTCACCGTCCGGCTGTCCACCGCGACGGGCAACGCGGTCCTGGAGGTCGAGGACAAGGGCCCCGGCATCCCCGTCGCGGACCGGCCACGGGTCTTCGAGCGGTTCTTCCGGGCCGACACCTCGCGCACCCGCGCCTCCGGCGGCGCCGGGCTCGGGCTGTCGATCGTGGCGGCGCTCGTGGCGGCGCACCGAGGCACCGTCGAAGTCCTCGACACCCCCGGCGGTGGTGCGACCTTCCGCGTGACCCTGCCGCTCGCGGCCTAGAAGCGGAAGCTGAACGCCCAGCCGTAGGTGCGCGACCGCCCTGCCTTCACCGACAGGTCGAAGGAGGCCCGCGCGCCGCCGCGCACAAGCGCAGCCAACCCGTGCGTCACCGAGTCGGGCGTGGTGGAGGCGGGCAGGCACAGCACTCCGGGCACCGGCTGGCTGCAGTCGTAGTAGAGGACGCCCGCGCCCTCGCTCGCGCCGCCGTTGCTCATGTCGCAGATCTGCACGAGCGGACCGGACAAGGTGCTGCCACCGACGCACAGGTCCGCGGACGCCTCCTTGGCGAGGTCTGTGTCGAGCCGGAAGACCACACCGGTCACGGATGCACTGCTGCCCTCGTAGGAGGCGGCGCCGTCCGCGTGCGGTTGCTGGTCACCCACCGGAGGGATGGTCGAGACCAGGTCCTGAGCGACCATGCGCCCGCGTACTGCTGTCGTACGCACCCTCGACAGGAACGAGAAGGTGCTCTTCAACGAGACAGTGGCGCCGGGCGTGCCGAGCAGCACGAAGCGGTACCTGCCCGCAGGGACGACGTGCGAGCCGTCCTCCTGCCGCATCATGCCGTTCGCGTTCGGCCAGTCCCAGCTGTCGCAGCCGGCGCCCCACGTGCAGCCACGCTGAGGGTGGTTGCCCGTGACGTAGGTGAGGGCCTCGGACTGGGCGCTGCTCACCAGGGCGAAGCCGACGAACCCGCCCCGCGTCGCTGTCAGCTCCTTGACCTCCGGCAGCTGCGCACCGAGCACGACCTCGTGCAGCACGGTGACCCCGACCCAGGTCCCCGCGGGTCCCCGCAGCGTGCCGACCGGGGAGGCGCCTGTCGGGGCGGCACCCGACGGGGCGGCGCCGACGAGCCCGAGGACCAACGCACCGAGAACGAGCACACGCACGCTGAGTCGCATGGGTGCTGCTTCGCCGTCGGATGATCTTCTCCTGCTCAGGCAGGCGTCAGCGTGAAGACCGGTACGGCGTCGTGGAAGCCCCTCAGGGTCGCTTCCTCTCCCGGTACGGCGGACCACTCGACGCCGAGGACGTCCACCAGGTCCCCGGCCGTGAGCACCTCCCCCGGCTCGGCACGGGCCACCAGCCGCGACGCGAGGTTGACCGGCGTACCGAAGTAGTCGCCGTCCTGCGCGAGCACCAGGCCGTAGGCGACGCCCGCTCGCACGTCGATGCCCTCCATGGCCGCCCGCGGGTGGGTGACGAGGTCGTAGGCGATGCGCGCCAGGTCGCCCGGCACGGCGGAGACCCACATGACCGCGTCGCCGAGGAACTTCACGATGCGGCCGCCGTGCGCCTGCACGGTGTCCGTCGTCTGCTCCTCGAAGATGGTGAGCACCTGCGACAGCTCGGCCAGCTCGAGGTGGTGCGACAGGTGCGTGAAGCCGGACAGGTCCGCGAAGCCGACGCCGCACCGGAACGCCGCGCGGTCGCCGACGTCGATGCCCTCGAAGTGCACCCGCGTCGCCTCGAGGTGCTGGCGGTGCACGGCGTCGAGCATCTGCCCGATCCGCGGGACCAGCCGGCTCACGGCCGAGAAGGCCCTCGCGGTCTCGACCTCGCTGCTGGAGCGAGCCAGGTCGATCACCTCCATGCCGACGCGCATCGCCGAGGACTCCGCCTCCGACACCCTGGCGAGCGCCGCCCCGATGACCCGTGCGACGCCGAGCGCCGTCTCCTCACCGAGGAAGGCGCGGACGTCGAGGTAGGTCTGCAGCGCCTCGACGTCGCCATCGGTGAGCAGCGGTGCGTCCGTGTCGGCCGAGGGCAGGCCCAGGGTCCGCCAGACCCGTTGCAGGTGAGCGGGGTCTGCCTCGAGGCGCTCCCCCGCCTCCTTCAGGCTCAGCAGTCCGACGAGCGGCCGGATCCGACGGTCGCCGGCCAGCGCGAAGAGTCGGCCACGGGTGGCTGCGACCTGCATCTCCTCCAGCGTGCAGCCCTCGGAGTCGAGGAACTCGAGCAGCTCGAGCCGCGCGTCAGCACTCTCATCGGCCGGGTCGTAGAGCCCGGCCTCCTGGAGCGCCTGCAGGTCCATGACCGCAGTGTCCCAGGGACGCTGCTGCTCCGCTCAGGAGAAGGAGAGCAGCCCGCCCACGCGGTCCACCAGGCCGCCGACGAGTCCGAGGACCCCGGGCGCGTCGGGCGGCGACACCGGGAGCTCGTCGCTCGGCAGCGGGACAGCGGCGGCGGGCACCTCGGCGGGCACCACGGCCGCCGCGCCAGCAGGTGCGGGACGGCTGACGGAGCGGACCACGGTGACCACCCGGCTCGGGGCCGATGTCACCGGGGTGGCGACCCGCGCAGACGCGTCCGGTGCACGCACCACCGAGGGCAGGGGAGCCGCGGGGGGCACGACGACAGCGGGCCCGGCGGTGACTGCCGTGCCCGAACCCGCCGTGAGGGTGGCACCGGTCCAACCCAGGAGCGCGGCGCCCAGGGCGAGCGTGCCGAGCAGGATGGCGGAGCGGGCTCCGGCCAGGAGGGGCCTGCGGCGTCGCGCGGGCGGCGGTGCCAGCACGGCTCGCACCGCACTACGGCGGCCGTAGAGGTCGGCGTCGGCAGCAGCGAGCCAGGCCGCGACGTCGCCGTCGCCGTCATGCAGGTCGTGCGTCGCGATGCCCACCGAGGTCGGGGTCGCGCAGCTGCGCTGGATGCGGTCCACCACGACCCGTGCCTCCTGCGTCGTGGTCCCGGACAGGAACAGCACGAACTCGTCGCCGCCCCAGCGGAAGGCGCGGTCGGCCCGACGCAGGTGCTCGCGCACGGCGCGGCCCACCTCGGCGATCGCGGCGTCGCCTGCCGCGTGGCCCTGCACGTCGTTGATGAGCTTGAGGCCGTCGACGTCCAGCACGACCGCTGTCATCGGGCTGCCGGTGCGCCGGCTCACGGCCAGCAGGTGCTCACCCTCGTCCTGCATGCGGGACCGGGTGGCGAGCCCGGTGAGCGGGTCGACGAGCGCCTCCGTGACCTGGCGCTCAGCGATCGCGGCGACTGCCAGCACGGCGACCTGCTCGAGGAGCTCCAGCTGCCGGGGGGAGCCGGCGCTCTCGCGCAGCGCCATCGCGACGACGACGACCGCGTCGGAGGGTGACGCCACGCCCTGGCTCCAGCGGCGGACGGCGCGCTCGAGCCGGGCCGGCTGGGCGGAGGGCGCGTGCGCTTCGGCAGTCAGGACGAGGTCCTGCAGCCCCTCGAGCAGCTCGGCTGCTTCCGACGAGTGCTGAGTGGTCCGGTTCATGGTGCGCCCCCTGGTGGACTAATACGACATTTGTCGCGCACCGGTCGCACAGAGTGAATGGCCAGGAATGACTATCTTCCGCTCGACCGAGCGGGTCAGCCCGGCCGGGCGGACGCTCAGCAGCCGTGCAGCACGACGTCGCTGCCGGTCCGGGTCCTGCGCACCTCGACCTGGGCAGGGATCCGCTGGCGCAGCTCCGTCACGTGGCTGACCAGCCCCACGACGCGGCCGCCCTCGCGCAACCCGTCGAGCACGTCCATGACCTCGTCGAGGGTCTCCTCGTCGAGCGTGCCGAACCCCTCGTCGACGAACAGCGCCTCGATCCGCGCGCCGCCCGCCTCCGCCATGACGACGTCGGCCAGCCCGAGAGCCAGGGCGAGGGAGGCGAGGAAGGTCTCGCCCCCCGACAGCGTGGCGGTGTCCCGGTCCTGCCCCGACCAGGCGTCGCGCGCGAGCAGGCCCAGGCCGGCACGCACCCCGCCCCGCGCCGCCCCGTCGGTGTGCACCAGCTCGTACCTCCCCTGCGTCATCCGCCGCAGCCGCACGCTCGCCGCCTCGGCGACCTCCTCCAGCCGGGCCGCGAGCACGAAGGCCGACAGCGTCATGCGCAGCGCGTTCTGCCCTTGTCCGGCACACAGGTCGGCCAGCCGCCGCACGGCGGTGGCCGTCTCCGTCAGTGGGCTGAGGACGGCGACGGCACCGACCAGTGACGGCACCAGGCGCTCAAGAGCGGTACGGCGGGACATCGCCTTGGCGTGCTCCGCCGTGACCTCGCTGAGTCCGAGGTCCGCAGCCACGAGCTCCTCGACGCGCGCCTCGACCGGGGCCGGCGGGTCGAGCGGCACGTCGAGCGCGGGGTCGGCGAGCTCGGCCAGCACCGCAGCCTCCGTGTCGGCGGCCGAGCGCAGGTGTGTCGCCGTACCGGCACGCCAGGGCTCGGGACGTGCGGCCTCCCGCGCGTCGTCCGGTGAGGCGAACCCCTTGGCCAGGCAGGTGCTCTCCGCCGCGCGCTGAGCCGCGTCGAGCTCCTGCTGTGCCGTGACGAGCGCCTGGGTCGCCGTCAGCGCTGCCTGCGCCGCCGTGCTCTGCGCGGCCGCAGCCGCGACGGCCTCGTCGAGCGTCGCGGCACCTCCGAGCGCATCACGCAGCTGCGCCTCGGCGGCCAGGGCACGCCGCCCGGCTCCCTCGGCCGCCCGCTCGGAGGCCTCGACCCGCGCGCTCGCGGCCACGTGCGCCGACAGCGCGGTGCGGGTCGCCTCCTCCACGCCTGCCGCGTCGAGCTCGGCGCGCCGTCCCTCGGACGCGGCGACGTCGAGGACGGCGAGCTCCACCGCGAGCTCCGACAGCTGCACGTCGACGCCGGCGGGGGTGAGTCCGTCCACCCGCTCGCGCAGGCTCGCGGCGGTGGCTCGATCGGCGGCGAGCGCCGCGTCCACCTCGGCCACCACCAGCGCGGCGTCGTCAGCGGCGCGACGGGCGGCGTCCTCGTCCTCGGTGCTCACGCCCTCGTCACGCAGTGCCGAGGGGTCGGGGTGCTCCAGCGCGCCGCACACGGGGCAGGGGGTGTGGTCCTGCAAGGCGAAGGCCAGCCGGGCGACCATCGTGTTGATGCTCGCCGTACGCAGGTCGTTGGCCTTCTCGAGCAGCGACACGTGCGCCTGACGGGCCGCGAGGTGCTCCTCGATCCGGTGCAGCAGCCGGGTCTCGACCTGCACGAGCGAGACCACGTCGGGGCGCAGCGCCTCCAGCCGCCGCTGCTCGGCGACGAGCGCCGGCCGGAGCTCGGCCGCCTCCCGCCCGCTGCGCATGAGGGTGCTCGCCTGCTCGGCACGCAACGGCAGGCTCGCGAGCTCGACCTCCAGCTCGGCGACCTCGGTGAGGGCGCGGGCCTGCTCGTCACGAGCAGCGGCCACGGCCGCGAGCTCCTCCAGCAGCGACCCCTCGACGGCACGCAGCGCCTCCAACCGGCCGGAGCGCTCGCGGCACGCACTGACCAGGCCCGTCAGCTCCGGCTCGTCGAGGTCGGCGGCGAGTCCTACGGCGAGCAGCCCGGAGCGCGCCACAGCCTCCGCGGAGAGCGCGACGTCACGCCGGGTGCGGCGGGTGACGACCTCACCGAGCGCTCCCGCCACCTCGGCGGCGCGGGCGGCCGCGTCGGCCTCCTGCTGGAGCGCGACCAGTGAGGGCCGTGCCAGCTCCAGGTGCTCCCGGCGCTGCAAGGCGACAGTCCTGCGGCGCTGGCGCTCGGCGAGGTCCTGCGCCTCCTCCAGCTCGGTGCGCGCCCCGTCCCGGGCGGCTGTCGCGGTCGAGACCGCCTGAGCCACACGGGCTTCCTCTCGCTGTCCCGCCGCGAGCAACGCCTCAGCCCAGGTGACCGGCTCGGTCTCGGCGGGCTCGGTCTCGGCGGGCTCGGCGCCGGCCGCCTCCGCGACGCGGGCGACGAGCAGGTCGACCTGGTCCTGGGCTGCGGCGACCGCCTCGGCGCAGGTGCGACGGCGGGCTGCCAGCCACTGCTCGGCGTCGCGGAAGCGCTCGGTCGCGAACAGCTTCTGGAGCACCTCGGCGCGCTTGACCGAGTCGGCGCGCAGGAACTGCGCGAACTCGCCCTGCGGCAGCAGCACGACCTGGAAGAACTGCTCGGCCGACATGCCCACCAGGTCGGCGATCTCCTGGTCGGCCTCGCCGACGCGGGTGGAGCGGGTGGACCAGGCGCCGTCGACCAGCTCCTCCAGGCAGACCTTGGCCGGCTCGGTGGTCGTGCCGGTGCCGCGGCGCTTGGCGCGGACCTGCTCAGGGCTGCGGGTGACGCGAAACCGCCTGGTGCCGAAGGAGACCTCGGCCTGCACCTCGGTGCGCAGAGCATCCTCCGCGTGATCGGAGCGCAGCCGCTTCGCGCCCTGGCGGGCGCCAGGCACGCGTCCGAACAGGGCGAATCCCAGCCCGTCGAGCAGCGTGGTCTTGCCGGCACCGGTCGGCCCGTGCAGCAGGAACAGCCCCGCCTCCGCCAGCCGGTCGAGGTCGACGTCGACGGTCGTGGCGAACGCCCCGAAGGCCGTGAGCCGCAGGGCGTGCGGCCTCACTGGGTCACCGGCCGCACCGACTCGAGCGCCTCGGCGAGCAGCACCTGCTCCGCCTCGTCCGCGACGGTGCCGCGGACGTGCTCCACGAAGGCCGTGGAGACCTGCAGGTCGGTGCGGCCGGTGACGCGGGCGGCGTAGGTCTCCTCCGAGCGGACCACACCTGCGGGCTCGTGGGCCAGGACGAGCACGTGCGGGAAGCGGATCCGCAGCCGGGCCATCGCCTCCTCGGGCCGCGCGGCGTCGGTGAGCGTGACGGTCAGCCAGTCGTGCTCCTGGCCGCTGAGCGCGGGGTCGAGCAGCAGCTGCGCCAGCTCACCCCGCAACGACGACAGCCGCCGCGGCACCGGGGCGGGCACGAACTCCACGTGCTGCAGGCCCGTCGTACCTGTCTGGACGAGCCAGGAGCCCTTGCGGTGGCCGGCTTCGGAGAAGGAGTAGGCCAGCGGGGAGCCGCTGTAGCGCACGCCCTCTGCGATCACCTGCGGGCCGTGCAGGTGACCGAGCGCGGAGTAGGCGAAGCCGTCGAGCAGCGACGGCGCGATCGCGCCGACCCCGCCGACGGTGATGTCGCGCTCGCTGTCGCTGGCGGCACCGCCCGCGACCCAGCCGTGCGCCATCACCACCGCGTACGGCGGAGCCACGGCCGCGACCTCGCGGAGGTGGTCGGTGAGCGGCCCCGGGTCGAGGTAGGGCACGGCGTAGACCGGGACGTCGCCGAGGAGGACGGGCTCGAGCGTGGGCTGCGTGCGCAGGAAGACGCCGCTGCTGTCGAGCAGCCGGGACCCGAAGCCGAGACGGCGGGCACTGTCGTGGTTGCCGCTGATGACCACGACGTGCGCGCCGGTCTCGCGCAGCCTGGTCAGCGCCTCCTCGCACAGCTGAACGGCGTCGAGGCTGGGCACGGCGCGGTCGTAGACGTCACCGGCGACGAGCACCGCGTCCACCTGCTCCTCGCGCACGGTCTCGACGAGGTGGTCGACGAACGCGGCCTGCGCGTCGCGCAGGTCCTCGCGGTGCAGCGACCGGCCCAGGTGCCAGTCCGAGGTGTGCAGCAGCCGCATGGCCCGACGGTAGGTGGGTGGTGCGACATCCCCCAGCCTCCACGCCGGGCGGCTGGGGACGAGTCAGTCGGCGAGCTGGCGGTGCAGCCGGAGAAAGGTGGGTTCGTACCCCAACGAGGGCCAGGTGCGGGCCGCGCCGAGGTTGCCCGATCGCCAGTCGGTGCAGATCGTCGGGTGCCCCGCCTCGACCGCCCACGTGACCACGGTGTCGCCGAGCGCGCGCCCGAGACCGAGTCCGCGCGCCTCCGGGAGCACGGCTGCGAAGGCGAAGAAGCCGGCCCCTTGGGGCTTGATGATCCCGGCGTTGGCGGAGTCCGGCCCGACGTCACCGCCGATCGCCGCGCCGACGACGGCGCCGTCCAGCTCCGCCACGAAGACCGCGTACTTGCCCAGTGCCTCCTCCCAGCCCGCGAGCAGCTCCTCGTCGCTCTCGCTGCTGATGCCGGAGAACACCGGGCTCCGCTGCAGCACCGCGTCCAGCGCCCGGTCGACAGCCGGCAGCGCCGGGAGGTCGGCTGGTGAGGCCGGCCGCACCCGCCCGTCCGCAGGACGAGGTACGGCGGGCATCGCCGCGTGGACGTGCTGCACGCCGAACCCGAGGTGGAACCACGGCTCGACCTGCGACGCCGGCGCCAGGACGTAGTGCCCGAGCCGGCCGTCGGCATGCCACTGCGCGGCAGCCTCGGCGTACAGCTCGCGGAGGTGGGCGCCGGCCCACCCCGCCGCCTGGACGAACGCGTTCGGACCGAACCACTGGGGCTGGTGGCTGT
Source organism: Mycobacteriales bacterium (assembly GCA_035526225.1). GTDB lineage: Bacteria > Actinomycetota > Actinomycetes > Mycobacteriales > SCTD01 > RYN-111. Next base: position 23,478 of record DATLCV010000073.1, read on the forward strand.
TCGCGATGAGGTAGCCCACGACCTCTCCGGCGTGCTCCGCGACCCAGCCGGCTGCGCCGTCGAGCGCGAGGAGCGCGGACACCTCCGCCTCCGCGGTGGCCTCGTCCAGCCGTACCAGGAGCCGCGACTGCTCCCTGTGGCGCGTGTGCCGCCCTACGAGCAGCGAAGCTGCTCGGGGGACGTGCCGCTCCTCCATCACCCGGATCACGCGCCGAACGCTAGGTCCCACGCCTCGAGGGGACCACCGAGAAACGCCAAAGGGCGCCCCGCGCGGGGCGCCCTCCGGTCGGCCGTCGCTAGAGCAGGTCCTCGGCGATCAGGGCGCTCCAGCAGAACACCGTGAGCCCGACGACCACAACCAGGCTGATCACCGTTGCGGCCTTGGCGCCTGCCGACCGCTGGCCGGCCCCGGTCGCGCGGGCAAGGAGGACCGCCGCGAGCCCTGCCGCGTGTGGTGCTGCGGTGAACCAGCCCACGACGCCGAGGACGACGGCGTACACGGTCAAGCCGATCACGGTGCGTTCCTGACGCCTCTCGTCCCCGGCGAGCGCACGGCGCGCGAAAAGCAGGGCGATCGCGCCGAAGACCACGGTCGCGACGACGACGAAGACCGAGTCGGAGAGCCAGGACTCACGGACCTCCAGGTCATCGTCGTTGCGCGAGGCGATGACCTGGCCCACCGCGGTGAGCACCAGGAGCCCTCCCGACCACGTCAGCCACGGCCGGTAGAACGCCTCGCCGATCGCGCTGCCTGTGCTTCGCTCCTGGAGCTGCTGCGTCATGGTGGTCCCCCTCCTCCCGGCGGTCCGTCCGCCGGTCGTCACGACCGTCGTCGTTGCGACGTCCCGCGCGCCAGGGACACCTGTCCCGAGCCGCGTCCCGGCGTGCCCGGTTCGCTGACGATCGCCCCTGAGCGGCCCTACTGTCCCCGCATGACCGCGTCAGGGGCAACCACACCGCTGCTCCCTGTGTCGCGCTCCGCCCTGGTCCCCGTCACAGTCCTGTGCTCGGGGCTCGCCAGCCTGGGGCTGCTCGCGAGTGAGAACGCGACCGGCACGGACCTGCAGGTGCTGGTCCTCGCCGCAGCTCTGGTCAGCCCATTGGCCGCGGCCGTGCTCCTGGACGCGCGGCCTCATGACCCGGTCGGCCTGCTCCTCACCGTGCCCGGGCTGCTCCCGGTGGTCGCCCTCGTCGTCGCGGCCAGCGCCGAAGGTGCAAAGCCCAGCGCGGCCCGGGCGGCGCTCGAGGCGCCCCACCTCGTGGTCGCGGGTGCAGCGCTGGCCTTGGTGGGCCTGCCCCTCGTCGTACCCGGCGGGTGGCCGCGAGACCGCTGGGGGACGGTCACGGGGCTCGCTGCCCTCGCGGTGGCCACGGCGGGCGTAGCCACGTACCTGCTGCGAAGCGACCGGCAGCCCGACGTCCTCGACGCCGGACTTGACGGCGCGGAGCGGGTGGCCCTCTGGGCGCTCGTTCCCCTCGGGGTGTCCGCGCTCGTGCGGCTGGCAAGCCTCTGGCGCCACAGCGTGGGGGCTCCGAGGCAGCGCGCCGGCTGGCTGCTGCTGGGGCTCCTGACGACCGCTCCGGTCATGGCGGTGCTGGCCGTCGCGGACAGGGCACTGTGGACGTACCTGGCGTTGGGCCTGCTCGCCGCAGCGCCCGTCGCACTGGTGTGGCTACTCCTGACGCCCTCCGTGCCCTCCCTGGAGCCGGCCTTGCTCCGCGCCGGACTGCTCATCACGACGACAGGCGTGCTCGTCGGCGGCTACCTGCTCGCACGCTGGACAGTGGGACGGACCGAGCTGCCGGACAGCGGTGCGGCGGCGGCCGTGGTGACGGGGTTGCTCGCCCTGGCCCTGCTCCCCTTCTACGTACGGATGCGCGACGCCGGTCTCGTCCGGCTCTACGGCACGGCTCGTCCTGGTGCGGCCATGGGGCGCCTCGGGCGCTCGCTGGACACCGTCGACGAGGTGGCGGAGGCGCTGGCCGCAGCGGCTGAAGCGGTGGCCCTAGCGGTGCGCAGCCCCCACGCGATCGTCGTCCTCGGACCACCCCCGGAAGATCCGGGGGACGGGACCTGCGTCGTCCCGCTCGTCGCGGGCTCACAACCGCTGGGCGCGCTCGTCGTCGCACCGCGCCGGGCCGAAGAGCCCTTCAACCGCAGGGACCTGGAGCTGCTCGAGCTCCTCAGCACGCCGGTCGCCCAGCTCGCCCGAGCCGCCGTGCTCACCCACGAGCTGGAGCTGGCGCGAGGGGACGCGGTCGCGCAACGCCTCGACGAGCGACGCAGGCTGCGTGCCGACCTGCACGACTCGGTCGGGCCGCTTCTCGCCGGGCTGGGGTTGCACGCGGATGCCGCCCGTCGGCGCCACCCGGACGACCCGCGGCTCGGCGCGGTCAGCTCGGCCGTCGCCGAGTGCCGCCGGGAGGTCCGCCGGCTCGTGGACGAGCTCGAGCCCGAGGACGTGCCGGTCGCCGACCTCGAGCAGTCGGTACGAGAGCTCGTCGAGGGCTGGGCGTCGGCCACCGTCGACACCGGGCTGCACCTGTCGGTCGAGGTCCCCGAGCAGCTCCCGCCCCTCCCGGAAGCGGTCCGGGTGGCGGCGTACCGCGTGGTCGGGGAGGCGCTCACCAACGTCGTGAAGCACGCGGGTGCCCGGCAGGCAGTGGTCCGGCTGGTGCGCGACGGGAGCGAGCTCGTCCTCGAGGTCCGGGACGACGGGCGAGGGCCGGTGCCCGACGGCCCCCGGCAGGGGCTGGGCCTGAGGTCGATGGATGAGAGGACCACGGCCCTGGGCGGGGAGCTGCAGCTGAGCGGGCGCACCGGTGGTGGGACGACCCTGAGGGCGAGGATGCCGCTGTGAGCGCCGTGCGACTGCTGCTGGTCGATGATCACCCGGTGTTCCTTGACGGGATGGCGACCCTGCTCGCAGGTGAGGAGTGGGCAGAGGTGGTCGCGGTCGCCCGCACCGGGGCCGAGGCACTGGAACGCGCCGCCACCGTGCGCGCCGACGTGGCGGTCGTCGACCTGCGGCTCCCGGACACCGACGGGGTCGAGCTGACCCGCCGCCTCATGGCGCGGTGGCCGGACCTGCGCGTGCTGCTGCTGACGATGCACGCGGGGCAGGATGCGGTGCTTCGTGGCCTGACCGCGGGCGCCGCCGGGTACGTGCTGAAGGACGCCGAGCCTGAGGACGTCCTCGCGGCAGTGCGGCAGGTCGCTCGCGGCGGGATGGTGGTGGGAGCCGGTGCCGTGGCGCCGGTCCGTGCGCATCTCGAGGGCGGTGAGGACCTGCCCGGTCTCGGCTCCCGTGACCGCGAGCTGCTCGAGCTGCTCGCGCAAGGACTGCCGACAGCGACGATCGCCGCCCGCCTCGGGTTGGCCCCGAAGACGGTGCGCAACCGCCTGTCGACCCTCTACGCGGCCTTGGGCGTCAGCGACCGGGCGGAGGCGATGCTGCGGGCCCGCAGCGCAGGCCTCGGGCGCGCGCCCTGACGGGGGGCGTGCGTGGCGGAGGCTCGGGGATTTGAACCCCGGATGGGCTTGAGACCCAAACCGCATTAGCAGTGCGGCGCCATAGACCGGACTAGGCGAAGCCTCCTGGCGGCCCGAGAGCCGTCGGCGCAAGAGCCTAGCGGAGGTCCCGGCGGTGAACCCACTCCAGACCGTCCTCCTCATCGATCTGCTCGCCCACCTTCACGAAGCCGAGTCGCTTCACCGTCGCCAGCGACGCGACGTTGTCCGGCGACACGCTCGCGAGGCAGGCGACGGCTCCTTGCTCGGCGGCCCAGCCGAGCATCCCGGCCACCATCTCGGTGGCGAGTCCCTGCTTGCGGTGGTTCGGCGCGACGCTGTACCCCACCTCGACGACCCCGTGCTCGTCCGGTGGCGCGTGGAAGCCGATCCGCCCCGCCACCTGACGGCTGCCGCGCAGCACCGCGGCGTGCAGCAGCCACGGCTCCTGCGTCGGGTCGGCGGTCAGCTGCGTGTGCCGGCGGGCGAGCACGCCGGCGTCGTCCGCGAACGTCTCCTCGGTGATCTCGTACGGCAGCGCTAGCGCCTGCGCCGCCGCCACGTCGCCCTCCACCAACCGGGCGACGAGCACCGCCGGCAGGGGGTGCAGGGTCAACCGCTCGGTCTCGATCACCCCCCCATCAGATCAGGTGCGCGTCAGGCGCGCAGGTCGCTCGCGGCGATCGGCACTGCGTACCGGTCGCACCAGACCAGGACAGACCACTGCTGCGTCACGTCCAGGCCAACCGGTACGGCGTAGCTGAACGAGCCCTTCTCGCCCTTGAGCCCGCCCAGCCGCGTCCCGCCACCCGGTGTCCGCTTGCCCTGGGACACGAGGTGGACGGACGGCGTCGGGGTGCCCTCGATGTCCACGCTCTCGAACCGCAGCCGGACCTCGCCCCCGACGTCGTACAGCCCGATCCGGCCCTGTGCGTGGTGGTCGATGCCGGACAAGCGGCCTGACGCCAGCAGGACCGCCGTACGTGCGGTGGCCGTCGGTGCCTCAGGAGAGGACGAGGCCGAGGGCGTCACGACCGCGACCGGGGGGAAGGCCTCGTCGACCGTGCGCTCCCGGAACACCGGCCAGACCACCGACGCCATGAGCGCGAGCACGACGAGGTCGGCGGTCCAGACCGCCAGCAGGCGCGAGCGGCGCCAGAGCGCGGCCAGCACCAGCAGGCCCGCCACCCCGACACCGGCGGTGACCGCGAAGGCGCGCCACGACATGAAGCCGGCCGTCAGGATCTGCGGCCGGAACGCCGCCAGCACCAGCGACACCACCGGCACCAGCAGGAGGGGAACCACGAAGCGCCGCACGCCCTCAGTCTGCGCCCGCACCGGCTGTTCGGCGTACCCCGAGCTGATCTCTCTTGGGTGGGTCCGTCCGGAGGACGCGCACGGCGAGCCCGTGACAGCCCCACCCAAGAGAGATCCACAGCGGGTACGACGAGACACAGGCACCGGCGTGCGCACCGGCCTCGCAGCCCTGACCAGCCGACCCTTGCGCCGCATGAGGACGACCGAGCTAGGGGCGAAGACCCTGGGCGTCTGGACGCGGCAGGCAGCGCTGGCCGTGCAGACACCGGGACAGGTGGACCACCTGCTCGCGAGCGGGGTCTGGCAGCAGCTGCTGCCGGGCGTGTACGCGGACGCCGGCTTCGAGCGCGACCCCCTCCAGCGGGCCGTCGCGGCGGTGATGGCCACCGGCGACGCGGTTGCCCGGGCCCCCGGCCAGCGAGTGCGGGCGCTCGCCTGCGGACGCACGGCCGCACGCGTCCACGGGCTGCCGCTCATCGACGACGACGACCCCGCGACCGGCGCGGCGGAGCACCACATCGACGACGTCCACACCTTCCGAGCCCGCTCCGGGAGATCCCTGCCCGTTGCCCTCGGGAACCGGCAGCTGCTCCGTCATCGCCTGTCGTTGCTGCAGGACGACGTGGTGCGACACCCGTGCGGTCTGCTTCTCACCTCGCCGCTGCGCACTGCGGTCGACTGCACGCGGCTGCTCACGCACGAGGCGACGGTGTGCCTGCTCGACGACGGGCTGCGCCGCGGGCTGTTCACGACGGCGGACCTTGAGGCGGCCGTGTCCGCGCGCGAGGGCTGGCCGGGTGTGCGCGCCCTCGCCGCTGCGGTGCGGGCCGCCGACGGGCGCGCGGAGTCACCGGGAGAGTCGCTGGCTCGGATGCTCCTGCTGCCCGCCGTACCAGGACTGGTGCCGCAGGTCCGCGTGAAGGACGACCACGGCCGCGTCGTCGCCCGTCTCGACCTGGGCGAGGAGCAGCTCCTGCTCGGCATCGAGGTGGACGGCAAGCGGGGGCACGCCGGTGCGCAGATGGTGGCGAAGGACCGGCGGCGGGATCGCCGTACCCAGGCCTTGGGCTGGCGGGTCGAGAGGTGCACCTGGCACGAGCTGCGGACGCGACCGGGCGAGGTGCTCGCCAGGGTGCCGCGACACGCCGCGTGATCTCTCTTGGGTGGGTCCGTCCGGACGACGCGCACGGCGAGCCCGTGACAGCCCCACCCAAGAGAGATCCACAGCGGGTACGACGCGACAACCGCCGTACACTCTCTCCATGACGATTGAGACAACGCCTGATGTGAATGAGGTCATCGTCATCGGGTCGGGGTTCGGCGGATCGGTGACCGCGCTGCGACTGGCCGAGAAGGGCTACCGCGTCACGGTGCTCGAGGCGGGCCGGCGCTTCACCCCCGAGACGCTGCCGAAGACGAGCTGGGACCTCAAGTCGTTCCTGTGGATGCCCCGCCTCGGCATGACGGGGATGCAGCGCATCACCTGGCTCAAGGACGTCGTCATCCTGTCCGGCGCGGGCGTCGGTGGCGGTTCGCTGGTCTACGCCAACACCCTCTACACGCCGCTGCCGCCCTTCTACCGGGACGAGCAGTGGGCGCACATCACCGACTGGGAGAGCGAGCTCGCGCCCCACTACGACCAGGCGCAGCGGATGCTCGGCGTCGTCGAGAACCCCACGCACACCGAGTCTGATCGCGTCTTCAAGAAGGTCGCCGACGACATGGGTGTCGGGCACACCTTCCACCCGACGCCGGTCGGGGTGTTCTTCGGCGAGCCCGGGGTCGAGGTGGCCGACCCGTACTTCGGCGGAGCCGGCCCCCGCCGCACGGGGTGCATCCAGTGCGGGAACTGCATGATCGGCTGCCGGTACGGCGCGAAGAACCGCCTCGACACCAACTACCTGCACCTTGCCGAGGGCCTGGGCGCCGTCATCGAGCCGCTCACGACGGTCACGGCGATCCGGCAGGACGGCGACAGCTGGGTCGTCGAGTCGGTGCCGACCGGCAAGAAGGGCCCGGTCACCCGCCGGGCAGCAGGGCAGGTCGTCCTGGCCGCGGGCACGCTGGGCACGCAGAAGCTGCTGCACGAGATGCGTGACACCGGTGTGCTGCCCGCGCTGTCGTCGCGGCTGGGCGAGAAGACCCGGACCAACTCCGAGGCGCTGCTCGGCGCCCAGACCAAGCGGGTGCCGGCCGTCCCCTTCAACCAGGGTGTCGCCATCACCTCGAGCTTCCACCCCGACGAGGTGACGCACGTCGAGCCCGTTCGCTACGGCACGGGCTCGAACGCGATGGGGATGCTCTCGACGATGCTGGTCGACGGTGGGGGCATCCCCCGACCCCTGCGGTTCCTGCTGCAGGTGCTGCGGCACCCCCACGTGTTCCTCAAGTCCCTCAGCGTCCGCCGCTGGTCGGAGAAGACCATCATCGTCCTGGTGATGCAGACCCTGGACAACTCCATCTCCGTACGCCGGACCAAGCGCGGACGGCTCACCTCCGCCCCGGGTCACGGCGCCCCGAACCCCACCTGGATCCCGGTCGCGCACGAGGCGACCCGGCGCATCGCGGACGAGATCGGCGGCTTCCCCGGGGGCACCGTCGGCGACATCGCGAACGTCCCCATGACCGCGCACATCCTGGGCGGCTGCGTCATCGCCGACTCCCCCGACAGCGGGGTCATCGACCCCTACCACCGGGTGCACGGCTACCCGACCCTGCACGTGGTGGACGGTGCCGCGATCAGCGCCAACCTGGGGGTCAACCCGTCACTGACCATCACCGCGCAGGCGGAGCGGGCGATGTCGCTGTGGCCCAACGCGGGGGAGGCCGACAAGCGCCCCGCCCCGGGCCGGCCGTACGTCCGGGTGGAACCGGTGGAGCCGGTGCGGGCCGCCGTACCGGTGGGCGCTCCGGGAGCGCTGCGGCTCGTCAGGCAGCGCTGACGAGCGCGACCTCTCCACGCGGCTCGGGGACCAGCGCGTCCGCGCGCCACAGGTGCCGGGCGCGCAGCCCGCACAGCCACAGCGGGACGGCCACGAAGACCGTGCCGCCCACCGCGTCGAGGAAGTAGTGGTTCGCCGTCGCGGAGACGACGAGCGTGGTCGTCAGGGGGTACAGCCAGGCGAGGTGCCGCCACGGCGAGTGCACCACGGCGACGACGGCGACCGCGCACCAGATCGCCCAGCCGACGTGCAGGGACGGCATCGCGGCGTACTCGTTGACGAAGGAGGCCGCGCCCTGCTTGGCCCAGACCACCGGGTTCTCCATCACCGTGTCGGTCACGCCGGGCACGACGAAGCGCGGCGGGGCGAGAGGCCACGTCGCGTAGACCACGAGCGCGCCGACGGTGGCGATGACGATGGCCGAGCGCATCATGGAGTAGGCCCAGGCGCGGTGCCGCCACAGCCACGCGAGCACGAGCGGGGTGACGACGAAGTGGGCTGTGGCGTACCAGTAGCTCGAGAAGACCACGAGCCACTCGTGCTTGATGAGGAACGTGTTCAGCGGCACCTCGTGGAACATCCCGAGCGCCTTCTCGACGTCCAGCACCGCGTGCGCGTGCGCGTACGACGCGACGACGCGGTGCGGAGCCAGCAGCCGCACGAGGGAGTAGAGCCCGTACCCGATGCCGATGCTGACGAGCTCTACCAGCGCAGGGAGCCGGCGCCACCGAAGCAGCGAACCGACAGCATCCACGCGCGAACCTCCCCAAGCAGCTCCCGGGCATCCTAACGTTTCGCGGCGCAAGCGCCTTCCCGTTTGTCGGCTCCCCGTCACCAGCGCTGCTCGTGCGGCCAGATGTTCGGGCGGCCAGGTGTTCGTGCGGCCAGGTGTTCGTGCGGCCAGATGAGGACAGACGGCAGGATGGCATCCCATGAGGGCTCTGGGGCGCGTGCTCGTCGTCGCGCTGTTCCTCGGCCCGCTGCTGCTCGTGCTCGCGGGGTCGCTGAGGCGGCTCGGGCTGCCACCGCCCGACGGCCTGCCCTTGCTGCCCACCGACCCGTCCTTCGGTGCGTACGGGCAGCTGCCCCAGGAGATCCGGCTGTGGACCGCACTGCGCAACTCGGCCCTCGTCGTGGTCGTCGCCGTACCGCTGGGGGTGCTGGTCGCGAGCAGCGCGGGCTTCGCGCTGTCGCAGCTGGCTCCACGCCGGCAGCGGAGCTGGGTCGTGTTCCTGCTGGTTCTGCTCGCCGTACCCCTGCCGATGCTGTGGATCGCGCGGTTCGTGCTCTTCCTCGAGCTCGGCGTCCTCGACACGCTGGTCCCGCTCATCGCCCCTGCACTCGCTGCCTCCACGCCGGTGGCGGTGCTGCTGGCCTACTACGCGTTCCGGCGCCTCCCGCCCGAGCAGTGGGAGAGCGCGCGGCTCGAGGGTGCCGGTGCCCTGCGCACGTGGTGGCAGGTGGGGCTGCCGCAGGTGCGCGCGACGACCACCGCGATCGCCGTCCTGGTCTTCACGGTGCACTGGGGCGCCTACCTCGACGCGCTGCTCTACGTACGGGCGCAGGCGCGCCAGACGCTGCCGCTGGCGGTCGCCGAGCTGCGCAACCTCGACCCGTCCGACGCGCCGATCGCGCTCGCTGGCGCAGCCATGCTCGCCGTACCGCCGCTGGTGCTGCTGCTGCTCGTCCAGAAGCGGCTGCTGTCCCTGCCGTCGCTGGCACGGCGGTGAGCAGGTGAGCGCCGCCGTCGAGGTCGAGCACCTGTCCTTCGCCTACGCCGAGGGCGGCCGTCCGGCCGTCGCCGACGTGTCGTTGACCCTGGCACCGGGCGAGGTCCTCGCCGTCGTCGGACCGTCCGGCTCCGGCAAGTCCAGCCTGCTGCGCCTGGTCGCCGGGCTGCTGCGGCCGAGTGCAGGCGCGGTCCTGATCGGCGGCGTGGACATGGCTCAGGTCAGCCCCGAGCGCCGTCCGGTCGGCATGGTCTTCCAGGGCTACGCCCTGTTCCCCCACCTGTCGGTGGCCGCGAACATCGGCTTCGGCCTCGCCGTGCGCAAGACGCGGCGTCAGGACCGTGAGCGCCTGGTGGACGAGGTCGCGGCCCGCCTCGGGCTGAGCGCGCTGCTCGACCGCCGGCCCGACGAGCTCTCCGGGGGCGAACGGCAGCGCGTCGCCCTCGCCCGCGCCTTGCTGCGTGACCCGGTCGTGTTCTGCCTCGACGAGCCGCTGTCGGCGCTGGACCCGGTGCTCCGCACCGCAGCGCGGCGGGACCTGGACACCGTGCTCCGTGCGGACGACCGGTGCGCGCTGCACGTGACGCACGACCAGGTCGAGGCGATGACGCTCGGCGACCGCGTCGCCGTGCTCCGCGAAGGACGGCTCGAGCAGGTGGGCACACCACGCGAGATCTACGAGCGCCCGGCGAGCACCTTCGTCGCGTCCTTCGTGGGCAGCCACCCGATGTCGCTCCTCTCCCCGGCTGCCGCCCGGGTCCGCGCCGCCCCCGAGGTCGCCACCGTGGGGGTCCGGGCCGAGCACGTCGCGGTCACGGCCGGCGAGGACGCGCTCGTCGTCGGCGTGGACGACCTCGGCCACGAGCAGGTGGCGACCCTCGACCTCGACGGCACGGTGCTCCGAGCGCGCCTGCCCGACCCCACCTCCGTACGCCGAGGTGACCGCGTCGGGTTCACGGTGCTCGCGCATACCGGCTTCGACGCCGAGGGGAGCCGGCTTCCGTGAGCTACCGCCGCGGTGCGCTCCTGCTCGGCCTGCCCTTTGCCGCGGGCACGCTGCTGCTGGTGGTGCTCCCTGTGGTCGTGAGCGCGGGCTACGCGTTCACGACGTACGACGGGCTGTCGCCGGCTGAGTGGAACGGGCTCGGGACGTTCCGGGACGTGCTGCGCGATCCGGAGCTCGCGGCGTCGCTACGGGCCACCGGGTGGTTCCTGCTGCTTGCCGTACCGCTGCGCATCGTCGGCGGGTTGCTGCTGGCGCTGCTCGCGGAGGGGCGCGGGCGACTGGCGGGCGCGACCCGCACTGCCGTCTTCGCCCCGTCGGTGGTGCCCGACCCCGCCACGGCACTGATCTGGTTGTGGGTGGTCAACCCGCTCTACGGGCCGCTCGCGCTGGTCATCGACAGCCCCGTGCTGCTCGACACCTGGGGTGCCCGGCTGACGGTCGTCGCGGTCTCCGTGTTCGGCCTGGGTGAGGGGTTCCTCGTCACGCTGGCCGCGCGCCGCGAGCTGCCGGAGGAGCTGTACGACCTGGCCCGCGTGGAAGGCGCTGGGCCGGTGTCGCGCCTGCGGCGCGTGACCCTCCCGCTCCTGGCCCCGGTGCTGCTGCTGCTGACGGCACGAGACGTGCTCGTGAGCATGAGCGTGGTCCTCGTGCCCACCTTGCTGCTGACCCGGGGCGGCCCCCTCGACGCCACCAAGACGCTGCCGCTGCTGGTCTACGAGCGGGGCTTCCGGGAGGGCGACCTCGGAGAGGGAGCAGCCCTCGCGGTGCTGACGCTGCTGCTCGGGCTGGCGGCGTTCGCTGCGGCGTGGGGTGCGCTGCGACTGCTCCGGCCGCGCCGCTGAGCCGTCAGCCTCCTGCTGCCAGTACGGCGTGGTTGTGCGCCTTCCGCTCCGCCTCGAGCCGCTCCACGCGACCGCCATCGAGGCCCTTGCCGCCGCACCGCTTCACGGCTCCGAGGAACTCGCGGTAGGCCACCTCCGACCCCTTCTGGTCCCAGTAGTCCTCCTCGTACCCGAACAGGCCGTCGCCGGCGTACTGCAGGACGGTGAGGCCCGCGAAGTCGATGGGCGGCTGGGAGGGGTCGGGGTGGTAGATGCGGTTCGTCATGTCGAACACGACGCGGTCGCCCTTCACGACGTACCAGTTCAGGACGCCGTGGACGTCAGCGCGGGCCGCCATCAGCTCGGTGATCCAGGCGCGCACCGAAGCGCGGCCGCGCATCGTGCCGAAGATGCGCTCGACGTAGAGCACGTCCTCGGTGAGCAGCTCGGTCCAGCCGAGCCAGTTCTCGTCGGTGATGCCGGTCGTGAGGATGCGGTGGAACGCCTGCTCGACCTCGTTCGGAGCCATGCCCGCAGGCTAGGAGACCGGCCACGGGTCTTCTTGCCCGCGCCGCCCCGACACTGCACGATGCCCCGAGGAACGCGGGAAGGCGGGGGCGTGGGCAACGCAGACGTGGCTCTGTCGGCGCTGGGCGCGGTGCGGGGCGGTGACCTGGAGACAGCTCGCCGGTTCGTGGCTGAAGACTTCGTCTGGCACATCCCGGGGCGCGGTCCGATCAGCGGTGACGTCACAGGACTGGCGGGCTGGCACGAGAAGCTCTCGCGGTTGGTCGCCGCGGGGTTGCAGCCCGAGCTGCTCGGGATGCTCGAAGGCGGCGACAAGGTCGCCGTGCTCCAGCAGAACCGCGCGACCCACGGCCCGCATCAGCTCGACGTGTCCGTCGTGAACGTCTTCACGATCTCCGACGCCCGGGTGCGCCGACTCGACACGTACTTCGGCGACCAGTACCACGCCGACGGCTTCTGGACCGCCGTTCTGGGCTGATCAGCCCCCCTGCAGCGGGCGCACTCCTCCAGCGGAGGGCGTGGGATTCGAACCCACGACAGGGGTGAACCTGTAGCGGTTTTCAAGACCGCCGCCATCGGCCACTAGGCGAGCCCTCCTGGGCGCCGCCCAGGGTACTTGCGCATTACCGGATCAGGCGGTGGCGACGAGCTCGGCGAGGCACTCGCGCAGGTGCTGCGCGAGACGAGGCAGGTCCGGTACGGCGTCCGCATCGGCGAGCAGGCCGTAGCTGACCTGCCCGTCGTAGCTCATGATGCCGATCGCGAGCCGGTGCTCCGGAGCCAGGAACGCCAGGGGAACCAGCTCCTCGAGCCGCCGGCCCAGCAGGTAGATCGGGAACTGCGGCCCCGGCACGTTGGTGACGAGCAGGTTGTAGAGGCGGCTGGAGAACCCGAGACGGGACGCCCGGGCGAGGACCGCCGGGGGAAGGGCGTTCTCCAACGAGGTCAGCACCTTCGCGCCCTCGGCCTGCTTGGAGGACTTCAGGTGCTCCATCGCCTGGCGCACCCGGGCGAGCCGCTGCTTCGGGTCCTGCACACCGATCGGCAGCGGCGCGTTCATGATGGCGATCTCGTTGCCCAGGGCGCCGCGCTTGGCCTCCTGGCGCAGCGAGATGGGGACGCAGGCCCGCAGCTCCACACCGTCGACCTCCATGCCCCGCTCGGACAGGAACCGGCCCAGCGCTCCGGCGACCGCGGTGAGCACCACGTCGTTGACCGTCGCGCCCCCCGAGGACGCCTTGACCTTCTTGTAGTCGGCAAGGTCGGTCTTGACGATCTCCACCAGCCGGTGCGGACCGGGCTTGGCGTTGAGGACCGTCTTCGGAGCCGCGTCGAGGAACGGCCGGAACGCCTCCCCCAGCGCACCCGCAGAGCCGACCAGCGACGAGACCGCCTCACGCGGGTGCAGCACTCCGTCCACCCCGACGCCGGCCAGCGAGCGCACGTTGCGCACGACCCCGAGGGCCCCCCGCGAGAGCAGGCCGACGGTGCTGGGCGGGGGTTCGGGGTCCCACCGCTCCGGCTGCTCGGCAGGGGTGTCCGGCGCGAGGTCGAACAGCACCGACAGCAGGTCCACCCCGCTGACCCCGTCGATCATCGCGTGGTGGGTCTTGCCGACCATCGCCCAGCGGTCACCGGCGAGGCCCTCGACGAGCCAGATCTCCCAGAGAGGCTTGGTCCGGTCCAGGCGCTGGCCGACGACCCGGTCGACGAGGTTGAGCAGCTCGCGCTTGCTGCCGGGCGCCGGCAGGGCGACGTGCCGGACGTGGAAGTCGATGCGGAACGTGCTGTCCTCGACCCAGAGCGGCCGACCCGTGCCGAGCGGCATCTCCTGGATCCGGTGCCGGTACCGCGGCAGCCGGGGCAGCCGCGACGCGATGTGTGTCCGGAACCCCTCGATCGAGGGCGCGGGACCGCCGAACGTCGCAACCGCGCCGATGTGCATGTGGGCGCCGTCCTCCTCGACGTGGAGGAAGCCCGCGTCGATGCTGCTGAGCCGGTCGAGGTGCCCCTGCGCCATGTCGTCCCTCCGTGCCGTGTCCGGGCGGAGCCTGCCAGAGCACCCTGATTCGCGCACCGGCCCGCCTTCGCGACAAGGTGTCCGCGTGAGCTACCGCGTCTGGGGCTGGGGCGATGCTGCCGACGAGCCGACCGAGCAGGGACTGCGCGAGCTGGCGCCCTTCGTCGCGGCGACCACGGGCATCGGTGTGCAGGACCCCGAGCGCCCCGGCGTGCTCCAGGAGCTCCCGCCGGTCCGCCGTACGCTGCCTGGCTCGTTGGCGCACCTGGGGTCTGCGGACCCGCAGGACCGCGCGAGGCACGGGATCGGGCGGGCCTACCGCGACGTCGTCACCGCCATGCGCGGCCAGGTGCGCGACGTCCCCGACCTGGTCGTGCGTCCGGAGCACGAGCAGGACGTCGTCGACGTCCTCGACTGGGCAAGCCGGGAAGGCGTCCCCGTGGTGCCGTACGGCGGGGGCTCCTCCGTCGTGGGCGGCGTCGAGCCCCGGGGCCTGAGCGGAGCAGTCAGCCTCGACCTTGAGCGGATGAGCGGCCTGGTCGAGGTCGACGCCACCTCACGCGCGGTGCTGCTGGGGGCAGGCACCCTCGGTCCCGACGCCGAGAAGGGCCTGAGGCCGCACGGGCTGACGCTGCGGTTCTACCCCCAGTCGTTCGAGCGGTCGACCGTCGGGGGCTGGGTGGCCACCCGTGCGGCCGGCCACTTCTCCACCCGGCTCACCCACGTCGACGACATCACCGAGTCGGTGCGCGCGGTCACGCCGACCGGGGTGTGGGAGTCCCGCCGGCTCCCCGGCTCCGGCGCGGGCCCGAGCCCCGACCGGCTGCTGCTCGGCAGCGAGGGCACGCTCGGCGTCATCACCCAGGCGTGGCTGAGGGCGCAGCCCCGACCGGCGCACCGCTGGGCCGCCACGCTTGCCGCCCCCGACTTCGCCACCGGCGCGGAGGCCGTCCGCGCGCTGGTGCAGGCCGGACTGCTGCCCGCCACGTGCCGGCTGCTCGACCCGGTGGAGGCATCCCTGTCGGGCACCCTCACCACCGGCGAGTCAGCCCTCGTCCTCGGGCTGGAGTCCCTGCACGTCCCCCTGGAGGCGGAGGCGGCTGCAGCCCTCGAGCTCGCCCAGGGCGCCGGTCTGCGGGTGCTCGAGCACGGACCACGGGGTGAGGCCGGTGAGGCCTGGCGGTCGACCTTCGTCCGGGCGCCGTTCCTGCGGGAGTCCCTGGTGCTGCTGGGAGTCCTCGCCGAGACCTTCGAGACGGCCATCACCTGGGACCGGCTGCACGGCTTCGTCGCAGAGGTCACCGCTGCTGTCCAGGCGGCGCTCGAGGAGGTCTGCGGCGGCGGCCGGGTGGGCTGCCGCTTCACCCACGTCTACCCCGACGGCGCAGCGCCGTACTTCACCGTCGTGGCGCCGGCCCGCCGCGGCAGCGAGGTGCAGCAGTGGGACGAGATCAAGGCCGCCGCGGGCGAGGCGGTGCTCGCCGGTGGCGGCACCATCACGCACCACCACGCCGTGGGACGCGACCACCGTCCCTGGTACGACCGGCAACGGCCCGAGCCGTTCGCCGCCGCCCTGCGCGCCGCCAAGGACGCGGTCGACCCTGCGGGGGTCCTCAACCCAGGCGTGCTGCTGCCCTGAGGCTCACGCCTGGGCGTGCCAGGCCTCCAGCACCCGTCGTACGACGAGGTCCGTCAGGTTCTCCCCACGGACCACCGACGCCGGGTGGGGCAGCAGCCGGTCGGCGAGTCGGAAGCTCAGGCCGTAGAGGGCAACCCTGGTCCCGAACACCTGGGCCTCGCGTCGGTGCAGCGCCAGCCAGTCGACGCCGAGGTCGACCCCCGGCGGCGGGTCCTCACCCGCGAAGACGCGCAGCACCCACGCCATGACCGCCGCCTCGGCCTCCCACGACTCCAGCCACGGTGCGAGCTCCGCGGCCAGCTCCGGGTCCAGGCCTTCACGGCACCCCGCCTCGAGGTAGGCGAGCAGCCGTGGGTCAGCCTGCTCCAGCCACCCGACGAGCTCCGGGTCGGGACCGGGCGCGTCGACCCAGGACCGGCAGGCGCGGGCGAGCGGCAGCAGCCCCGGCACGGCGTCGACCACGGAGTGCCAGGCCGCCTCGCGGTCCTCCCCTGGGTGCAGCCAGTGCCGCACCCCCAGCGCCACCGGCACGCGGGAGGCGAGCGGCAGCCGCATGGCGTTGAAGCCGATGCCCGCGACGGCCTCGCGGAGCGCGGGCTCCCGGTAGGGCGCAGGACCGAGGTGCAGCACCGAGGACATGCCCAGGTCGTTGACAGGCCAGTTGTCGCACAGCAGCAGCGGGTGGCCGAGCTCCTCGCTCAGCTCGCGCGCCATCGCCGCGGTCACGACCGGGCTGGTCACGTCTGGTCCGGTCCACGCGATCGGCACCCCGGAGGGCAGCTCTGCAGCGAAGGCCGCGAGGTACGGCGTCACGTAGCTCACCGCGTAGTCCGTGCCGCACGTCATCCACCGCACGTCCTCGGGCAGCCCGGCCACCGCGGCGGCGACCCCGCGGCCGTGCGAGCGACCGAGCTCGGCACCGCCAGGAGGCACGTCGTCCCAGTAGACCCCCAGCGACCGCACACCCAGGTCGTAGAGCTGCCGCAGCTTCGCGACGAGCGCGGCGTCGTCCTCCTCGGCGCGCCAGTCCAGACCGGGCGACACTGACAGGGTGAGGACGATGCCCGCCCCCTGCGCCACCGCGAGCGTCTCGGCGAGCTGGGCGAGCTCGTGCGCCGGGTAGGGCTCGCGCCAGGAGGCCCGGTGGAAGGCGTCGTCCTTCGGCCCGTACGCGTAGTCAGTCAGTCCGGCCGAGGGCAGCCAGCGGATCAGGTCCAGGCGCTGCTCGTGCGTGTACGGCGGGCCGTAGAAGCCCTCGATGAGCGCGACCCATGACGGGCTCACGGGCCGCCCTCCCTTGACGTGGCTTTATTTGGAGTGGTCGAATACATATTAGTCACGGAGAGGTCGCCCATGGGAACCGCCGCCGCCCTGCGCGTCGACGAGGTGAGCATCGCGTTCGGCGGTGTTCGCGCGCTCACGCGCGTCTCCCTCGAGGTGCACCCCGGAGAGATCGTCGGGGTCATCGGCCCGAACGGCGCGGGCAAGACGACGCTGTTCGACTCCATCAGCGGCCACCTCCCCTGCACGGGACGAGTGTGGCTCGGTGCGGACGAGCTCACCGGCCTTCCCGCCCACCGGCGCGCCGCGCTCGGCCTCGGGCGCAGCTACCAGGACGCCCGGCTCTACCCCTCCCTCACCGTCCACGAGACCCTGCGCACCGCCTCCGAGCTGCTCATGCAGCGCGCGAGCCGCTGGTCGAAGGTGCCCGGCAGCCCCGCGGGCCGCCGGGCGGAGCAGGCTGCCCGCGAGCGCGCCGACGAGATGGTCGAGACGATGGGCCTGCAGGCCTACGCCGGCAAGTTCGTGCGCGAGCTGTCCACCGGCACCCGGCGCATCGTCGACCTGGGCTGCCTGCTCGTGCAGCGGCCGCGCCTCATCATGTTCGACGAGCCGTCCTCCGGCATCGCGCAGCGCGAGGCCGAGGCGCTCGGCCCGCTGCTGCGTCGCATCCGCGACGAGACGGACGCCAGCATCCTCGTCATCGAGCACGACATGCCCCTGCTGCTCGGCATCTGCGACCGCTTCTACGCCCTCGAGACCGGCATGGTCATCGCCGAGGGAGCGCCCGCGGACGTGGTCCGAGACCCCCGCGTCGTCTCGTCGTACCTGGGCGAGGACCTCGCCACCATCCACCGCTCCGGCGCACTGCACGTGAGGGCCTAGTGGACATCGTCCTGCAGGGCATGGTCTTCGGGGTCGCCAACGGCCTGCTGGCCGCCGGCATCGTGCTCGTCTACATGTCGAACCGCACCATCAACTTCGCCCAGGGCGAGCTGGGCGCGTTCGCCGTCGCGGTGATGTTCGCGCTGTCGAACCGCGCGCACTTCCCGTACGCCGCCGCGCTGGCCTGCGCGCTGGCCGCAACCGCCGCGCTCGGGGCCCTGGTCGAGCTGACGGTGATCCGGCGGCTGTTCACCAGCCCGCGCCTCATCGTGCTCATCGCCACGATCGGTGTCGCGCAGGTCATCACCGCCCTGCGCGCCGGCATCCCCAAGCCGCGCAACCAGGCCGGCAACGACGTGGTCTTCGGCGGCGCGGCAACCTTTCCCGTGCCGTTCCACCTCGAGCCGATCGCCTTCGGCCGCGTGGTCCTTCACTCCGCGGAGATCCTGGTCCTCACGGTCGGCCCCCTCCTCGCCCTGGCGCTGTTCGCGTTCCTGCGCTGGTCGCGGTACGGCGTGGCCCTGCGCGCGTCGGCCGAGAACGCGCAACGCGCCCGGCTCCTGGGCATCCCGGTGCGGCGGGTGTCGACGATGGCCTGGGTGCTCGCCGCGCTGTTCTCCGGGGTGGCGGCCATCCTGCTGGCCCCGGTCATCGGGTACTCCTCGGACTCCGCCGCCGGGCTCTCGCTGCTGTTCCGCGGGCTGGCCGCAGCCACCATCGCCGGCCTGTCCAGCGTGGGCGTCGCGTTCGGCGTGGGGATCGCACTCGGCGTGGCAGACCAGCTGATCTTCATCTGGACCGGCGAGGGGGGCCTGACCGACCTGGTGCTGTTCGCCGCCGTCGTCATCACCCTGCTGACCCGCAAGGACGTGCTGCGCCGGGCGGCCAGCGCCGCCGAGTCCGCCCCCGACACCGGTGAGCCGATCCGGCCGCTGCCCCAGCGCGTGCTGCAGCACCCCCGCTGGTCCAACGGGGTGTTCCTCACGCGCGTCGTCGGGGCCGGCGCCCTGGTCCTGCTGCCGTTCGTGCTGTCCTCGCACAACACCTACTTCGTCGCGGCGACCCTGCTGATGTGCACCGCCACGGTCTCGGTGACCGTGCTGACCGGGTGGGCGGGCCAGCTCTCCCTGGGGCAGTGGGCCATCGCGGGCCTCGGCGGCCTGCTGGCGGTGCAGCTCTACAGCGAGCACGGAGTGCCGTTCTGGGTCACGTTCGTCCTCAGCTTCGTCATCGGCGCCGCTCTCGCCGCGCTGATCGGGTTGCCGGCGCTGCGGCTGCAGGGCGTCAACCTCGCGGTCGTCACGCTCGCCTTCGCCGTCACCTGCGGCTCCTGGCTCTTCAACCAGTCCTGGGCCCGCCCCGACCTGAGCATCCAGCTCCCGGCGTACCTCACGACGCGGTGGCAGTACGCGCTGGCGCTGGCGCTGCTGATCTCCGTGGTAGCGACCGCCAGGCTCGTGGAGCGCTCGCAGCTCGGTCGCGCGATCCGGGCGGTCAAGGAGAACCCGGTGCAGGCCTCCTCGATGGGCATCTCGGTCGTGCGCACCAAGCTGACCGCCTTCGCCATCACCGGCGCCATGGCCGGCGGGACGGGGTTCTTGTTCATCGACGCGATCGGCTCGGGCGACCCCTCCCACTTCCCGACCGCCAACTCGCTGGCGCTGCTCGCTGCCGCGGTCATCGGCGGGCTCGGCTCGCTCACCGGAGCGGTTGTCGGAGGGGTCTACATCTTCGCGGTGCAGTACTTCGCGGCGCAGTGGTTCCCGGAGCACGCCGCGGTCATCAGCCTGCTGTCCACCGGCGTCGGGCTGCTCGTCCTGCTGCTGTACATGCCCGGGGGGCTCATCCGGCCGATCATCGCGGCCCGCGACCTCCTCGCCCGGTCCCTCACCGGCATCGACCCACGGGAGGAGATCGCCGTCCGCAGCACCGAGGACAGCCTCAACGACGCGGCCCGGACGCTCGCCTCGAGCACTCCTCAGGAGGTGTCGGCGTGAGCGGGTTGCGCGGACGCCTCGCCTGGCGGGCCCGCCTCTCGGCGTACCTGGGTGGGGAGCCGCTGTTCCCGCTCGTCGTGCTGTTCGGCCTGACCTGGGCCGACCAGGTCGACACCCGGACCTTCGAGGTGCTCGGCCCGGAGATCGCCGACTCCTTCGGGGTCGGCGAGGGAGTGCTCGGCACCATCGGCATCCTCACCGTCCTGATCGCGCCGCTCGTCGGCCTGCCGCTGAGCTACCTCGCCGACCGCTGGAAGCGCGTGCCGCTGGCCATCGGCGGCGCCGCCGTCTGGGCCGTCGCCTCGGTCCTCACCGGCTTCGCCCCGGTGCTCGCGGTGCTCATCGCGCTGCGCGTGATCGCCACCTCCGGCGAGATCGTGAACACGCCGGTGCACGGGTCCCTCATGGCCGACTCGTACACGACGAGCACCCGCATGAAGGCCTTCGGCATCTACAGCGTGGGCCAGACCGTGGGCGCGGCGCTCGGCGCGATCCTGGCGGGTGCGCTCGGCGAGGCGTTCGGGTGGCGGGTGCCGTTCGTCGTGCTGGCCCTCCCGACGTTCGCCGTCCTGCTCCTCGCGACCCGGCTCCCCGAGCCCGAGCGCGGGCGCTTCGAGCCCGGCGAGACGCCCAAGGCCCCCCCGTTCCGCGACACCGTGCGCGAGCTGTGGCGCCTGCGCTCGCTGCGCTACCAGTGGATCGGTACGGCGTTCGCCGCCGCCGCCCTGCTGCCCCTGCGGCTGATCGTGCCCTTCTTCCTCCGCGACGAGTTCTCCGTCAGCCCCAGCGGACGAGGGACGATCATCGGCGTCGGCACGGCGATGACGCTGTTCGCTGCCCTGTCCGGCACCGCGTTCGTCCAGCGCAACCTCAACGTCACGCCCTCCCGCGGGCTGCGGGTGCTGAGCTGGCTCGGGATCGCCACGGGCGTCGCCATGGTGCTGCTCTCGGTGGCCCCCTCGCTGCTCGTCGTCGTCCCGCTCATCTGGGTGATCGTCTGCCTGTTCGCGATCCTGAGCCCGGCTCTGCTCGCTGTGACCGCGATCATCGCCGCGCCCGAGATGCGCAGCACCGCCTTCGCGCTGCAGGGCCTGGTGGCGCTGTCCGGCGCCCCCCTGGCGCTCGTCGGCGTCGCCCTCGGCGACAAGCACCCGCGGATGGCGCTCTTCTACCTCGGCACGCTGTTCCTCATCGGCATCCGCTCGTTCTTCACGGCGGCCCGCTACATCGACGCCGACGTCGCCCGGCTCGACCCGGCGCGTCGCAGCCGTGCGACCGGTGGGACCGACGGGGGGAAGGTGGTCCTGCTCCAGACGCAGGACGTGACCGTCTCCTACTCCGGCGTGCAGGTGCTGTTCGGCGTCGACCTCGAGGTCCACGAGGGCGAGATCGTGGCGCTGCTCGGCACCAACGGCGCCGGAAAGTCCACGATCCTCAACGCGATCTCCGGCGTCGTGGAGCCCGACGGCGGCAACGTCTGGTTCCAGGGCGAGGCGATCACCGGCGAGGCACCGGAGCGCACGGTCGCGCGCGGCATCGTGCAGGTCCCGGGTGGTCGGGGCGTCTTCCCGCGCCTCACCGTCGAGGAGAACCTCGCGATGGGCGGCTTCCTGCTGCGCCGCGACAAGGAGCTGCTGGCGCGCCGCACCGAGGAGGTGCTGGAGCTGTTCCCGCGCCTGCGTGAGCGCCTCAAACAACCGGCAGGCGTGCTCTCCGGCGGCGAACGGCAGATGCTGACGCTCGGCCAGTCGTTCCTGCTGCGCCCCAAGGTGATGCTCATCGACGAGCTGTCGCTGGGGCTCGCGCCCACCGTCGTGCAGGAGCTGCTGGTGGCGCTGCGCCGCATCAACGCCGAGGGGACTGCCGTCGTGCTCGTGGAGCAATCCGTCAACGTTGCGCTTACCCTCGCAGACAGGGCGTACTTCATGGAGAAGGGCGAGGTCCGCTTCTCCGGCCCGACGAGCCAGCTGCTCGAGCGCAGCGACCTGCTGCGCTCGGTGTTCCTCGAAGGAGCAGGAGCCCGATGAGCACCACCCGCACCGCCTCACCCAGAGAGGTCCGCGCATGAAGACGTGGCTCGACAGGATCCCGCCCCAGCGCGCCCAGCGCTTCCTCGCGGTCGCGTCCATCGGCGTGCTGGTCACCGCCGTGGCGTCCGTCGGCCAGGTGCGCTTCGAGCTCCGCGAGAAGAACCAGAGCACCCTCGCCTCGGACGAGCCGACGCCCGCTCCCTCCCTCGGCCCGGGTGGCACTCCGCTCCCCGGCACCTCGCCGCTGCCGGGCAGCAGCGCGCTCCCCCGCACCTCCGCCTCACCCGGCGCGCCCGGCACCGGCACCACCGGCGGCTCCCTCCCCGGCGGCACCACCGGCAGCTCCCAGCCTCCGCCCGTCGTGCACGCGAGCATCCCCGACTTCGGGCTCAAGACGCAGGGCGTCACCTCGAAGAAGGTCAAGGTCGGCGTGAGCTACAACGTCTCCGGCTGCGGGCCCGACGGGCAGGTGTCGGCGCTGTTCGGCTCGGCGGTCACGGGTGACCCCGCCAAGGCCTACCCGTCGTACGTCCGGTACATCAACGAGACCGGCGGCATCGGCGGCCGCACCCTCGAGCTCGACGTGGAGGACGACGGGGGCGGCGGCTCGTGCTCCTCGAAGGCGATCGCCGCGGCCAAGGCGATGGCAGACGACAACAAGGACTTCCTGGCCATCCCGGGCCTGCACGAGGAGTCCGACTACATCATCGGCAAGCACCTGCCGGTCTTCGGCGGCCGCGACGACCCGGCGTCGCTGAAGAAGATCGGCGCCAACGGGTTGATGCTTTTCGAGACGCTGCAGCAGACCTTCCGCGCCTGGGTGAGCCTGGGCAAGCAGGTCATCGACACTCCTCACCACCGGGCGTGCTTCGTCCACCCGACCAGCGACTCGAGCGGTGACTGGGACACCTACGCCAAGGTGATGAACAACGAGATGTCCGCGGCGGGCCTGAAGTTCACCGACGAGATGACGTACACCAACGACATCGGCACCGCCCAGACCCAGGCCACCTCCATCGCCACCCGGGTCAAGAGCAACCGGTGCGACCAGGTCTACGTCGCGTCGACGAACCCCATCGCCTGGATCTTCTTCACCCAGGCCATGAGCCAGGCCCAGTGGTACCCGCAGTGGACGTTCACGTCGTACACCGTCCTGGCCGACAGCGACCTCGGCGGTTCGCTGATGGACCAGCAGCAGTGGCGCAACTCCATCGGCCTGTCGGGTCGGGTCCCCAACGGTGTCGGGCACCCCGCCGAGGGCAACTGCAAGCGGATCTACAACAAGTACAACGGCGGTGACGGCCAGGACGGCTCGGTCGCGACCCAGCTGGCGTGCGCGCAGATCCTCACGACGTCGCACCTGATGCGACGAGCGATCAGGACGACAGGCGTCCTCACCGCCAACTCGCTGATGGTCGGCGCGGACGCGGTGCGCGGGCGCTTCTACTACGACGCGCACGTGCCCATGCTGTTCTCCTTCCCCCGTGCCGGCGGCCCCTTCGAGACCAAGGCCTTCCACCACCTGACGATCATCAAGTGGAACGGGTCGACCTACCTGTTCCCCGACTACCCGAAGTACTGGGTGGTGATCGGTCCCAAGAAGTCCGGCAGCATCGACCCGCGGCCGTACTGGAAGGGCTACAAGGTCGACTAGCGCGTGAGCCGGCCCCGCACGGCGAGGGCGGTCCTGCTGCTCCTCGCGGCGGGGACCGCCCTCGCGGCGTGCTCGTCCTCCGACGACTCGCCACCGGCCGCTTCGTCGGTGCGGGTCGTCTACCGCGTCGAGGACCGTGCGCAGGAACCCGTGCGCGTGACGACGGTCATCGTGGAGGACGCCCCGCCGTACCGCGGGCGCAGCCGCACCCTCGCCGGCCAACCCCCGGGCACGACGGACCTCGGGGGCACGGCGTGGGACGAGGCCCGCGTCTACCTGCTCACCCCCGGTGGCGCTCGCGTGGTCCAGGCGGTCCCCCCTGGCTTCTCGGGGACCGCACGCGGGCTCGACGTGTCGCTGGCATCGGCCCTGCGACACGGCCTGGTGCGTTCCACCGGCACCCGGCAGGTCGCCGGCCGCAGCTGCACCGAGTGGGTCAGCAAGGACCCGCTCGACAGCGCGGCCTTCGGGCCGGCGTCCGCCACCGACCGGACCACCTCCTGCGTCGACGCCGACGGGCTGCTGCTGGCCGAGTCCTGGACCCTGCACGGACGCCTCGCCCGGACCCGTACGGCGATCAGCGTCGGTCGCGGCGCCGACCTGTCCGGCACGGCGCTGCTGTCCGGCCGCGAGCCGGTGCCGGCACCCACGAGCGGCCCGGGCGAACGCGTGCAGGTGGTGAGTCGTGCGGTGCTGCTGAAGGCGCTGGCCGTCGCAGAGCCCCCCGCACCGCAGGGGTTCTCACCGGATCGCGAGGCGGCAGTGATCCAGCTGGACCCGGACGGCCGGATCGCCGTGGAGGGCGGGGTGCTTACCTGGGTGAACGGGCAGCGGCTGCTGGTGCTGCGGCTCGAACGCGGGCTGGTCCGTCCTCTCACCCCACCCACCCGCGGTGTCGTGGTCCCGCTTGACGGCGCACGCAGCGCCCGGCTCACAGCGACCTCGGTCGGGCTCCGGTTGAGCTTCGGTCAGGGCTCTTTCGTCGTGACCGTCACCGCCGACCTGCCCGAGGACGCTTTGCTCGCCTGGGCTGGGTCGCTCGAGCTCGCGGGGTAGCGACAACGGGACCTGATTTCCCTTTGTTTGCAGTCCTTTTCATCTACAACGGGGGTTGCGGCTGTCGGTCCCGTTCGGTAGGTTTCGTTAGAACACCTGATCGAGTGGAGGCAGGCCCGAGTGCTCTCGTCAGTGCTGCTCGACGAACCTCCAGTCCCGTATGACGAGTGGTTGCCTGACTGGGACGCCCTCCCGGAGGTGCCCTCCTGGGTGCAGGAGTGGCCGGTCACGACCCTCGAGCCCGCGACCTGCGGCGGGGACTGCGCCTGCGGCGGCGCCCCGGTCCCGGTCGTGCCGGTGGTGGATGAGGAGCCGGTGCGCTGGGCGATCCCCGGGGTGTGGGGTGGGACCCTGCCGGTGACGCCGTCGGTGGGGCCGTTGCTGACCGAGCTGCTGGACGTGGTCGACCGGATCGCGGTGGTGGACCCGGTGCTGCTGGCTGAGGGGCAGGCCCTGGGTGAAGCGCAGGCGCTGCTCGGGGTGCAGCGGCAGCTGCGGGTGCTGCAGCTGGCCCGGACTGAGGACGTGGCGGCGCGGTCGTTGTACGCGCACAGCGGGTTCCGGTCGACTGCGGCGTGGCTGCGTTCGGTGGCTCCCGACGCGGTGGTCTCGGACCGGACGCTGGCACGCCGACTGACCGACCTGCCGTTCCTGCACGCCGCGGTCCTGGACGGTCGAGTGTCATTGGTGGGGGCGGCCAAGACGGCGGGGGCGCTGGTGAAGGTCCGGCGTTACCTGGACCAGCCCGACGGGCTCGTCGACGGCGTCGACGGGGAGGGCATGGTCGTCGGGATCGGGGAGAACGTGCTGGACCTGATCTGCCGGCAGCACTTCGGGCTGTCCTCGGACCACCCGGCGCAGGCCGTGCTGCTGGCCCGGTTGCAGACCGAGGTCGAGACGATCCTGGGTGCCGGCGGGTCACAGCAGGCGCGGATCGAGCAGCTGCTGGTGCTGCTGACCGCCGAGCTGCCGGCCGAGGTGCTGAAAGCAGCGCTGGACGAGATCGTCGACGCGATCGTCCCGTCGCTGCTGGAGGAGCAGGACAAATGCGCGCAGGACAAGCGCGCCCTCGCGCTGTCTGCGAACCCTGATGGCAGCTGGGACCTGTCGGGCACCCTGACCCCGGAGTGTGGGGAGCGGCTGTTCATCGCCCTGGCTGCTGAGGCCCGCCGGGACCCGGCTAACCCCGACGACACCGTGCTACGCGAGCAGCACCGCCAGCAGACGCGCGAAACCGGCGGGCAGGACCTCGTCACACCCGGGACCGACCTGCCGCGGTGGGAGCACGACGCCCTGAACGGCCTGAGCTGGACTCCCGACCGCGACCAGGTGCTGGTGCCGCGCTCGCGTAGCAAACGCCTGCACGACGCCCTCAACCGGCTGCTGGAGCGCTACCTGAGCACCGGCCTCGGCGGAACCCACGGCAAGGTTCCCGTCCAAGCCACCGTCACCATCAGCGCGCGCACCCTCGACGACTCACCCGGCGCACCACCCGGCCGGGGCGGCAGCGGCCGACCCCTTGCCCGGTCGCTGATCCGCCGCTGGTGGTGCGACGCGCACGTCACCACCTTGCTGCTGTCCACCGGCTGGACCCCTCTCGGACTCGTCCACTCCGCCCGGACCATCACCGGCACCGAGCACAAGGCCGCCACCGTTCAGTTCGACGGGCGCTGCGCCGGTAACGGCTGCTGCCCCGGCCAACCCGACCCCCTCATCCCCCTCGTGCCGCACCACGTCATCGGCCACGCTCTCGCCGGCAGAACGAGTCTCGGCGAGACCGTGATGGCCTGCCCGACCCTGCACCACGACCTGCATGCCGGAAAGCGCACCATCCGCCTCCGCAACGGCCGACTGATCGACGAGAACGGCTATCTCGACGAAGACGGGTAGCGCCGCATACATTCGGTCGGTTGGGCTTATCAGGTGAGCGCTACCAACCCTGCCGAAGACTTGTGGCCCACTTGTTGGGGCGACCCGCCAAGTGGTCGCGGAGTCTGTCCTCAACATGGTTCGCGCTCCACACGGCGGCTACTTCCAGGCCCTCCAGGTCCGCGAGCTCTGCGGGCTCTTCGCCCGACGTGGCCCCGTCCCTCCAGTAGAGGCTGAACCTGCCTGAGATCGGGTCCCGCTTGGCCCACCGTTCGACTGTCCGGAGCTCATTTGGCCCCGGCGGCACGACGTCCAGGAGTGTCCACGAGCCCGTTCGCTTGAACGCGGAATCCATGACCCACACTTTGAAGGCGATGGATTCCTGGACGAGTTTCAGCAGGTCGACCTCGGTGTCACAGGGCGCGGCGAAGTCGAAGAACTCGACAGCGCCGCCCGCGAGCTGCCTCCCAAAGCCGCATCTGCCGTCTCCGAGTGGAATGCCGACCACACGGCCGGGTTCACGGTTGACTCGTGACTTGGTCACCTCAGGCACAGCGTTACGCTAAGCGATCTGCAGGATGCCGAATAGCGCGCTGTTGCTCGCCGTTTGAGCAGGTGCGGTGGCGCTACAGACCGCTAGGCCCTGTCATCCTCCCGGAGACGTGGCCAAGAGGTGGAGGCCAGCTAGTCACGCATCAGCCGGTGCCTTCGCCAAACGCGCGCCTGGTGGTGCGGCCTTCATCCGGCCTCAAATCATCGAAGTGATCTTGCCAGGGCTCGAGCTCGTGGAGGGCTCGCAAAGCCTTCTCCAACCGCACCGGCGCGACGAAGCTTCTGTGAAGATAGAACTCCGCCTCGCCAGGGCTCGCCCGGCGGCGCCGTTGACCTGAGTAGTCCTCGACCCAGACGTCGTCAGGCTCACCGACCGCGACTGTGTATGCCGGCAGAGGCACCTCGTCAGGCACCGACTGTGCTCCCACGACCCGCCAATGTCCTGCCTTCACCTTGGCGTCGAACGACAGTGCAAGCAGGGCGATTCGATCTGCTGCCACATGGCCCAGGTCGGGAAGCATCCGGTCCCGTGCATACGCCCGATCGAAGATCGCGAGATAGTAGGCGTCCTGTTGGTAGGCGGCGATGACTTGCCCGAAGCCTCGTCGCGACTCATCGATCGGCACCTCGAAGATGTCGCCCACGCGAAGCCTGTGCTTCACCACGCTGGGCCGCCCCCCGGATGCCGCCGTTCACGCACTCATGCTCGCGAGGGTAGCTATGGACGACCCTCGAACAGGAGAACCGCCCAGCGTTAGGTACGAGTCAGGCCTCGCGTCGTGGCGCGAACGGCTCCATCACCGGTGACCCCAATCACGTAGCGCGAGCGCTAGGAGGCAACGGCCGTGTCCGCCGGCGCCACAGGGTCTGGCGGCAGCAGGGGAGCGAAGTCCGCCTGCACGACGGGCTCACCCTGCCACCCCCAGCCACCGTCAGGAACTTCGTGGACGAGCACGTAGGTCCGGTTGGTGGTGGGCAGCCCCTCGGCTTCGACGGCGGCGCGGGTGACGTTCTCGATCATCAGCTTCTTGCGTGCTGGGGAGAGGAAGCCCTCGGCCGTGTAGATGT
>DATLCV010000092.1:0-19869 GCA_035526225.1 Mycobacteriales bacterium
GCGTCCCCGGGACAGGGGCATCTCGTCTACGTCGACGCGAGCGGCGTTCTCGCGAGCGTCAGACCAGATGGCCGTGGTCACCGCTCCGCCGTGACCCCGCCCGGCTGGGTGAGCGACGTCGAGGCGTCCCCCGACGGCCGCTGGGTCGCGTTCACACGGCAGCCCTGGGACGTGCTGTCCACCTCGCTGCTCGAGGTGTGGGTGGCCCATGCCGACCTGACGGGTGCGCACCCGATTGCCGCCGAGCCTGGCCTGTTCATGTCGCAGCCGACCTGGTCCCCCGACAGCACTCGTCTGGCGTTCGTCGTGGGCTACCCCGCGGGGTACTTCGGGATCGGCTACCAGGCGCACGTGTGGGTGATGGGACGCGACGGTTCAGGCAAGCGTCCAGTTGCCGTGCTGCCCGGAGCCGCGGAGCAACCCACGTGGGCACCGCGCGGGAGCCAGGTCGCGTTCGTCGTAGACGGCCAGGAAACCGGCGCCGCAATCGCCGCGGTGGACGTCGACGCCGTACCTGCTGCGCCTCGCGCACTGAGCCCGCTCGGCTCGATCGGGGTCACCAAGCCGCACTGGTCGCCCTCCGGAGACCGGCTCGCGTACATGGACGCCAGCAGCCTCTACGTGGTGCGGGCCGACGGGTCCGGGTTGCGTCGTGTCAGCGACGGCAACAACTACCCCTGGAACGGCGGTGCCGTCTGGTCACCGGACGGCCGACAGCTCGCGTACTGCCTGTCCAGCGCCGGCTACTTCTTCGGCGGCTCGTCGGGCACGGGTCCGTGGATCGTTTTAGCCAACGGGCGCGGGAAACCACGACTGCTGGACACGGGCCCCTGCTTCTCACCCGCATGGTCGCCAAACGGGCGTTCGCTCGCCTACGTGCATCCTGGTTCTCGACAGGCCGACCTCGTCGTGCGCGGGGTATCGACACCCTCACGGAGAATCGCCGCGACCGGGGCGGGCCTCGACCTCCTCTGGACAGCCCGCTAACGCAGAAGGAGCACGACGGCGACGACGACCCCCGTGGCCACGACGCCGACGCGGATGGCCGAAGCGGGCAGCAGACGTGCGAGTCGCACCCCCTGGTGGGCGCCGAAGAACGTTCCCACGGCGAGGAGAGCGGCCGCCGTCCAGTGCACGTGGGCGGTCACGACGAAGACGGCAGAAGCCACGACGTTCACCACCAGCGACTGCACGCCCTTCAGGGCGTTGAGCCGCTGGAGGTCGTCCGGGACGAGCGCCCCGAGGACTGCAAGCAGCACCACTCCCAGGCCGGCACCGAAGTAGCCGCCGTACACCGCTGCCACAGCCACACCGAACTGCGCTTCCCACCCGGGGTGAGGGCGGGCGACGCCACGCCTTGCCATCGCTCGGGCCAGACGCGGCTGGACAGCCAGCAGCAGGCAGGACCCGAGCACGAGGAAGGGGATCACCGCCTCGAAGGAGTCGCCCGGCAGTGCCAGGAGCAGCACGGCGCCAAGGACACCCCCCACCGCCGCCGGTACGAGCAGCCGTCGAGTGCGGGCGCCCTGACCGGTGAGCTCGGCGCGGTAGGCGACCGAGCCGCCGGCATACCCCGCGACGAGCCCGACAGCACAGGTCGTGTTGGCCTGCACCGCAGGCAGGCCGACCGCGAGCAGAGCTGGGAAGGCGATGAGGGTCCCCCCTCCGGCAATCGCGTTGACAGCGCCCGCCGCTCCACCCGCGCCGAGCACGAGCAGCCCCTCGAGGGGGCTCACTCCCCGAGGCCGGCGGTGCCCTGCCGCAGCAGGCCCGCGGTGTAGGCCTCCTCCAGCGCCTGCCACGAGGCCTCGATGACGTTCTCGTGCACCCCGACCGTGCTCCACTCGGTCGTGCCGTCGGAGGTCTCGACTAGGACGCGCGTCACGGCGTCGGTGCCGTGCGCACCGCTGACGATGCGCACCTTGTAGTCGACCAGGTCGAACGAGGCCAACTGCGGGAAGAGCTCGGTGAGGCCTTGACGGAGTGCGACGTCGAGCGCGTTCACGGGCCCGTTGCCCTCGCCGGTCGCGATGATCCGGGCACCCTGGGCGTGCAGCTTGACCGTGGCCTCGGAGACGACGGCCCCCTCGCGGTGCTCCACGATGACCCGCCAGCTCTCCAGCTCGAAGTACCGCGGCCGCAGACCCATGTGGTCCCGCAGCAGCAGCTCAAAAGACGCCTCTGCCGCCTCGAAGCTGTATCCGACCGACTCCAGCTCCTTCACCCGGTCCAGCACCGCGAGCACGGTCGCGGAGTCGGGCTCGAGGCCGAGCGCTTTGCCCTTGAGCTCCACGGTCGCGCGACCGGCCAGCTCGGAGACCAGCAGCCGCATGTCGTTGCCTACCACGACCGGGTCGGTGTGCTGGTAGAGATCTGGGTCGGCCTTGATCGCGCTGACGTGCAGGCCCGCCTTGTGCGCGAAGGCGCTGGCGCCGACCCACGGCTGGTGCGCGTCAGGAGCGATGTTGGCGACCTCGGCGATGGCGTGGGACACCCGTCCCAGCTCAGCCAGCCGACCGTCCGGGAGGACCCGGCGGTCGAGCTTGTCCTCCAGGGCGGCGACGACGGAGAACAGGTCCGCGTTGCCGCACCGCTCGCCGTACCCGTTGGCTGTGCCCTGGACGTGAGTGGCTCCGACGCCGATCGCCGCGAGCGAGTTGGCGACGGCGCACGCCGTGTCGTTGTGCGCGTGGATCCCGACCCGCAAGCCGTCCGCCACGACCGCGCCGACCACGTCCGCGAGCTGCGCAGGCAGCATCCCGCCGTTGGTGTCGCACAGGACGAGCACGTCGGCTCCTGCTTCGGCCGCCACGCGCAGGACCTCCAGGGCGTACGCCTTGTCTGCCCGCCACCCGTCGAAGAAGTGCTCCGCGTCGAGGAACACGCGCTGCCCCTCCCCGACGAGATGGGCGACCGAGTCACGGACCATGGCGAGGTTCTCCTCGCGGGTGGTGCGCAGGGCCCGCTCCACGTGCCGCACGTCGCTCTTGGCGACGAGGGTCGCGACCGGTGCGCCCGAGTCGCGCAGGTGCGCCAGGTCCTCTGCGGCCACGCCGCCCGGGCGTCGGGTGGAGCCGAACGCAGCCAGCGTGGCGGTGCGCAGGTCGAGCTCGGTGCGTGCGCGCCGGAAGAACTCCGCGTCCTTGGGGTTCGCACCCGGCCAGCCGCCCTCGATGAAGCCCACGCCGAGGTCGTCGAGGTGCCGGGCGATCGTCAGCTTGTCGTGCACCGACAGCGACAGGCCCTCGCGCTGCGAACCGTCGCGCAGCGTGGTGTCGTAGACGTGAAAGGCATCCTCAAGCACGGGGTGGCTCCAAGAAACAGCGAACCCCTCCGGCCCGGGGGCACGAAGGGGTGGCGCGTCAGCTGAGGAAGCTCAGCGGACGCGCTCCGGAATGATGACGAGTGCGGACATCGCTGCTGACGGTATCAAGTGCCTGTGAGGGAGTCGATCTGGCTCCAGACCTTCACGATGTCGCGCACGGAGATGATGCCGACGACCTCGTGCCCGTCGGTCACGACGAGGTGGCGGAACCCGCCACCGACCATGGCGGTCGCCGCGCGCCCGAGGTCCCAGTCGGGCATGGCCGTCACGGCGTCGCGGGTGAGGTGGTCGCCACAGGCCTCCGTGTCGACGTCCTGCCCCTCCCCGATCGCCTCGAGCACGTCGCGCTCGGTGAGGATGCCCGGTCCGGCCCCCTCCGGGTCGAGCACGACTGCCGCCCCGACCTTGCGCTCGGCCATGAGCTTGGCGGCCTGGCGAAGCGTGTGGGTCGGGCCGATCGTCAGCACGGTCGGGCTCATCGCGTCACGGACCTTCACATGCACCTCCTGGTTCAGAACGTACGGCGATCACAGGCGCGTCGCCAGGAGCTGGTCAGACGACCTTGCGCACCCAGCCGTGGCTGTCGGGCACCCGGCCGTACTGCACGTCCATGAGGGCCTTGCGCAGCTTCATCGAGACCGGGCCCGGCTCGCCGCTGCCGGCGACCGCCTCGCCACCCGGCCACCGGAGCACGCCGATGGGGGTGATGACCGCGGCGGTGCCACAGGCGAAGACCTCGACGACCTTGCCGTCGGCGGCGCCCTTGCGCCACTCGTCCACGTCGACCTTGCGCTCCTCCACGACGTGCCCGAGCTCGCGGGCCAGCGTGATGACGGAGTCACGCGTGACCCCCTCGAGGATGGTGCCGCTGATCTCGGGCGTGACGAGCGTGCCGTCGTCGAGGACGAGGAAGATGTTCATGCCGCCGAGCTCCTCGAGCCAGCGGTGCTCCACCGCGTCGAGGAACACCACCTGGTCGCACCCGTTCGCGATGGCCTCCTGCTGCGCCACGAGCGACGCGGCGTAGTTGCCGCCGCACTTCGCGGCGCCGGTGCCACCTGGGGCTGCCCGCGTGTACTCCTGGGAGAGCCACAACGAGACCGGCCGCAAGGGACCGCTGAAGTAGTTGCCGGAAGGCGACGCGATGACCTGGAACAGCGCGGTGTCGCTCGGTCGCACACCAAGTCCTACCTCCGTCGCCCAGACGAAGGGGCGGAGGTAGAGCGAGGCGCCCTCTCCAGCCGGGACCCAAGCGCGGTCCTGGCGCACGAGCAGCTCGCACGCCTCGATGAAGGCGGGCTCGGGGATCTCCGGCAGCGCCAGCCTCCGGCAGCTGCGGGCCATGCGCCGCGCGTTGCGCTCGGGGCGGAACAGCGCGACACCGCCGTCAGCCTGCAGGTAGGCCTTCAGGCCCTCGAAGACGGTCTGACCGTAGTGCAGCACGACGCTCGCCGGGTCGATCGAGATGGGCGCGTACGCCGTCAGGGCCGCGTCCTGCCACCCGTCTGCGGTGGACCAGGCGGCAGTGACCATGTGGTCGGTGAAGACCTTGCCGAAGGCCGGGTTGGCCAGGATCTCAGCCCGGGTCTCGGCGTCCACCAGGGTGTCGCTCGGCTGCACGGCGAACTGCACTGTCCGCTCCTCTCGTCACCACCACGGTAACGGGTCGGCCCGGACCGCCGGTTCGTCCGACAGGACGAACAGGCACGCCGCAGGCGGTGCGATCACCCGGTCTGCGGCAGTCGTAGGCCGGCGATGACGATCTCCGCCTCGCGTACCTCGTCCACCTCGGCGCCGGCCTTCGCGAGTCCACTGCGCCGGATCTGGTCTGCACGCTCCCGGCTGGCCTCCAGGTGACTCCGGTTGTCGAAGGTCACCGAAACGACCCCCAGACCACTCGCCCGGTCGACGAGCAGGACGGCGCTGCAGTAGCCGTCGAGCAGCTGCAGGTCGTGCAGGGTCGAGGAGGTGTAGGCATCGATCGCGTCCTCGACCTGGGACGGCGAGATCGTCACGCGAGTGAGCCGGGACCAGAAGCCCTCCTGCGCCGGGCGGAGCCGATCGATGACCGCCAGCTCGAACAGCTCGGTCACGGGGGTGCCGCCGCCCATCAGCCGGTTGCCCTTGGAACGCAGCGGGGCCAGCACCGAGTCGGCGTCCGCCCGCGCTTGCTCGGTCTCCCACGCGGTGCTCACGGTGCTCGTGCCGCTCGAGCGGTCGACGAACATCGACAGCCCGAGGCCGCCCGGCAGCGTGTCGACGGCCGGGCACACGCTCTCCCGGACGAAGGCGATGCCCTTCTCCACTCGGGCGAGGTCGGCGTTGATCGTCGTGGCGCGGACGAACATCGCGCCACCCCCTCTCAGCTCTGGCGCTGCCGACCCCAGCGGCCGGGCGCCGCAGGCCCACCTCACTCCTGACCCGCGGGTAGGTCAACCGCCCGCAGGGTGGGACCCGTCGTACATCGACAAGGGGGGCAGACCGGGGCAGGCTCCCTGCATGGCGCAGGAGCAGAAGGTGGGGCCGGTCGGCGAGCTGACGCCCGGCACGATCAAGGGCGTGGGCGACTACGCCGTCGGCAACGCCAACGGCGAGCTGTTCGCGGTGTCGCGGCGCTGCCGGCACCTGCGGGCCGACCTCGCCGGCGGCTCGATCGACGACGAGGGCCGGTTGGTCTGCCCCTGGCACCAGTCGGCCTACGACGTCTCGAACGGGCGGATGGTCCGCGGGCCGCAAGGGGTCTTCGCCAAGGTCCCCGGACTCGGGGCGATGTTCAAGGGGCTGACGAGGGTGCTGCCGCTGCGCACGGCCGAGGTCGTCGAGCGCGACGGCTGCTTCTACGTCAGGTAGGTCAGCCGGCGGCGAGGGTCGCCAGTGCGTCGCCGACCTGAGCGGTGCTGCGGGTCGCCGTGCCTCGGGTCGCGAGGTCCTTGGCGACCGCCGCCTCGACGCGTGCCGACTCCTGCTCGTGCCCGAGGTGCTCCAGCAGCATCGCCACAGACAGCACGGTCGCGGTCGGATCGGCCTTCTGCTGCCCAGCGATGTCGGGCGCGCTCCCGTGGACCGGCTCGAACATGGACGGGTTGGTGCGGCTGACGTCGAGGTTGCCGCTTGCGGCCAGCCCGATGCCGCCGCCGATGGCCGCACCGATGTCGGTGAGGATGTCGCCGAACAGGTTGTCGGTGACGACCACGTCGAAGCGCTGCGGCTGGGTCACGAAGAACATCGAGGCGGCGTCGACGTGCTGGTAGTCGACGGCGACGTCGGGGAAGTCCATGTGCACCTCGTCGAAGACGCGCTGCCAGAGCCCGCCCGCGTGCACCAGGACGTTGGTCTTGTGCACCAGCGTGAGGTGCCCGCGGCGCTGCTGCGCCCGGGCGAACGCGTCGCGGACGACGCGCTCGACGCCGTACGCGGTGTTGAGGGAGACCTCGGTGGCGACCTCGTGGGACGTGCCCGTGCGCATGGAGCCGCCGTTGCCGACGTAGGGCCCCTCGGTGCCCTCGCGGACGACGACGAAGTCGAAGGTGACGTCCCCCAGCGGCGTGCTGACCCCGGGGAAGAGGCGTACGGGACGCAGGTTGACGTGGTGGTCGAGCAGGAACCGCAGCTTGAGCAACAGCCCGCGCTCGAGCACGCCCGGCGGGACCGAGGGGTCGCCGATGGCTCCGAGCAGGATCGCGTCGGCGCCGCGCAGCTCGCCGACGACCGAGTCCGGGAGCGTCTCCCCGGTGCGGTGGTAGGCGCGCGCGCCGAGGTCGTACTCCACCGTCTGGACGCCAGGGAGCACCGCGGACAGGACCTTCAGCCCCTCCGCGACGACCTCCGGGCCGATGCCGTCCCCACCGATGACCGCCAGCTGCACCATGCTCGTGAGCCTACATCGTGGGAAAGACGTCTCACCATTCGGGATGCGGCAGCATGGTCGGGTGCTCGCCCTCCGCGTCCTGTGCCCCCACACCTGCACCGACGACGTCCTCGAGGTCCTGCACCGCCACCCGGCGGCGACGCACCTGGTCGTGCACAGGGAGGCGTGCGTCGAGCCCGTGGGCGACCTCGTGCTCGCCGACCTGGCCCGAGAGGCGGTGAGCGAGGTGCTCGCCGAGCTGCAGGCGCTGCCGGGCGCGCACGACTGCGCCTTCACCCTCGACGACCGCGGCACGTCGCTCTCGCGCTACGCCGACGAGGCCGAGCGCATCGCACCCGGGCTCGGCGTGGACGCCGTGGTGTGGGAGGAGGTCGAGGCGCGCACGAGCGAGGAGTCCTCGCTGTCCGCCTCCTTCGTCGCCCTCATGGTGGTGGCCACGCTCATCGCGGCCATCGCCCTGCTGCTCGACTCCCCGGTCCTCATCGTCGGCGCGATGGTCGTCGGCCCGGAGTTCGGCCCGCTCGCGGGCCTGACCGTGGCCGTGGTGCAGCACCGGTGGGACCTCGCGCGCCGGTCGGTCCTCGCGCTGGCGGTGGCATTCCCCCTTGCCAGCCTCGGCGCCTTCGGCCTCACCGAGGTCGTGCGCGCCATCGACCGCGTGCCCGGGTCCTACGCCGACGGGTCGCGCCCCCTCACGCAGTTCGTGAGCCAGCCCGACGGCTGGGCCCTGCTCGTCGCCCTGCTCGCCGGCGTGGCCGGCGTCGTGTCGCTCACCAGCGCGAAGTCGGGTGCGCTGGTCGGGGTCGCCGTCAGCGTGACCACCGTGCCCGCGGCCGCCAACGTAGGTGTGGCGGCCGCGGCCGGGAGGTGGTCGGAGTGCGGTGGTGCCGCGCTGCAGCTGGGGATCAACCTCACCGCGATCGTCGGCGCCGGCATCGCGACCCTGGCGGTCAGGAGGCTCGGTTCACGCCGCTGACGATGGCGCGCAGCGACGAGGTGACGATGCTCGGGTGGACGCCGCAGCCCCAGAGGACCCGGCCGGCGACCGCGAGCTCGAGGTACGACGCCGCCTGAGCCTCCTCGCCGGCACCCGTGGCGTGCTCGTGGTAGTCCAGGACGCGGACGTCGAGGTCCAACGAGGCAAGGGCGTGCACGAACGCAGCGATCGGGCCGTTGCCCGTGCCGTGCAGCACCTGGCGCTCCCCGCGGTGCTCCACGACCGCCTCGATGCTGTCCTCCTCGCCGGAGGTCGTCGTGAAGCTCACGAGCCGCAGCGGGGCGGTGTGCTCGAGGTAGGTGAGCTCGAACAGCTGCCAGATGCGGGAGGGGCTGATCTCGCCGCCCTCGCCGTCGGCGACCTCCTGCACGATGCGGCTGAACTCGATCTGCATGCGCCGCGGGAGGTCGAGGTGGTGCTCGCTCTTGAGCACGTACGCGACGCCGCCCTTGCCCGACTGGCTGTTGACGCGGATGACCGCTTCGTAGGTGCGGCCGACCTCCTTGGGGTCGATGGGCAGGTAGGGCACCTCCCAGCGGAACTCCTCGAGCGGCACGCCCGCAGCTGCGGCGTCCCTCTCCATCGCCTCCAGGCCCTTCTTGATGGCGTCCTGGTGGGAGCCGCTGAACGCGGTGTAGACCAGGTCGCCGCCGTAGGGGTGGCGCGGGTGCACCGGGAGCTGGTTGCAGTGCTCGACCGTGCGCCGGATCTCGTCGATGTCGCTGACGTCGATGCCGGGGTCGACGCCCTGGCTGTAGAGGTTCAGGCCCAGCGTGACGAGGCAGACGTTGCCGGTGCGCTCGCCGTTCCCGAACAGGCACCCCTCCACGCGGTCCGCACCGGCCATGACGCCCTGCTCGGCGGCGGCGACCGCCGTACCGCGGTCGTTGTGGGGGTGTAGGGACACGATGACGCTGGAGCGGCGCGCACCGAGGCCGCGGACGAAGTACTCGATCATGTCTGCGTACACGTTCGGGGTGCTCATCTCGACCGTGGCAGGCAGGTTCAGCACGACCGGGCGCTCCGGCGTCGGCTGCCACACGTCCATGACCGCCTCGCACACCTCGAGCGCGTAGTCGAGCTCGGTGCCGGTGAAGGACTCCGGGCTGTACTGCCAGCGCACGTTCGTGCCCTGCAGCAGCTGCTCGGCGTACTTCTTGCACCAGCGGGCGCCCTGCACGGCGATGTCCTTCACGCCGTCTTTGTCGAGGCCGAACACGACGCGGCGCTGCAAGGTCGACGTGGAGTTGTAGAGGTGGATGAGCGCGCTGCCGCGGAAGCCGGCCAGCGACTGGACGGTCCGCTCGATCAGCTCCTCGCGGGCCTGCGTCAGCACCTGGACGGTCACGTCGTCGGGCACGAGGTCCTGCTCGACGAGCAGCCGGATGAAGTCGAAGTCGGTCTGGCTGGCGGCCGGGAAGCCGACCTCGATCTCCTTGTAGCCCATCTCCACGAGCAACCGGAACATACGCAGCTTGCGGTCGGCGTCCATCGGCTCGATCAGCGCCTGGTTGCCGTCGCGCAGGTCGACGCTGCACCACTGCGGGGCGCGGTCGATGACCTGATCGGGCCAGGTGCGGTCCGTCAGCCCTACGGGCGGGAAGGCGGTGTAGCGGGTGTGACTCACGGGCGGGCTCCTGCTTCCGTACGAGGGAGTGCGGCCAGCACGTCAACCCGCGACGGGGAGCCGGCCTACTGCGAGGCCCCGTCGCGGCCCGTAAGAAGCAGGCTCGCCATGCTCAGCAGGCTATCGGACGCATCAGGTGAGGTCGACCGCGCGCACGGTGTGCGCACCGATCGCGGCCCCGATCGCGTCCAGGACCTCAGCCGGTACGGCGGAGTCGACCGTGATCGCCATGAGGGCGTCACCACCCTGGCTCGTGCGGCTGACCTGAGCGCCGGCGATGTTGACCTGCGCCTCCCCGAGGGCGGCGCCGACGGTGCCCACGACCCCGGGGCGGTCGGCGTACCGCAGGAACACCAAGTGGTCGGACGGCACGAGGTCGACGTCGAAGCCCTCGACGTCAGTGAGCTTCTCCACCATGCGCGGGCCGGACAGGGTGCCGCTGACGGAGACCGTGTCTCCGCTGGGCAGCACGCCGCGGACCGTGATCTCGCTGCGGTGGTCCGGGCTCTCGGGGTCCTTCGTCAGCGAGACCTCAACCCCGCGCTCGGCGGCCAGCGCCGGCGCGTTGACGAAGGTGACCTGTTCCTCGACGACGCTCGCGAACACGCCCTTGAGCGCGGCGAGCTGCAGCACCGACACGTCGTACGCCGAGAGCTCCCCGCGCACCTCGACCTCGACGCTCGTCGCCACACCACCGGCAAGGGCGGTGAAGACCTGGCCGAGCTTCTCCACGAGGGGCAGTGCCGGACGAACCTCCTCGACGACCACTCCCCCGGCCTGCACGTTGACGGCGTCGGGCACGAACTCGCCCTCGAGGGCGAGCTTGACCGAGCGGGCCACGGCAATGCCCGCCTTGTCCTGCGCCTCGACGGTGGAGGCACCCAGGTGCGGGCTGACCACCACGTTGTCGAACGCGAACAGCGGGGAGTCCGTGCACGGCTCCTTCGCGAAGACGTCGATGCCTGCTCCCCCGACGTGACCGCTCGCGAGCGCCTCGGCAAGCGCCTCCTCATCGACGAGACCGCCACGCGCAGCGTTGATGATCCGCACGCCTGGCTTGCACAGCGCCAGCTGCTCCTTGCCGATCAGGCCGAGCGTCTCGGGCGTCTTGGGGAGGTGGACGGAGATGAAGTCCGCCTCGCGGAGCAGCTCCTCCAGCGTGACGAGCTTGACGCCGATCTGCGCGGCACGGGCCGGGGCCAGGTAAGGGTCGTAGGCGATGAGGCGGGTGCCGAAGGCGCTCATCCGCTGGGCGAACAGCACGCCGATGCGACCCAGACCGACGACGCCGACGGTCTTGTCGGCCACCTCGACCCCGGTCCAGCGCGAGCGCTCCCAGCGGCCTGCCTTCAGGGCGGCGCTGGCAGGCGCGACGTTGCGCGCGCACGCGAGCAGCAGCGCGACGGCCTGCTCGGCCGCGCTGACGACGTTGCTCTGCGGCGCGTTGACGACCATCACGCCGCGGGCCGTGGCAGCGGCGACGTCGACGTTGTCGAGACCGATGCCGGCTCGGGCGACGACCTTCAGCCGCGGCGCAGCGGCGAGGGCCTCGGCGTCCAGGAGCGTGGCGCTGCGGACGATCACCGCGTCGATGTCCGCGAGCGCCGGGAGCAGCGCGGCGCGGTCGGCCCCGTCGGCGTGCCGGATCTCGAAGCCGTCGCCCAGGACGGCGAGGACGGACGGGGCGAGCTCCTCGCAGATGAGGACGACAGGGCGGGTCACGAGCAGGTCCTCACGCAGAGCCGAGCACGGTCGCAGGCAGCGTATCGGCCGCCCCCGGGGGCTACTTCTCGATCCAGGCCATCATCGGGCGCAGCTTCGCGCCCACGACCTCGATCGGGTGCTGGGCGTGCTTCTCACGGAAGGCCGCGAGCTCGGAGCCGCCCGCCTCGTCGTCGGAGATGAGGCGCCTGGTGAACGTCCCGTCCTGGATCTCGGCCAGGACCCTCTTCATCTCCGCCTTGGTCTGCTCGGTGATGATCCGCGGTCCGGTGACGTAGTCACCGAACTCCGCGGTGTCGGAGACCGACCAGCGCATCTTCCCGAGGCCGCCCTCGTACATGAGGTCGACGATGAGCTTGAGCTCGTGGAGGCACTCGAAGTACGCGACCTCGGGCTGGTAGCCGGCCTCGATGAGGGTCTCGAAGCCCGCCTGCACCAGGGCGGACGCGCCGCCGCAGAGGACGGCCTGCTCGCCGAACAGATCGGTCTCGGTCTCCTCCGTGAACGTCGTCTTGATGACACCCGCGCGGGTGCCCCCGATGCCCTTGGCCCAGGAGAGCGCGAGAGCCTGCGCGGTGCCGGTCGCGTCCTGCTCGACGGCGATGAGGCACGGGACGCCCTTGCCGTCGACGAACTGGCGTCGGACCAGGTGGCCGGGGCCCTTCGGCGCGACCATGGCGACGTCGACCCCCGGCGGCGGCGAGATGAGCCCGAAGCGGATGTTCAGGCCGTGACCGAACAGCAGGGCCTTGCCGTCGGTGAGGTGGGGCTCGACATCGTCGGCGTAGAGCTTCCGCTGCACCGTGTCGGGCGCCAGGATCATGATCACGTCGGCCTCCGCCGACGCCTCGGCCGGTGTCACGACACGCAGGCCGTCAGCCTCCGCCTTCGCTCGGCTCTTGCTCCCCTCCGGGAGGCCGACGCGGACGTCCACCCCGGAGTCGCGCAGGGACAGGGCGTGGGCGTGGCCCTGGCTGCCGTAACCGAGGACGGCGACCTTCTTGCTCTGGATGAGCGCAAGGTCGGCGTCGTCGTCGTAGAAGACCTCAGCCATGAGGGTGGTTCCTTTCGGGTCAGGGGGTCAGCTGGCGCTGCGAATGCGGTTCTCGGTGCCGGACATCGACCGCGAACCGCGACCCACGGCGACCATGCCGGACTGGACGAGCTCGCGGATGCCGAAGGGCTCGAGCACCTTGATGAGGGCGGCGAGCTTGTCCACGGTGCCGGTCGCCTCGATCGTGACGGCGTCGGTGGCGACGTCGACGACCTTGGCACGGAACAGCTGGACGGTCTCCAGCACGTGCGAGCGGGTGGTGAGGTCGGCCTTGACCTTGACGAGGAGCAGCTCGCGCTGCACCGAGGAGGCCGCGTCGAGCTCCACGATCTTGAGGACGTTCACGAGCTTGTTGAGCTGCTTCGTGACCTGCTCGAGGGGCAGGTCCTCGACGCTCACGACGATCGTCATCCGGGACGTCGTCGGGTGCTCGGTCGGCCCCACAGCGAGCGACTCGATGTTGAAACCGCGGCGACTGAACAGGGCGGACACCCGAGCAAGGACGCCGGGCTTGTCCTCCACCAGGACCGAGAGAGTGTGTCGAGTGGTCATGTCAGACGTCGTCCTCTCCCCACACCGGGCGCGTGTCGCGCGCGGCGAGGATCTCGTCGTTGCTCGTCCCGGCGGGCACCATCGGCCACACCATCGCGTCCTCGCCGACCACGAAGTCGATGACCACCGGCGCGTCATCGATCGCCATGGCCTTCTCGATGGCCGCGTCGACATCGTCCTTGGCCTCGACCCGCATCCCGACGCACCCCATCGCTTCGGAGAGCTTCACGAAGTCGGGGATGCGCTGCGACTGCAAACGGGTGTTGGAGTAGCGGCTCTCGTAGAACAGGGTCTGCCACTGCCGGACCATGCCGAGGTTGCCGTTGTTGATGATGGCGACCTTGATCGGGATGCCCTCGATGGCGCAGGTGACGAGCTCCTGGTTGGTCATCTGGAAGCAGCCGTCGCCGTCGATGGCCCAGACGGTGGCCTCGGGACGACCGACCTTGGCGCCCATGGCCGCCGGCACGGCGTAGCCCATGGTCCCGGCGCCCCCGGAGTTGAGCCACGTGTAGGGGTGCTCGTAGCCGATGAACTGGGAGGCCCACATCTGGTGCTGCCCCACCCCGCTGGCGTAGAGCGCCTCAGGGCCGGCGATCTTGCCGATCCGCTCGATGACGTACTGCGGAGCCAGGGCGCCGTCGGCGGGCCAGTCGTAGCCCAGCGGGTAGGTCTCGCGCCAGCCGTTCACCTGGGTCCACCAGGGAGTGAGGTCGGCCCGCGTGCCCGCGGCGTAGGCCTCCTGCACCGCGACGACGAGGTCGGCGAGCGTCTCGCGGCAGTCGCCGACGATCGGCACGTCTGCCATGCGGTTCTTGCCGATCTCGGCAGGGTCGATGTCGGCGTGGATGACGGTGGCGCCCGGCGCGAAGGTCGACAGCTTCCCGGTGACGCGGTCGTCGAAGCGCGCGCCCAGGCAGACCAGCAGGTCGCACTTCTGGAACGCGGTCACGGCGGCAACGGAGCCGTGCATGCCCGGCATGCCCAGGTGCTGGGGATGGCTGTCGGGGAAGGCGCCCCGGGCCATCAGGGTGGTGACCACCGGGATGCCGGTCAGCTCGGCGAGCACGCGGAGCTCGGCGGCAGCACGCGCCTTGAGCACCCCGCCGCCGACGTAGAGCACAGGTCGCTTGGCGGAGGCGATGAGGCGGGCTGCCTCGCGGATCTGCTTCGCGTGCGGGCGCGTCGTCGGGTGGTAGCCGGGCAGCTCGAGCTCCGGCGGCCAGGCGAACCCCGTGCGGGCCTGCAGGATGTCCTTGGGCAGGTCCACGAGCACCGGCCCGGGCCGGCCGGTGGACGCGATGTGGAACGCCTCGGCGATGACGCGGGGGATGTCGTCCGCGTGCTGTACGAGGAAGTTGTGCTTGGTGATCGGCATGGTGATGCCGCAGATGTCCGCCTCCTGGAAGGCGTCCGTGCCGATCGACGCGCTCGGTACCTGCCCGGTGATGGCGACCATCGGGACGGAGTCCATGTAGGCGTCGGCGATGGGTGTCACCAGGTTGGTGGCACCGGGGCCGCTCGTGGCCATGCAGACGCCGACCTTGCCGGTGGCCTGCGCGTAGCCCTCCGCGGCGTGGCCGGCGCCTTGCTCGTGCCTGACGAGGATGTGCCGCACGGTCTTGGAGTCGAACAGCGGGTCGTAGGCCGGCAGGATCGCCCCACCGGGGATGCCGAAGACGACCTCCGCGCCGACGCTCTCCAGGCTGCGGACGAGCGACTGGGCTCCGGTGAGCGTCTCTGTCATGAGCGGTCCTTCGGTGTTCGGATGAGCATCAGTGTCGAGCCTGGGCAAAAAAGAACCCCTCGTGCCCAGGGCACGGAGGGGTGAGCGCGGCTGCTGGTGGTCAGCAGTCGCGCTGGCGAACTACGAGGGTCGTGGCCACGGGGCAAGACTGCCGGGAGGCGTCCGTGGTGTCAACTCCGTGAGACGCAGGTCTCACATGCTGGAACGGCTGGGATCCGCCCGGCGGGCCGGCCGGCGCGGAGCGGGCACGGACACGGGTACGGCCACGTGCGGCGTCAGCAGCGCCTCGGCCGGGCCGGCGTGGCCGTAGAGCCAGCCCTGGGCGCTGTGGCATCCCATGGCGTGCAGGATGTCTCGCTGCGCGACGGTCTCCACCCCCTCTGCGACAACCTCGAGGCCAAGGTCGATCGCGAGCCTCACCACGGTGCGGCTCACGGCGTCCGCCTCGACCGAGCCCAGCGCCTTCACGAAGGAGCCGTCGAGCTTGAGCACGTCGACCGGCAGCCGTCGCAGGTACGCCAGCGAGGACCAGCCAGTGCCGAAGTCGTCCAGCGCGAGGCGCACGCCGAGCTCGCGTAGCGCGCTCAGCGAGGCCAGCGTGCGCTCGTCGTCGACGAGCAGGCTCTCGGTGATCTCCAGGGTCAGCCGCGACGGGGTGAGCGCGGTCTGCGCCAGCACCCCCGCGACGTCGGCGACGAACTCCGGGCCGAGCTGGCGAACGGAGACGTTGACGGCGACACCGAGGTCGCGGCCTGCTGCCTCCCACTCGGCCGCCTGGCGCGATGCCGTGAGCAGCGCCCAGTGGCCCAGCTGCACGATGAGCCCGGTGACCTCGGCCACCGGGACGAACTCCGACGGCGGCACGACCCCCCACTGGGGGTGGTCCCAGCGCGCGAGCGCCTCCGCACCCAGCAGCGTGCCCGTCGCGAGGTCGACGACCGGCTGGTAGTGCAGGTGCAGGCCACCGCCGGCCAGCGCGGTGCGCAGGCTGGTGGCCAGCTCGGCGCGGCGGCTGGAGACGGCTGCGAGCTCAGGTCCGAACACCGTGACCCGTCCGCGACCGTGGTCCTTGGAGGCGTACATCGCGAAGTCCGCCTGCTGGAGCATGGCGTCCGCATCAGCGCCACGGCCTGCGATGGCCAGCCCCATCGAGGCGCCGACCGAGACCTCGTTGCCGTTCACGACGAACGGCTCGTGCAGGGCCGCGAGCAGCCGCTCGGCCACATCGAGCCCCCCGCGTCGCAGCCCCCCGTCGCCGCGCACCTCGAGCAGCACCGCGAACTCGTCCCCGCCGAGCCGGGAGACGGTGTCGCCGGTGCGGACACCCGCGAGCAGCCGCTCCGCGACCTGCTGCAGCACGAGGTCGCCGATGGCATGGCCGTAGGTGTCGTTGACGGGCTTGAAGCCGTCGAGGTCCAGGCACAGCAAGCCCAGGGGCTCGCTCACGGGGCGCCGCTTTCGCAGCGCGTGTGACAGCCGTTCGTGGAGGAGGGTGCGGTTCGCCAACCCGGTCAGCGGGTCGTGCCGCGCGAGCGCTCGCAGCTGCGCCTCGAGGGCGGTGCGCTCGGAGACGTCGCGGGTGGTGATGACGACGCCGGCCACCCCCGGGTCACCGCGCAGATCGCCGATGGTCGACTCCGTGTCGACCCAGCCGTCGGCGGTGGTGATCCGGCAGCGCAGCAAGGGGCCCTCGGCGGCCTTGCCGGCCAGCACGCGCGTGAACTCCTCCCGCACCTCGGCGACGTCGTCGGGGTGCACGAGGTCCCAGAACGGCCTGCCGACGAGGACCGCGGGCGGCAGGCCGAGCACCGCCTCGCAGGAGGGGCTGA
The DNA here is from genome assembly GCA_035526225.1 of Mycobacteriales bacterium. GTDB lineage: Bacteria > Actinomycetota > Actinomycetes > Mycobacteriales > SCTD01 > RYN-111. Next base: position 16,722 of record DATLCV010000092.1, read on the forward strand.
CGTAGGTCGTCCTGATGTCCGGCCCGCAGAGCACGATGATGTCCTTGGCACCGATCACCAGCGAGCGGAAGTGCCGCTCGCGCAGCGCCAGCAGCGAGGCGAGGGCGGCGTTGTCCAGCACGGTGAGCGCCTGTCGCCCCACCAGGGCCAGCACGAGCAGCACCAGCAGGACGAGGGCGACCGGCCCGGCGCTGCCGCTGAAGACCATCGCGGCCGTCATCACACAGATGGCGGCGAGCACGACCAGGTACGGCGCCAGCACCTCTACGCGGCTGGTGGGCCGGTCGGTGTCGTGCTCCTCGCCCTGCGCGCCGCTGGCCAACCCGGCCTGCGCGAACAGCAGGTAGCCCACGACCCAGCCGACGTCGACGACGCTGCCGGAGCTGTACCGCCCCGTGAGCTCGAGCAGCGTGAACGCCCCGTCGGCGACAGCCATGGCGAGTGCTGCAGCCGCGACGAGCAGCAGCGACCTCCGCCGACCGGCGACGCCGTCGCGCGCGGCGAGCACCGCGACCGTCACCAGCACCAGGTCGGTCACGGGGTAGGCCACGGCCACGGCAACGGCCAGCATGCCTCCCTCCGCCTCGCGGGCCACCGGTGCCAGCAGCACGACCCACCCGACCGCCAGGCACGACCCGGCCACCAACAGCCCGTCCAGCGCCGCACGCGTGCGGTGGCTGCGTTGACGGATGCCGCGCGCCAGGGCGAGCAGACCGGCGGCGACGACTGGGGCGGCGGCGAGGTAAGCCACGTCGGCAGGCGAGGGGAAGGGCACGTCGCGGTGCAGCACGAGCTCGTACCAGGACCAGGTGCCCTCGCCGACCGCCCACAGGCCGCATCCGGTCGCCAGCAGCGCGAAGGGCAGGCGCCGGCCGACCGGGTGCCGGGCGGCGGCACGGGCGAGGACGACGGCGGCCAGGACCGCGAGCGAGGTGAGGGTGAGGTCGGAGACCCAGGCCGCCGCCTCCTCACCGCCCCACCCGAGGAGGGCGCCGACAGTCCACGAGGCCGTGAGGACAGCGCTCACGGCCAACCCCTGTCGGGAGGCGCCCATGTCGCCCCATCGCCACGACCGAGCCGTCGGAACTCACTCTTTCGGGGGCTTCAGGGACCGATGTGCGCGGATCACCCCCGTTTGGTCAGGAGCTCAGTCGGGCACCAGCCGGTACGCACCGTCGCTGGCGCTGGTCGCCATCGAGGCGTACGCGCGCAGTGCGGCGGACACCGGCCGGACCCGGTCGACGGGGGTCCACGGCTTCGGCCGCGCTTCCTGCGCGGCACGGCGCTCGGCCAGCACCCCGTCCGGGACGTTCAGCGTGACCGTCCGCGCCGGGATGTCGATCGTGATCTCGTCCCCGGTCTCGACCAGCGCGATCGTCCCCTTGCTCGCGGCCTCCGGCGACACGTGCCCGATCGACAGCCCCGAGGTCCCGCCGGAGAAGCGGCCGTCCGTGATGAGCGCGCAGGCGGCCCCCAGACCACGACCCTTGAGGAACGAGGTGGGGTAGAGCATCTCCTGCATGCCGGGGCCGCCCCGCGGACCCTCGTAGCGGATGACCACCACATCGCCCTCGACCACCTGCTTGGCGAGGATGCCGTCGACGGCGCCTTCCTGCGACTCGAAGACGCGCGCAGGTCCGGAGAACTTCCAGAGCTCCTCGGCGACCCCAGCGGTCTTCACCACGCACCCCTCGGGTGCGAGGTTGCCGAACAGGATCGCGAGGCCGCCGTCGACGGTGTACGCGTGGTCGACGGACCGGATGCACCCCTCGGCGGGGTCGGTGTCGAGGGATGCCCAGCGGTTCGTGGTGGAGAACGGCTGCGTCGTGCGGACGCCACCAGGAGCCGCGTGGAAGAGCTCCAGCGCTTCCTGTGTGGCTCGGCCCCCGCGCACGTCCCAGTCCGCCAGCCAGCTGTCGAGGTCGGGCGCGTGCACTGCACGCACGTCGCGGCGCAGCACCCCGGCACGGTCGAGCTCACCGAGCAGAGCGGGGATGCCGCCGGCGCGGTGCACGTCCTCCATGTGGTACTTCGGGCTGTTCGGCGCGACCTTGGCCAGGCAGGGCACGCGTCGCGAGATCTCGTCGATGTCGCTCACGGTGAAAGCGAGCTCGGCCTCCCGCGCCGCCGCGAGCAGGTGCAGCACGGTGTTGGTCGAGCCGCCCATGGCCACGTCCAGGGCCACGGCGTTCTCGAAGGCGGCCCGGCTCGCGATGGCCCGTGGGAGGACGGAGGCGTCCTCGTCGTCGTACCAGGCCTTGGCGATCTCGACGACGAGCGAGCCGGCCCGCTCGAACAGCGCCTTGCGAGCGGCGTGCGTGGCGAGCGTCGAGCCGTTACCGGGCAGGGCGAGACCGATGGCCTCGGTGAGGCAGTTCATCGAGTTGGCCGTGAACATGCCCGAGCACGAGCCGCAGGTGGGACACGCGGACCGCTCGATGGTGTCGAGCTGCTCGTCGGTGACGCTCTCGTTGGCCGAGGCGCTCATCGCGTCGACGAGATCGAGCTTCTCGTGGACGACGCCCTCGATCGCGACGGTCTTGCCCGCCTCCATGGGCCCGCCGGAGACGAACACCGTGGGGATGTTGAGCCGCAGCGCGGCGAGCAGCATTCCCGGGGTGATCTTGTCGCAGTTGGAGATGCAGACAAGGGCGTCGGCGCAATGTGCGTTGACCATGTACTCGACCGCGTCGGCGATGAGCTCCCGGCTGGGCAGGGAGTAGAGCATCCCGGCGTGGCCCATGGCGATCCCGTCGTCGACGGCGATCGTGTTGAACTCGCGCCCGATCCCACCGGCGGCGAAGATCGCATCGCAGACGAGCCCGCCCATGTCCTTCAGATGGACGTGGCCCGGGACGAACTGCGTGAAGCTGTTGGCCACGGCGATGATCGGCTTCCCGAAATCGTCGTCCGTCATCCCCGTCGCCCGCCACAGAGCTCGGGCCCCGGCCCTCGTCCGCCCCGCCGTACTGGTCTGCGATCGCAGATCAGGCATACCAACAGTTGTAGTACTCCGCCGGCCCGTCGGCGCCCCCCAACGCCGCGAAGGCTATGCGGCCTGGTCGCGCATGAGCTCTTCGAGACGGTTGTACGAGACCTGCAGGCCGCTCTCCATACCGGAGGCGAGGATCGCGTCGCGGGTCTCGCG
>DATLCV010000105.1:0-8310 GCA_035526225.1 Mycobacteriales bacterium
GTCGCGGTCGTCCTCGCCGGCGTCGTCGTGTCGCTCGTCAGCGGCGGCGACACCGAGGCCGCGACCCCGGGCAACGCGGTCGGCAAGACGCTGCTCACGGCCGGGCAGGCCGAGCAGCGGTACTTCGCCAAGCACCACACCTACACCGGCTCGATCCTGGGCCTCACGCCGCTGGGCTTCCGGCCGGAGAAGGGCGTGACGATGACGATCCTGCGGGCCGACCGCGGCGCCTACTGCCTGAGCGCCGCCAAGGGCACCCAGGTGCTGTACCTGTCGAGCGCGAGCCCCGCGATCACCCCCACCGCGTGCAGCTGACCGGCATGATCGGTCCATGACCACGCCACCGCAGTACAGCCCCGACGGGCAGTGGTGGTGGGACGGCGAGCGCTGGGTGCCGGCCGCCCAGGCCACGACCCCCTCCCACCCCACGCCCCCGCCGTGGGCCACCCCCCAGCAGCAGCAGCCCTCGTCGTACCCGCAGGCGCAGGGGTGGAGCCCCTACCCCGGGGCCCCGACGCCGACGGACCACAAGGCGATCGGGAGCCTGGTCGCCAGCCTGCTGTGGTTGTGCGGCGTCGGCAGCGTCGCCGGCATCGTGCTCGGCCACCTGAGCCGCAGCGGCGCGAAGCGCGAGGGGCGCACGCCCAGCGGGCTGGGGACGGCCGGCATGGTGCTCGGCTACCTCGGGCTCCTGGCCACTGCTCTGCTCGCGGTGCTCGTCTACACGGTGAAGGACCCGTTCGTCGGCGCGGTCAAGAACGACCTCGAGCTGCAGTCGGCGTCGGACGCGCAGCAGGCGTTCCACGACGCGAGCGGCCGGTACGCGCTGACGGTGGAGGACCTGCGGCAGTACGGCTACGACGACTTCGACGGTGACGTCGACGTCACGGTCGTCTCGGCCACGGCGACGAGCTACTGCCTGACCACACGGGCCTTCGGCGAGGACCTCTACGTCAGCGACGAGCGGCCCGAGACGAGCACCGACTCCTGCCGGTAGCTACTTGCAGCCGGCGGACTGCTGCGGCTGGCAGGTGAGCGAGATGGGCTTGGTCCCGTTCTCCATCGGCGTCGAGGACGCGAGCAGGGCGCTAAGGCCGAGCAGCAGGGTGGTGATGGTGAGCATGCTTGGCCACAGGTGTGGTGCCGACATGAAGCGATTCCCCCGGTTGAGCCGCGGCTGCAGGAACAGCCGAAGCGCAGACCTTAGGGGGCTGCGAAGCCTTCTGGTGTCTGTTGTCCGACTGTTTGACTCACCGCAGTCGGAGCGTCACTTTCTGCTGCAAAACAAGGCAGAATGACCTTGTGACGCAACCACTCGACCCCTACCTCAGCCCCGACGGCCAGTGGCGGTGGGACGGCACCCAGTGGGTCCCCGCGGCTCCCGTCCTCTACCCGCCGCAGCCCCTGTACGGCGCGCCGCCCGCGCCCAGCCAGCACGACGGCAAGGCGATCGCGAGCCTCGTGTGCGCGCTCGTCGGCGGGTGCGGCATCGGCAGCATCGCCGCCGTCGTGCTCGGCCACCAGTCGCGGCGCGAGGCGCGCCAAGCCCACCGCGAGCCCAGCGGCCTGGCGCTGGCCGGCGTGATCATCGGGTACGTCGGGATCGCCGCCCTCGTCGTCGTCGCCGCCGTCTTCATGATCGGCGCGTCGGTGTCGGGCGGGTTCGTCGAATCGGTCCAGATACACGGCGAGGAGCTGTCGGTCTCCGGGCCCGTCGCGGTCACCCTGCACTCGGCAGGGAACGCGCAGGCGGCGTATCACGAGGCCAACGGGACCTACGCCTCCTCCGTGAGCGGCTTGCGCGAGTTCGGCTACCGACCCGAGCCTGGCGTGACCGTCGACGTCGTCCTGGCCCGCGCGGACGAGTACTGCCTGCGGGGCCTGGACGAGCGAACGACCTACTACCTGTCGACCACGGAGGACGTCGTCACCCCGTCACCCTGCGGCTGACCCTCAGGCGTGGCCGGCGATCTGGCCGGTCACCCCGCCACCGCCGTCGAAGGTGTAGCCCGCCGGGAACTCCGGGTCACTGCCGTCGCTGACCTCGTGGAAGCTGTAGCTGCACGACACGTCGTTCTTCTGCTTGCCCTTGCCCTGGGTGGCACCGGGCTCGTCGAACGTGTCGACGACAGCACCAGATGCGTCCCGCACCTCGCCGTGGAAGGCGGTGAACGCGTGCGGGATGAACACCCAGTTGCTGCCGGTGTCGTGCGCCGGGGTCCACTCGCCGTTGCCGGCCGTGACGACCTGGTAGGTCGTGCCCCCGCAGGTCAGCGGGAACGAGCCGTCCCCGGCGTGCGGGTCGGCGTACGCCGTGCCCAGCGACGGTGCGGCGAGCCCGACGCTCAGGCCGATGACAGAGAGCGTGCGAGCAAGGGCCTTGTTCATGCGTTCCCCCAAAAAGAAACAGCCGCCCCCTGCGGCTGACGGGGTGACGCTAGGTGACCCTCCGGTGCGTAGGTGTCCGCTGGCCGACACGGCCTTCAGGTTGTAGCGGTGTCAGGACAGCAGGAGGGTGACGGCGGCGCCGGAGACGGCTCCCCCGAGAAAGCCGCCGAGCACGCCGGCCAGCAGGGCCGCACGGTCCAGGGCGCGCACCGGCGCCGCGGTCGCGGGCTCGTCGGCGGCGGTGAGCACCGGGCCTCCGAGATCGACGGGGTGGGTGTCGGTCGGCGCGGGCTTGCCCGGCGACACGACAGCGATGGCCTCCGTGACGGCCTCGGCCACCGATGCGACGTTCGGCGTGCGTTCCGGTGCGGGCGCCGGTACGTGCACCAGTGGCAGGTGCACCTGCAAGCCGCCGGTGGCCGGAACGGCGATGACCTCGAAGGCACCGCTCAGCGGCGAGCCGACCGGAGGTCCGGTCGGGGGCGACGGCGGGGCGACGGCCGGCAACGGCGGCAGCGGCAGGACGGGAGCGGGCGGCGGGGGCGGCGGGGCCTGCACCGGCACGACCGCCTGGGTCAGCGGCGGCTCGGGCAGCTCCTCGACGACAGGCAGCTCCTCGACGGCGGGCAGCTCCTCGACGGCGGGCGGCTCCTCGACGGCGTCCAGCACCTCGACGTACGTGCGACCGCACAGGCGGCAGAACGTCGTGCCGACGCCCGGAGGGTGCGCGGCGGGGCAGACCAGGGCCATACCTAGTTGTCGGCCTGCCAGCGCCGTTCTTTACCCCCGCAGGTGCAGAGTCGAGACGGTGGCGGCCGCGACGTCGCGAGCGCAGAAGCGGTCGGTCACCCAGCCGCCCCGCGAGTACAGCTGGGTCTGGTCGGCGTAGTGCGGCGAGCGCGGGTTCGGCGACTGCGAGTAGGTCAAGATCGTCCGGGCGTCGGGGCACCCGTCGCCGTCGAACTGCACCGTCTGGATGAACGACGACCCGTGCGCCAGCTGCCCGGCGTACCCCTTGACGGGGTCCCAGGAGACGTTGAGGGCGTTGAAGACGCCGGCGGTGCCGGGGCCACCGTGGAACGGCGTCGCCGTGCCATCGGGACGCGTGTCCTTCTGGTAGCTGCCGAGGCGGGCGTCGACCGGGATCTTGGCGCCGTTGAGGTCGGCGACCGCGTCACCGAAGGCCCGCAGCGTGAGCGGGTTCAGCGTGTTCAGCCCGCGCGGGGTGTGCACCGGGTCGCGGTGGTCGAACGGCACGGCCCACATCGGGGTGCGCTGGTAGGCACCCAGCACCGGGGCGTTCACGGCGGTGGCCCGCTGCCAGAAGCGGCGGAACACCAGGGCGCCACGGGCGTCGAGGGTGTCGCGGCCGTTCCACGTCGCCAGGGCGGCGCAGGCCTTGCTCACGTCGACCGGCCCGTTGCTCGAGGGCGCGAAGCCGCCCGGGAAGCGCGAGCACATCGCGAGCACGTCGGGCTTGGTGAGCTCCCAGGAGTGCTGGCGGTCGGAGTAGAGCAGGTCCTGCAGCTTCTGCCGCGTGAACAGGCCCTTCTTGAGCACCTCGGCCACCATCACCAGGCCGGAGCGCGTGCGGGTGGTCCGCTCGGTCTGCTCGTCGCCGATGATCGTGTTGAACCCGGTCAGCGGCTGCGCCGGGTTGGACAGCCAGTAGCTGTCGTTGGAGTTCGTGACGTAGTCGCGGCGGATGAGCCACGGCATGTGCGACGGGCCGAAGATGCCCTTCTGCGCGGCGTCGGGGTCGTTGCCCCACTCGCAGGCGCTGCGCGAGCCGTCGAGCACCGGCAGCCGCAGCGCGACGAAGGTCGCCTGGCCGACCGGGGTCGCGCAGGTGGTCACCTTCGCGTTGGTCACGTGCGGGGTCACCGAGATGTCGGCGTAGAGCGCCTCACCGGCGTCGTCGGCCGCGATCGTGTTGACCCACGGGATGCCCTGGTCACGCTTGAGGATCGCGAGCACCTCGCGGGAGCTCTGCGCCTTGTTCACGTCGAAGAAGTGGTTGAGGTAGCGGAAGTTCGGCGCGTTCGCGTCGCCCATGACGAACGCCGACGCCGGGGTCCACGGCAGCGGCAGGCCGAGCAGGCTGGTGAACACCGACCCGTGCCGCGTGCTGTAGAGCGTGCGGCTGACCTTGTGGCCCGGGCGGTCCTCAACCGTCAGGGTGCGGGAGGTCATCTTGGTCGGCACCCCGTCGTACAGGTAGCTCGTGGGGTCGCCAGGGACGAGCGTCTCCTGGAACGGCGTGAAGCGGTACGACGTGGACACCGTGTGCGACCACGCCATGTGCGCCGTGTGACCGATGTTGATCAGCGGTACGCCGAGCAGCGAGCCGCCGGCCACGTCCACCTTGCCGGGGATGGTCAGGTGCGACTGGAAGAACCGCTCCGACCCGACCCACGGGAAGTGCGGGTTGCCCAGCAGCAGGCCGCGGCGGTTGGCGGTGCCGTCGGAGCCGACCGCGACCGCGTTGGAGCCGATCGCGAGCGTGCCCTCCATCTCGGTCTTCAGCCGCTGCGCGAACGCCTCGTTGTCGATCTGGGGAGCCGGGTCGGTCGGCGACGGGGGCTGCGCGCCGCCGATGCCGTTGATCGCCACACCGGCGCTGGCGAGCAGGGCCAGCTGGTAGAAGCGCCGGAACACGTCCATCTGCGTGATCGGGGTCACCCAGGGCTTGCCCTTGCAGGCCGGGTCGGTCACGCCCTTGGCGCCACCGATCTCGCGCAGGTAGCGGTTGTAGCCGTCGACGTAGCCGCGGACGCCGTCGAAGATCTCCGGCCGCGGCGCGTTGACGCCCTTGCCGGCCATCAGCTTCTCGACCCGGCGCTCGTCGATGATCTGCCTGAAGAAGAAGTCGCTGTCGAGGTTGTTCACGTTGGAGCCGTTGCCGCGGAACACGTAGCCGTTGGTCGCCCCGAAGTGCTTGCTGCGCTGGCCGCGGACGGTCGTGTAGGTGTCGGCGAGGACGCAGATCGTGCTCTGCGCCAGCACGTAGCCGTAGCCGTAGCCCAGCGAGGCGAAGTCCTTGGCCACGATGTGCGGGATGCCGTACTCCGTGGTGCGCACGGTCACGTCGTACCTGGGCTTGGCGGCGGTGGCGACGGGGACGAGCGTCGCCAGGACGGCGGCGCCGGCGACGAGCAGGGCGGTACGGCGACGGGACACGGGGGCTCCAGGGGGCGCAGTTACAGGACAGGTTCGCGAAACTGCAACGTGTTCCTGCCGATCCGACACTTGTCTTGACCAGATTGTTGCCGGACCCGTACGTTCTCCCCCGTTGCCTCCCCGCTCCCAGCACGGGAGGCTCGTCGCTTGCAGGGCGGGGCTTTTGTGACCGCGTCGGGCGACGCTTCCCCAGTGCGGCAGGGCCCCCCATCCTCCGCGGCGTCGGTCACCTCACCCCCTGGGCTGGCCGACGCCGCGGCAGGCACTTCCCCCCCGAAGGACCCATGAGCTCCCTGTACGACGTACCGCTCCGCACCCTGTCCGGCGAACAGACGACGCTGCCGCGCGGCCAGGCGCTGCTGCTGGTCAACGTCGCCTCGCGCTGCGGCCTCACCCCCCAGTACGCCGGGTTGGAGGAGCTGCAGCGCACCTACGGCGAGCGCGGGTTCTCCGTGCTGGGCTTCCCCTGCAACCAGTTCCTCGGGCAGGAGCCGGGCTCGGCGGAGGAGATCGCGACCTTCTGCTCCGCGACGTACGGCGTGTCGTTCCCGATGTTCGAGAAGGTCGACGTCAACGGGCCCGAGCAGCACCCTCTGTTCGCGCTGCTCAACGCGGCCGAGGACGACAACGGCTCCGCGGGCGACGTGCTCTGGAACTTCGAGAAGTGGCTCATCGCGCCAGACGGGCGCGTCGCGCGGCGGTTCCGCCCGCAGTGGGAGCCAGACGACCCCGCGCTCGTCGCGGCGGTCGAGAGCGTGCTGCCCGCCTAGCGAGCCGGGACGACGAGCAGCTGGCCCACCTGGACAGCGCTGCTGTCGAGGTCGTTGAGGTCGGCGATCTGGTCGATGACCGCGCGAGGGTCGTGCCCGGGCGCCACGCGGTTGGCGACCGCCCACAGCGACTCGCCCGGCTGGACCACGGTCTGGCCGAGCTCGGCCCGGTCGGCACCCGCCGGAGCGGCCTGGGTGCCGACCCGGCCGAGGGAGAACGCGGCCAGGAGCAGGCCGACGAGCGTGAGCAGCACGACCAAGCGGCCCCGGTGCGTCAGGCGCAGCGCGCCGTGACGGGTGGGGACTTGGTCCGTGCTGCTCAGGTCGGGGCTGCTCAGGTGGGTGGTCATCGGGCGCTCCCTCGAACGGGTGTTCTGTCGAACATCTGTTTGCTTTCTATCACAGGAACCGCAACACGTCGAACAGGTGTTTGGCTACGTCGCCGTTTCGGGCTACGGTTCCTCTCGATCACCGATTCGACACCACCGCTCTGACAGAACCAGAACTGACAGAACCGCTCTGACAGAACCGAGAACCGGGAGCACACCGTGCCCAAAGACGGCCCGAGCAAGGACAACCCGCCCGTCACGACGCCCGACGAGCTGGCCGCGCGCCGGCCGGGACGCAAGGCGGGGGTCCCCGCGATGACGGCCTCGGTGCAGAACCTCCCGGACGGCCCGGCGGACAACGAGGGGCTCACGCCGCGTCAGCGCAAGGTGCTGGAGTTCATCCGCGAGTCGGTCGAGCGGCGCGGTTACCCGCCCACCATCCGCGAGATCGGTGACGCGGTGGGGCTGGCCAGCACGAGCAGCGTGTCCTACCAGCTCGTCGCGCTGCAACGGAAGGGCTTCCTGCGCCGCGACGCCACCAAGCCGCGCGCCGTCGACGTGCGGCTGCCCAGCGAGATGCCCGGGGCCGGCCTCGACAGCGGCCAGCTGCACAGCGCCTTCCCCGAGCCGCGGTACGTGCCGGTGCTCGGCCGCATCGCCGCCGGCGGGCCGATCCTCGCCGAGCAGGCCGTGGAGGAGGTGTTCCCGCTGCCCAAGGAGCTCGTCGGCGAGGGCACCCTGTTCATGCTCAAGGTGGTCGGCGAGTCGATGATCGACGCCGCGATCGCCGACGGCGACTGGGTGGTGGTGCGTCAGCAGCCCACCGCCAACAACGGCGACATCGTCGCGGCGATGCTCGACGGCGAGGCCACCGTGAAGACCTACAAGCGGCGCGACGGGCACGTGTGGCTGATGCCGCACAACCCGCAGTTCGAGCCGATCCTCGGTGACGACGCTGCGATCCTCGGCCGCGTCGTGACGGTGCTGCGCAAGGTCTAGGACGGGGCGGGCCAGGGCGCTCGCCGCGGCATCCCCGGACTTGAGGCGTGATGCCGTCATTCACCCGAGTTGGTGAAACAGCGTGCGGGGCGTACCTGGTGCAGGCCCTCCAGCGATGACCGGACTGACCTGATACCTCGGCCCGTCCGGGCCTCATCCTCCGAAGGACCCCCCATGAACCGACTGGACGTCTCCCTGTCGAAGCTGGCTGCTGCCGGACTCCTCACCAAGCTCGCCCTGGCCGGCGGTGTCGCCTTGGCGAGCGTCACCACGGTGGCGGCGACGGGCCTCGTGCCGCTGCCCGACGTGCACGCCGACGCGAAGGTCGGACCCGCCTCGGCGACCGTCGACACGCGCGGCGGGCAGCCGGTGGAGGAGGACCCGGCCGAGGACCCGGCCGAGGACCCGGCCGAGGACCCGGCCGAGGGCACGGAGGACGCCGGCGAGGACGAGGCCGGCAGCGTGGACGACCCGGCCGAGGGCACGGAGGACGCCGACAGCGACGGTGAGGACGGCTCCGAGGACGCCGGTGACGAGGACGGCTCCGAGGACGCCGGTGACGAGGACGGCTCCGAGGACGCCGGTGACGAGGACAGATCCGAGGACGCCGGTGACGAGGACAGATCCGAGGACGCCGGTGACGA
>DATLCV010000008.1:0-19564 GCA_035526225.1 Mycobacteriales bacterium
AGCTCCTGCTCGGCTTGGCGGATCGAGCGCCCGGCGTCGTCGTCGAGCTCCACCGGGATGTCGGCGATACGACGGGCCGGGATGTCGGCGGCGACGTCGACCTTGCGCCGGCGCACGATGCCGAGGTCGATCACCGACGAGCGCGCCGCCGGGTAGAACGCCGAGTCGACCGGCGTCAGGCCGTTGGCCTCGAGCGCCGCCATGAGCATCGGGCTCGGCTCGTCGCCCTCGATCCAGCCGAGGAACTCCCAGATCGCGAGGAAGTCCTCGATGTCGTTGATCAGCGGCGTGCCGGTGAGCGCCATCAGCAGCGGGCGCACCGTCCGCGTCCGCAGCCGCTCCGACAGCTCGAGCACGTGCTGGGACCGCTGGGAGCTCTTGTTCTTGATGAAGTGCGCCTCGTCGACGACCATGCCGCGGAACCCGAACCGGCCGAGCCAGCCCACGTGCCGGTCGAGCACGTCGTAGTTGACGACCACGATGTCGGAGAAGCCGTCGACGGTGTGCCCGTCGCCGTGGACCACCGTCGCCGGGTGGCCCGGGGTCCAGAGCCCAGCCTCGCGGGCCCAGTTCGTCTTGACGACGTTCGGCACGACCACCAGCAGGGGGAACGCTTTCGCGGCCTCGGCGGCGAGCAGGGCCTGCGCGGTCTTGCCGAGGCCGGGCTCGTCCGCGAGCAGGAAGGTGCGGTGTCCCTCCGCCGCAGCCGTGATGACCTGCGCCTGGTGCGGCATGAGCTCGCGGCCGGCGGAGGCCTGCAGCGAACCCGGCTCCGGGAGAGCCATGCACGAGGAGATCCCGCCGGACGCGTCCTCGAAGGAGCGCAGCAGCGGTCCGAGCAGCTCCCACCCGGCCAGCAGCCGCGGTCGGGCGGCCCGCTGCGGGGCCGCCGAGAAGTCCGGTTCGAGGAAGGGGTTGGCCAGCGTCCGGGCCACCACGGACTGCGGCACCACCTGGCGCTCGGGGCGCGTCGACGGGGCCGCCGTCGCGGTGGGCTCGACGGCCACCGGCTCCGGGTCGGGCTCGAGACCGGCGCGCTGCTGCATCTCGCGCATGAGGGTCCGTGCCCCGTCGAGCAGCGCCGTGTCGTCGGCGAGCAGGGCGAGCAGCGTGCTGTCCCGCGCGGCCGTGCGCACGAGGGTGGTGGCGAGGGTGTCGATCCGCTTCAGCTCGGCCGTGCGCTTCGCCTCGCTCAGGTCTGCGGCCTTGATGCGGCTGCGCTCGTCGCGCACGAGCAGCGCCACGGCCTGGAAGGCCGCGCGTGTGGACGGACGAACGCGCTCGCGCTGAACGGCGGTCTCGATGTCGCGCACCGCCTTGGCGAGCACGCCGAGGATGCCCTCCTCCTGACGACCGCGCGCCCGCGACTGCTGCCGAGGGGCAGACCGGCTCGCGCCGGCCGGGCGCCCGCCTCGTGTCGCCAAGTGCGTTCCTCCGTCGCTCTCCTGTGGAGCCGTGCACGTACGCAGCTCAGGCGCGGTGACCCGCTCCCCGCGGCGCGCCGGGTGACGTGCGCTCGGACCGCCGACGAGGTCGGCGCGATCACCGTCACGCGGCTGACGCCCGTCCGACGCTCACCCGCCACCACGAACAAGTGGGTGGGGGACGTCGCCTGGCTGATGAGGCCACCGGGCAGCGCTGCTCCCCCATCGTAGCGCCGAGCCCACGAGCTGGAGCCGGTACGCCGGTCAGACGGGCGTGGCGGAGTAGACGACCATGCCGGGCGGGACGCCCTTCGGCGAGGACAGCACGAAGCTCTTCTTGCGCCGGGTGCTGACCCGTTCCGGGTCCAGCCCCGCCAGGGCGACGTCCGACACGAGGATCTCGCCCGGGCCGGCCCGCTCGACGAGCCGGGCGGCGACGTTGACGTCGACGCCGAGGTAGTCGTCGCCGATCGCCTTCGGGCGGCCGGTGTGCAGCGCTGCCCGCAGCCGGGGGCGAAAGCCGTCGACCTCGACCTGGGCCAGGCGCGCGCGTGCCTCCACCACCGCGTCGAAGGCGGACTGGGCGTCGAGGAAGGTCGCCATCACGCCGTCACCCAGCCGCTTCACGACCCGGCCGCGGTGCGCCAGCACCGGCGGCTCGATGGCCTGGGCGACCTCGCGCAGCAGCCGCAGGACCCGGTCGTCACCGGCCTTCAGCGCCCACGTGGAGTAGCCGGACAGGTCGGTGAACAGCAGCGTCAGCTCGGCGTCGCCGCGACCGCGCCCGGCCTTCTCCGCGAGGGCCTGCCACACCTGCAGCGCACCGAGGCCGATCTCGCGGGAGACCCGGGGGTGCTCGTCCAGCACACGCTCGGCGGCTCGCGCCACCACGCCCGCCCCGTCGCGGCCCGCGGTCGACAGCGGGTCGCCGAACGCCGGGTCGCCCGGGAGGGCCCGCCGCAGCCGCCGCGCGACCGAGACACCGGTCTCACCGGTGTCGATGGCCCGCAGCCGGGCGCCGATCCTCACCTGCTCATCCAACCCGGCCCGAGCGGACCGAGGGAAGTGACCTTGACCACCGCCTCTCCCGCCTCCTCGCTCGCGGCGAGGTCGACGGTCGCGTGCAGCGCCCAGTCGTGGTCGCCGTCCGGGTCCTGCAGCACCTGCGTCGCGGTGGCGCCCTCCAGGACGAAGAACCGCGGGCCGCGGGCGTCGGGCCCGGTGCCCAGCTCGCCGTGCTCCTCGCGGTACGCCGCGAGCGAGCCCTCCCAGTCGATGTCAGGGTCGAGCTCGCGCAGCAGGTCGACGCGGCTACGCCCTTGGAGAACGAGATCCAGCAGCTGCACGCGCCGCCACAGCGCGTTGCGCACCAGCGTCCGGAAGGCCCGGTCGTTGCGCGTCACCGCCGGCACGTCCTGGTCGACGCTGTCCGCGCCCTGCGTCAGCTCCGTCCACTCGTCGAGCAGGCTGCTGTCGACCTGCCGCACGAGCTCACCGAGCCAGGCCGTCAAGTCGTCCAGCTCCGGGGTGCGCAACGGCTCCGGGACGGTTCGCCGAAGCGCCTTGTACGCGTCGGCGAGAGCACGCAGCACCAGACCCTCGGAGCGCCCGAGGCCGTAGAACCCGACGTACTCGTTGAAGGTCATGGCCCGCTCGTACAGGTCGCGCGCGACCGACTTGGGCCGCAGCTCGTGGTCGAGGATCCACGGGTGCGTCTGCCGGTACGTCTCGTACGCGTGCTCGAGCAGCTCGGCCAGCGGCTGCGGGTAGGTCACGTCCTCGAGCAGCTCCATCCGCTCGTCGTACTCGATGCCGTCGGCCTTCATCTGCTGGATCGCGTCGCCGCGCGCCTTCTTCCGCTGCGCGCTCAGCACCTGGCGCGGGTCGTCCAGCGTCGCCTCGAGGACGCTCAGGACGTCCAGCGGGTACGCCGGGTCGGCGGGGTCGAGGAGCTCGAGGGCCGCGATCGCGAACAGCGCCAGCGGCTGGTCGAGGGCGAAGTCCGGCTGCAGCTCAACGGTGAGGCGCACGCCGCCCTCGGTGCGCTCGAGCACCGCGCCCTGCTCGAGACTGCGGAACAGCCGGATCGCCTGGCGGACCATCATCCGCTGCCGCGCCCGCGGCTCGTGGTTGTCCGTGAGCAGTCGGCGCATGTGGTCGAAGAAGTCGCCGCCGCGGGCTGCGACGTTGAGCAGCATCGCGGCACTGACCCTGAGGTGGCTGGTCAGCGTCTCCGGGGTGGCCGCGACGAGGCGCGCGAAGGTCTTGTCGTCCCAGGACACGAAGCCGTCGGGCGGCGACTTGCGCTTGTAGGAGCGCCGGCGCTTCGGGTCGTCGCCGATCTTCGCCAGCGCGCGCTCGTTCTCGATGACGTGGTCCGGTGCCTGCACCACGACGAGGCCGGCCGTGTCGAAGCCCGCCCGCCCTGCGCGCCCGGCGACCTGGTGGAACTCCCGGGCGCGCAGGTGCCGCGTCCGGGTGCCGTCGTACTTGGCGAGGCTGGTCATCATCACGGTGCGGATGGGCACGTTGATGCCGACGCCGAGGGTGTCGGTGCCGCACACGACCTTGAGCAGGCCGGCCTGCGTGAGCTGCTCCACGAGTCGGCGGTACTTGGGGAGCATTCCGGCGTGGTGCACGCCGACGCCGTGCCGGACCAGCCGCGACAGGGTCTGCCCGAAGCGGGTGGTGAAGCGGAAGCCCCCGATGAGCTCGGCGATGCGGTCCTTCTCCTCGCGCGTGCACAGGGGGGTGCTCGTCAGGGCCTGGGCGCGCTCGGCCGCGCCCTCCTGCGTCGGGTGGACGACGTACACGGGTGCCTGATGGGTCGCGAGCAGCTCGGCGAGCTTGTCGTGCACCGGGTCCAGCGACCACTCGTACGTCAGCGGCACCGGCCGGTCGGTGCCCGCGACCTCGGTGGTCGGGCGGCCCGTGCGGCGCGTGAGGTCGGCGCGCAGCGCCCCGGTGTCGCCCAGGGTCGCCGACATGAGCAGGAACTGCGCGCTCGTCATCTCCAGCAGCGGCACCTGCCAGGCCCAGCCGCGGTCCGGGTCGGCGTAGTAGTGGAACTCGTCCATCACCACCAGCGCGATGCCGGTGTCGGGCCCGTGCCGCAGCGCGGCGTTGGCCAGCACCTCGGCGGTACAGCACAGGATCGGCGCGTCGCTGTTGACGCTCGCATCACCGGTGGCCATGCCGACGCTCTCCGCGCCGAAGACCTCGCACAGGGCGAAGAACCGCTCGCTCACCAGCGCCTTGATGGGCGCGGTGTAGACGCTGCGCCTCCCGGCCGACAGCGCCGCGAGGTGCGCGCCGACGGCGACCAGGGACTTGCCGCTGCCGGTCGGCGTCGACAGCACGACGTGCTCGTCGGCGAGCAGGCTGAGCAGCGCCTCCTCCTGGGCCGGGTAGAGCGTGACCGGCGACCAGGCGGTGAACGCGTCGAGGACGGCGTCAGGACCGCCGTCGACGGCGCGCAGGGTCACCGTGCGCGGTGGCCGCGCCCCGCCGGGGGCTGGCCGGCACGTGCGGCCAGCTCGGCCCGGGTGCGCGCGGGGCCTTGAGGCGCTGAGGCACGCCGGGACGACGCCTTCTTCGCTGTGGCGGTCGGGGTGCCACCCGACGCGGCATGGGCGCGGGTCGCCTCACGGGCCTCAGGAGCGGACACGGCGTGACCGCGGGGAGCGGCCTGCCGGGTGCGCGGGCCACCCGGTGCCGGGGGCCGGTTGCCCTTCGACTGGCCCTTCGGCTGCGGAGCCGTGCGGCTCCCGCGGTTCGCCTGCTTCGCCCGCGGGGCGCGCACCGGCTGCTCGGGGATGACGGCGGGCTCGACGTGCGGCGCCGCCGGACCGGCGAGGGCCGCGATGGCGGGGTCGCCGGGGCGGACCGTGCGGGTCGTAGGCGCGATCCCGGCCTGCTTGGCCAGTGCCTTCACGTCGCGTGCCTGGTCGGGCAGCGCCACCGTGACGACCGTGCCGCCGGCGCCTGCGCGCGCGGTGCGGCCCGAGCGGTGCAGGTAGGCCTTGTGCTCGGTCGGCGGGTCGACGTGCACGACGAGCGCGACGTCGTCGACGTGGATGCCGCGGGCCGCGATGTCGGTGGCGACGAGCACCCGGGTCTCACCCGCGGTGAACTCGGCGAGGTTGCGCTCGCGGACGCCCTGGCTGAGGTTGCCGTGCAGCTCGACCGCAGGGATGCCGGCGGCGGTGAGCTGCTTGGCGAGCTTCTTGGCGGTGTGCTTGGTGCGCAGGAACAGCAGGCTGCGACCGAGGCCCGACGCGAGCTCGTGCACGACCTGCGCCTTGTCGGCCGCCGAGACGGCGAACACGTGGTGGGTCATCGTGCTGACCTGGGCGACGGCGGGGTCGACCGAGTGCGTGGTCGGGCGGTCCAGGTAGCGCTTCACCAGGACGTCGACCCCGTTGTCGAGCGTCGCGGAGAAGAGCATCCGCTGGCCCTTCTTCGGCGTGCGGTCGAGCAGCCGCTTCACGGCGGGCAGGAAGCCCAGGTCGGCCATGTGGTCGGCCTCGTCGAGGATCGTCACCTCGACGGCCGACAGGTCGGCGTGACCCTGCCCGATCAGGTCCTCGAGCCGGCCGGGGCAGGCGATGAGGACGTCCACACCGGGGGCGAGGGCCTTCACCTGGGGGTTCTGGCCGACGCCGCCGAACACGACGGCCGTGGTGAGGCCCTGCGCCTTGGCCAGCGGCGCCACGACGGCGAGCACCTGGTTGGCGAGCTCGCGGGTCGGCACGAGCACGAGGCTGCGGGCCTGTCGCGGGTGCCGCCGGCCGCCGGCGAGGCGAGCCACCAGCGGGAGGCTGAACGCGAGGGTCTTGCCGGAGCCGGTGCGTCCGCGGCCGAGCACATCACGCCCAGCGAGGGTGTCGGGCAGGGTCGCGGCCTGGATCGGGAACGGCATCGCGATCCCCTGCGCGTCGAGCACGGCGCACAGCGCTGCGGGGACGCCGAGGTCGGCGAAGCTGGGAACGGTGGAGCTCACGGTGGGTCTGTCCTCAAGTAGTGGAGCCCGGGGAAGCACTCACCCGGGTCACGACCAGTGTGACAGGCCGCTACGACCGGAAACGCCCGTCGTAGCGATCTTCTTCCCGTGTCGTGCGCGAGGCTGGGCGGCATGACGGTCGTGCTCGAGGGGTTCCACGCGGTCAAGCACGCCCTGCGCTTCGCCCCGTCCCTCGTACGCGGTGTGACGGTGGTCTCACGGGTGGAGGCCGGACGGCTGTGCGCGGAGCTCGCCCCCGACGTCGCCGAGGCGCTGCTCGCGCTGGCGGTCGAGGGAGCTGTCGAGCACCCGACCGGGGTGACAGGTACGGCGGACCGCCCGGGCGTGGACGACACGTGCCTGTCACGTCGCAGCGCGCCCCTGGTGCTGTTGGACCACCCGCGCCACCCCGGCAACGCGGGTGCCGTGGTCCGGGTGGCCGCGGCAGCGGGAGCGTCAGGCGTGGCGCTGCTGGGCGACCTCGACCCGTGGCACCCCGCCGTCGTGCGCGGCTCGGCAGGCCTGCACTACGCGCTGCCTGTGCTCCGGTGCGCGCTCGAGCAGGTGACAGGCACCGTGGTCGCTCTCGACGCCGACGGCGAGCCGTGGACAGGGCTGCCCGATGACGCCGTGCTCGCCGTGGGCAGCGAGCGGGCCGGGCTGTCGGCCGAGGTCCGCGGGCGGGCGGACAAGGTGGTCGCGCTGCCGATGCGGGCGGGCGTGAGCTCGCTCAACCTCGCGACGGCCGTGAGCGCCGCGCTCTACGCCTGGCGGCTCGCGCCGGGCTCGCCTCACGCGTGACGGCCCGCACGGTGGCAGGCGGCACCTGCCCGAGCATCACCTCGGTGAGCAGCCCGGCGAGCGAGTAGGCAGGGTCCGTGCGCAGGGCCCGCTCGAGCGCGATCGTCACCTCGGCTCCGCCGCCGTCGCAGTAGGCGGTCCACGCGAAGACCGTGCACACGGCGGCGTCGTACGGCTCGGGGGTCATCCTCATCAGCTCGCGGAGCAGCGGCAGCAGCTCGTCGGGCTCGTGCTCGGCGACGAGGGCATCGCGCAGCAGCACGTCCTCGAGGGTCATCACGAGGTGAGCGGCCTCCTGGGTGTCCAGCCGGCCACCGCCGTCGGCCGGCCCGACGACTGCCTCCGACCACCGCGCGAGCCAGCGCTCACGCCACGCCTCCCGGCCCTGTGCCCGCTCCTCACGGTGGCGGTGCTGCGCGCGTGCGCACCCCTGGCGCGCCTCCTCCGCTGCCGGCAGCCGGGGGCCGGACAGGGTGCGTGCGAGGGCGTCGCGATCGGGCAGCACCACCTGCCCGCGCAGCACCTGCTCTGCCTCGAGCAGCTGCACCGGCGCGTCCTCGCGGCCCGCCGAGACGGCAGTGCCCTCAGCGGGGCAGCACCGCACGTCGTCGCAGAGGTAGGAGAAGAAGCGGTCGTCCCGGACCAGGACCGCCTCGGTGACCAGCAGGCCCGGCAGCGCGTCGCAGAGCTCGTCGCAGAGCTGCTCGACAAGCGCCCCGCGAGCACGCTTCCTGCGGTCGTCGGGCTCGTCGGTGTAGACGGCCACGAGAACCCGCGTCGGGCGCTGGTGCGCGACACGCGTCACGGCCTCCTCGACCAGGTCCTGCTCGACCTCCTCGGGGGGCAGGTCGAAGCGGAGCGTGAGCCCGACCCTGCCCCGGGGCTCGTGAAGGCAGGCGACGACCAGCGAGCGGGTCGGCACGTAGCCCAGCCACAGCGGCATCGAGGCCACCATCTGGGCAGGCGTGGTGAGGCGGGCGGTCACGGGCTGCGGGGTGGGCTTCGGCATCCCGGCAGGCTGCGACGGAACGCGGGCGGGTCGCCTCGCACGCGGCAGCGGTGTGGACGCGAGCGCGGCGCCCACAGGCGCGCGCATCGGGTCAGCGCTGGCCGGGGGCGGGCCCGCGCTCCATCACGTCGGCGGGGTCAGGCAGGGTGACGACGGCGGGAGCGCCGGGGTCCACCGGGAACCTCGTGCCCGGGTCCGGCTGCTCCGCGCGGGGCGACGGCGGAGCCGGCACCTCGGTCGCGGGCGCGTGCGCCGCCTCGGGCGACGCGGTGGGCTGGGTCGGGAGCAGGAAGGGACCCCGCACCGGCTGGCGCGCCGTCCAGGACTGGACCTGGGCGAGCCGCGCCGAGGAGACGGCCATCAGCGAGGAGCTGGCCGCAGCACCGTTCAACGCGGTCAGCACCTCGTCGGCAGGGATGCGCCACAGCGTGCTCTGCGCGGTCGTGCGGACTGTCGCGGTGCGCGGGATCCCGCGCAGCAGGCCGATCTCGCCGACGTAGGAGTGCGGGCCGAGACCGCTGTGCACCCGCTCCTGCCCCCAGCCGTCGACCGTGGCGACCTCGACCGCACCGGTGACGACGACCCAGAGCGCGTCCGCCTCGTCCCCCTGCCGGACGAAGGCCACACCCGCCTCGAGCTCCACGACCTCCACGGACTTCGCCAGCTGCTCGAGCGTCGCGCGCGGGGCGGCGCTGAGCAGGTCGAGCGCCTCGAGCAGTGCGATCCGGGGGGACAGCACGGCCAGGAGCTCGGCTCCACGCGCATCGGCCACGATCAGCGGGCGGATTCCCGCGACCGAGATGAGGACGAGGACCACCGCGAAGACGACCAGGGTCGTGGAAAGCCCCTGACTGCGCAGGAGGGGGACCGGCAGCAGGCTGCCGAGGAGCATCCCGCCGATGGCCAGCGTGGTCATGATGGCCATGACGCGACTGAGCATCTCGCGCGGCAGGTCGCGCTGCAGCGCGGTGAAGCCGAGCACGTCGACGGCGACCATCGAGGCGCCGGCCAGGACCTGCAGACCAGCCCCGACGTACACGCTGTCGGTGAGCGGGACCAGGGCGAACGGGACCGCCATGACGACCATGCTGCCGAGCACGATCGGTGCCAGCCGGGTCGAGGCGCTGAGGCGGTTGATCACACCGGTCACCAGCACACCGCCCAGCGCGAAGCAGGCGGTCAGGTAGCCGTAGCCGTCCGGCCCGGTGCCGAACCGCTCGCTCATCGGGATGTAGAGCACGGTGGTGGCGCCGTACACCGCGCTGTCCAGCGCGACGAACAGCACGAGGGTCAGCGCGACCTTCTCCCGCCACAAGGTGACGAAGCCCTCGACCATCTGCTTGCGCACCGAGACCTCGGTGCCGGCACCGCCGTCGGAGCGGGCCTGGATCCAGCCGATCATCCAGGCGGCGACGAAGAAGCTGATGGCGTTCAGGACGAAAGCGATGCTGCGCTCGTCGAACGCGAGCAGCGCGGCCCCGAGCAGGGGGCCGATCACGACCGTGAGCGACTCCAGTCCGATGAACAGCGCGTTGGCCGCGGCCAGGTCCTTCTCGCCGACGAGGTCAGGGCGCATGGCGGCAGAAGCGCTCAGGTAGGGGGTGGTGAACGTCGAGGTGAGCACCGACATCAGCAGCAGCAGCGCGATGGGCCCGTCTGCCGCGACCACCGCCGCCATGCCCAGCACGACGAGCCCCGAGAGCACCGCGGAGACGCGCATGACCGCCTTGCGGTCGTACCGGTCACCCAGGACGCCGAGGTAGGGGCCGAGGACGAAGGCCGGCAGCCAGCGCAGCGCGGAGGCGAGGGCGACCATCCCGGCCGAGTCTGTGCGCTCGTAGACGTAGACGAGCATGACGACCGTGTAGGCCCAGCTGCCTATCGCGTCGAGCGCGAACGCCTGCACCATGATCCGGAAGTCACGGACCTTGAGCGCGTCGCGGAACCTGCCGTTCTCGACCTCGCGCACAGCTGCCTCCTGCGCTTGGGGCGCGGGGGCGTCCGGGACAAGGGACCGCGGGGGACGGCTTGCAGGGAGGTTAGCGAGACGGCGCGTCCTGCGGAAGCCCACGCGGGGCACTGCTTCAGCCGTGCTGGGGGTAGGGGGCGCGCAGCTCCTTGGCGCGCATGCCCACACCGAGCCGGCGCGCGAGCCAGGGGACGAGCGAGCCCTGCCCGAGCACCGAGACCATCACCACGACCACCACGACGCCGTGCAGCCGCGCGCCGTGCTCCTCGGGCAGCAGCAGGGAGCCCAGCAGCAGCGGCACCGCGCCCTTCAGGCCGCTGAGGAGCACGAAGGCCCGCTCGCCGGTCGTGAGGGCGCTCCGCAGCAGCAGCGGGGCCACGAGCAGCGGACGGACCACCACGGCCAGGAGCAGGCCGAGGGCGAGCCCCGGGACCCACACGTCGGTGCGCCCCAGCACGTCGAGATCCACCGTGAGGCCCAGCACGGCGAAGGCCACGACCTCACCCAGCGCCGCGAGCGCCGCGTGGAACCGCAGGACCTCCAGCCGGTACGGCGCGCGCTCCTGCCCGAGGACGACGCCGGCGACGAACACCGCGAGGAAGCCCGAGCCGTGCAGCACGTTGGCGAGCCCGAAGAGGGCTCCGGCGCCCAGCAGTGAGCGGACGGCGTACAGGCCCTCGGAGGGCAGCGCCACCCGGCGTACCAGGTGCAGGAGGGCGCGGGCGCCCGCGACACCGACGGCGAGGCCGACGACCAGCTGCAGCGCGAAGGTGCCGGCGACGTGGCCGAGCGCTCCGCCCGAGAGCCCGTCGGCGCTCAGCAGCCCCGCCATGAGGGCGATGCCGACGGGGTCGTTGGCCCCCGACTCCCCCTCCAGCAGGGTGCCGGTGCGGCCCTCGACCTCCCGCCGGCCGAGGACCGAGAAGACGACCGCCGGGTCGGTGGGCGCCACGGCGGTCGCGACGAGGACGGCGAGGTACCAGCTGACGCCCAGCAGCGCGTGCGCGAGCACCGCGGCACCCGCGACGGTGACGAACGTGCCGAGCACACCGAGCGCCAGGACGCCGCCGGCGCTGGCCCTGAAACGGGGCATGCCGATGGACAGCCCGCCGTCGAACAGGATGACGATCAGCGCGACGGTCACGACCCGCTCGACGGTCTGGTGGTGCACCTCGTGCAGCTGCGGGACCAGCCGCGCACCGACGGCCGCCGCGATGAGGAAGAGCGCCGGAGTGGGGATGCGCACCCGCTCGGCGAGCCGGTGCGACTGCACGGCGATGAGTCCGGCCACGCAGGTCGCGAGCACCAGGGCGCCGAACCGCACGGCGTCGTCCATGTGAGCACCTCCAGCCAGCCTCGAGCCGATGCCGACCAGGCTTCCCGGCGCTCCGAGGGGAGCCTATCCGCGCGACGCGTCGATCGCCTTGTAGACCCGCTGCAGGGAGATCGGCCCCTTCGCCTTCACCGACGGCGCGAACAAGCTGACCCTCAGCTCCTCGAGCATCCAGCGCACCTGCTCGCGCGTCGGCCCCGGCGGCAGCTGCTGCCACTCCTTCGTGCCCACCTCGACGTCCGAGAGCAGGGCCCGGTCGCGGTCGGCCTCCCGGGGCAGCTTGTCCAGCCGCACGAGGGCTGCCTGCAGGTAGCGCGCGAGGTCGGGCAGCCGCTGCGCACCCACCTCGGTGACGAAGCCCGCGTGCACCAGCGCGGCCAGCTGGCGACGCACGTCGGCGACCGCGGCCGCTGACGAGGGATGGGTCTGCCCGGCGAGCGCCGGTCCGAGCTCGGACGCGCGGACGAGCACCTGCTCCACGCCGCGCAGCACCTTCAGCAGCGCCTCGGGGAGCCCGGCCCGCACGGTGACGAGCTGCGCCTGGAAGGCCGTCTCGTCCCGCGCATCGGTGGGCACCAGGCTGTCGACGGCCGCGGCCAGGCAGTCGTCCATCAAGGCGGTGAGCGAACCGTGCGGGTTCGCGGCGAGCGTGAGCTTGGCCCGGTTGTCCAGCCGCGCCGACACCGCCTTCACCGGGCTGCTGCTCCCCAGCAGCAGCAGCCTTCGCACGCCTGCGCGGTGCGCGGCGGGGTCGGGAGCGGGGAGCACGCGCAGGGCCACGCCGGCGCCCTCGTCCACCAGCACCGGGTAGCCGACGACGCTGCCTGCGCTCACCTCGGCCGGCACGTCACCGACGGTCCACGTCGTCAGGCCCGCCTGCTCGAGATCGCCTGCGGCCGAGGCGATCGCGGCCTGTGCCGGCGCTGCCAGCTGCGCACGGAGCGCGTCGAGGTCCTTGCCCTCGCCCAGCGTCGTCCCGTCCTCACCCACGACCTTGTACGACGGGCGCAGGTGCTCGGGCACGCGCTCGAGCCCCCACGCCTCGACGGGGATGCTCACCCCGCGCAGCGCCCGCGCCTCGCGTGACAGGGCGTGCAGCAGGTGCTCCTCGCGCGGCGACACGCGCTCCAGCAGCTGCCGTGCGGTGTCGGGCGCGGGGACGAGCTTGACCCGCAGCGGCTTCGGCAGGGTCTTGATGAGAGCGGTGACCAGCTCGTGGCGCATGCCCGGCACCTGCCAGGCGAGGTCCTGCGCGGACACCCGGTTGAGCACCGACACGGGCACCTCGACCGTCACCCCGTCGCTCGTCGTACCTGGGTCGAAGGCGTAGGACAGGGGCAGGCGCAGGTCCTCGGAGACCCAGACGTCGGGGTGCTCCCCGGGATCCACGTCGCCGGTGACGAGGTCCTCGAGCGTCAGGTGCAGCAGCCGCGGGGTGTCGTGCCTGGCCTTCTTCCACCAGGCGTCGAGCTCGGCGCCGCCGACGACGTCCTGCGGGATGCGGGCGTCGTAGAAGGCGAAGAGCACCTCGTCGTCCACGACGATGTCGCGGCGTCGGGCGCGGTGCTCGAGGTCCTCGACGTCGGCGAGCAGCTTGGCGTTGTCGGCGAAGAACGCGTGGTGGGTGTCCCAGTCGCCCTCGACCAGCGCGTGGCGCAGGAACAGGTCGCGCGAGACGACGGGGTCGACGCGGCCGTACTGCGCCTTGCGGGCGGCGACGATGGGGACGCCGTAGAGCGTGACGCGCTCGAAGGCGACAACGCTGCCGCGCTTCTTCTCCCAGTGGGGCTCGGAGTAGGTGCGCTTGACCAGGTGCGCCCCGGCCCGCTCCGCCCACTCCGGCTCGATCCGTGCCACGCCCCGCGCCCAGAGCCGGGTCGTCTCGACGAGCTCGGCCGCCACCACGAGCGGCGGCTGCTTCTTGAACAGCCCCGAACCGGGGGAGATCGCGAAGCGGGCACTGCGCGCACCGAGGTACTCCCGGTCCTGCTTGAGGCCGACGTGGCTGAGCAACCCGGCGAGCAGCGCCTGGGTGACGACCGCGGGGTCCGGGTCACTCGAGTCGGGCAGGTGCAGCTGCCGGGCGACGCGCTTGAGCTGGGCGTGCAGGTCCTGCCACTCGCGGATCCGCAGGTAGTGCAGCAGCTCGCGGCTGCACATCCGGCGAAAGGCACTGGAGGACAGGGAGCGCTGCTGCTCCTGCACGTACTGCCACAGGTGCAGCCAGGCCAGCAGGTCGGAGGTGGGGTCGGCGAAGCGGCCGTGCAGCTCACCCGCGAGCTGCTGCTTGTCCTGCGGGCGCTCGCGAGGGTCCTGGATCGACAGCGCCGCGACGATCACGAGGACCTCGCGGACGCAGCCGAGCCGGCCCGCCTCGACGACCATGCGACCCATCCGCGGGTCGACGGGCAGCCGGGCCAGCTGACGGCCCGTTCGCGTGAGCCCGCGGTCTCCGAGGGCCCCGAGCTCCTCCAGCAGCGCCAGGCCGTCGCGGACCTGCCGGCGGTCCGGCGGCTCGAGGAAGGGGAAGTCCTCGATGTCGCCCAGGCCGAGAGCGGCCATCTGCAGCAGCACGCTGGCCAGGTTGGTGCGCAGCACCTCCGGCTCGGTGAACTCGGGACGGCTGTCGTGGTCCTCCTCGGCGTACAGGCGGATGCAGACGCCGTCGGCGACCCGGCCGCAGCGGCCCGCGCGCTGGGTGGCGCTGGCGCGGCTGATCGGCTCGATGGGCAGCCGCTGCACCTTGGTGCGGTGGCTGTACCGGGAGATACGGGCGGTGCCTGGGTCGACGACGTACCGGATGCCGGGGACGGTGAGCGAGGTCTCCGCGACGTTGGTGGCGAGGACGATCCGGCGGCCCGGATGAGGTGCGAAGACGCGGTGCTGCTCGGCGGCGGACAGGCGCCCGAACAGGGGGACGACCTCCGCGTCCGTCGCCGCCTTGAGCGCGTCGGCGGTGTCGCGGATCTCCCGCTCCCCCGACAGGAAGACGAGCACGTCCCCAGGTCCCTCGCGCTCAAGCTCCGCGCAGGCGGCGACGATGCCGCTGACCTGGTCGACGTCCTCGTCGAGGGGCCGGTGCCGCACCTCGACGGGGTAGGTGCGGCCGCTGACGGTCAGGACGGGCGCGCCGTCGAAGTGCCGGCTGAACCGCTCGGGGTCGAGCGTCGCTGAGGTGATGACGACCTTGAGGTCCGGGCGCTGCGGCAGCAGCCGCTTGAGGTAGCCCAGGAGGAAGTCGATGTTCAGCGACCGCTCGTGCGCCTCGTCGATGACGATCGTGTCGTAGGCGCTCAGGGAGCGGTCGCGGCTGAGCTCGGCGAGCAGGATGCCGTCGGTCATGACCTTGACGCGGGTCGTCGCGGAGACCTGGTCGTGGAAGCGCACGGCGTATCCCACGACGTCCCCGAGCTCGGACTCGAGCTCCTCCGCGACGCGTTCCGCGACGGCCCGGGCCGCGATGCGGCGGGGCTGGGTGTGGCCGATGAGACGACCGTCGCCGCGCCCCAGCTCGAGCAGGATCTTGGGGAGCTGCGTGGTCTTGCCGCTACCCGTCTCGCCCGCGAGCACGACGACCTGGTGCGCGCGGACCGCAGCAGCGATCTCGACGCGCACCTGGGAGACCGGCAGGTGCTCGGGGTAGCGGATCTTCACGACGCAGACCAGGCTAGGGCGGGTGAAGCGCAGTGCCGGGCTGCTGCTGTACCGCCGCAAGCCCGATCTCGAGGTCCTCCTGGTGCACCCAGGGGGACCCTTCTTCGCGAGGCACGACGTCTGGGGGATCCCGAAGGGCGAGTACCTGGCCGCTGAGGAGCCGCTGGCCGCGGCGTACCGGGAGTTCGCGGAGGAGACCGGCTTCCCGCCGCCGAAGGGCGACCCGGTCCCGCTGGGCGAGGTCGTGCAGCGCGGCGGCAAGCGCGTCGTCGCGTGGGCGCTGGAGGGCGACCTCGACGTCGACAAGCTGGTCAGCAACACGTTCCAGATGCCGTGGCGGGGCCGGTTCCAGTCGTTCCCCGAGATCGACGAGGGCCGCTGGTTCACCCCCGAGGAGGCCGTCGCCAAGATGTCGGAGGCCCAGCGGCAGTTCGTCGAGCGCTTGCTCGCCGTGCTGGAGGACGTCACCTCGGGCTGACGGGTGTGTCCTGGTATGTGGCAGGTGTGTGTTCTGTGTCACACTCCCGTGGCTACTGGTCAGTAGCCACCCAGGTCACGCACCTCAGCCACTCCACGGAGGAGCCTTGCGCCCACGTCTTGCCGCCTGCCTGCTCGCCAGTGCCACGCTCGCCGCCGGCCTCGCGACCGCGTCGCCCGCCCGCGCCGACGGCCCCGGGGTGGGAGCTCCCTGGATCGTCTCGGTCGGGGACTCCTACATCTCCGGTGAGGCCGGACGCTGGGCCGGCAACTCCAACAACGGGGAGTCCTACACCGACGCCCTGGGCCCGACCGCGTACTTCGACAACGCCGGGCACACGGCCGAGGTGATCAACCGCTGCCACCGCAGCTCGGCCGCCGAGGTCTACACCGGCGTCGTGAACGGCTACAACCTCGCGTGCTCCGGCGCGAAGACGTCGACCTTCACCGACGGCGACGGCAACTTCAAGCCCGGGCTGGACTTCTACCTGAGCGGGACCAACCAGGGCCAGGCGCGGATGCTGCAGACGTTCGCCACGAGCCACAACGTCAAGGCGGTCGTGGTCTCGATCGGCGGGAACAACTTCGGGTTCGCCGGCATCGTGCAGCAGTGCGTGACGGACTTCCTGGCCTCGCCGAGCTGGTGGAAGGACTACTGCAAGGACGACTCGTCCGTGACGGCCAACTTCACCTCCGCCAACATCACTGCGCAGACCACCGCCATCAAGAACGGCCTGCTCAACCTGCGGACCGCGATGCGCAACGCCGGTTACGCCGACGGCTCGTGGTCGATCATCGTCCAGAACTACATGTCGCCGCTGCCGGGCGGCGCCGGGTTCCGCTACTCCGAGTCGGGCTACACCCGGCAGAACACCGGCGGCTGCGGCTTCTGGAACGCCGACGCCGACTGGGCCAACAGCTACGCGCTGCCCACGATCAACAACGCCGTGACCAACGGCGCCAACCAGGCAGCCATCGCGAACACCAAGCTGCTCAACCTCGCCAACGCCTTCAACGGTCGGCGCCTGTGCGAGAACACGGTCGGGCTCATCGAGGAGAAGGGCCTGGCCGGGTACTGGTCGACCGGTGCCGTGGACAAGACCGAGTGGGTCAACCAGATCCGCACCGTCTCGACCTGCTGCGGCTCGAACTACTACATCCAGGAGAGCCTGCACCCGAACTACTGGGGCCAGGGCGCGCTGGCGAACTGCCTGACCCTCGCCTGGAACAACGGGGTGCCGCGCGGCGGCACCTGCACGCGCGGGGCCAACGGGCTCAACGCGTACGGCGAGCCGAACATGCTGCTCAGCTAGCACCAGCCTCGTACGGCGGGCCCGCCCCCCTCGGGGGGCGGGCCCGTCGGCGTCCTAGGCGAGGACCTGCTCGAGGCGCTCGAGGGAGCGGGTGATGTTCGCGCGCGTCTTGTCCCTCATCCGCGCGACGAGCGGCTTGGTGAGCATCCGCTCCTTGCTGATGTCCCAGGTCTCGCGCACGAGCGTTCCGCCCTCGACCGGCTCGAGCTCGTAGCGCCAGATGCGGCCACCGGCGATCAGCCCCGATCCGGGGGTGACGGGAACGGTCTGCCACGCGATGCGGCGGTTCTCGTCGTACTCGATGACCCGGCTCTTCATGGCGTACGGGACGAAGTACTTCATGCTCATGCCGAACTCCGAACCCAGCACGAGCCGCTCCGGCGCTGCTCCGCGCGTCTCGACGACGTTGCCCGAGCCGTCGATCTCGGCGTGCCGGTGCGCGTCGGCGAGCAGCGCGAACACCTCGGAGGCGGGCGCGGGGATGACCCGCTCGACAGTCACGACGTCCTTGGTCATGCACCAACCGTAAGCGCGAGCCGCGTGGCCTCGTCCGCGGGGAAGAACGACTCGACCGTCAGCTCGCTCAGCGTCACGTCCGCGGCGGTCCCGAAGGTGGCCGCCGTGGTGAAGAAGCTCAGCACCCCGCGCCGGGTCCTGATGCGCACCGGCAGCACCACCCCGGGGTGGTCGGTCAGCGGCTCCACGACAGCGACACCCGGGAGCGCCGCCAGCTCGTCGTACAGGGCTGTCAGGCGCTCGTCGGCGGTGAGCGCCACCTGGCGGCGCAACCGGCTGAGGATGTGCCCGCTGAAGACGGCGAAGTCCTCGATCCGCGATGCCATGCCGTCAGGGTGCAGGCTGGCGCGCAGCACGTTGGGGTGCTCCAGGAACGCCGGGTCGAGGTCCTCGAAGAGCACGGCAGCGCCCTCGTTGGCGAGGACGAGGTCCCAGGCCTGGTCGACGACGAGCGCGGGGAACGGCTCCTGCTGCGCGAGGACGAGGTCGAGGGCGTGCCGCACCTGCGCCATCGCGGGGTCGTCCAGGGTCGTCTCGCCGTACACGGGGGCGAAGCCGGCGGCGACGAGCAGGTCGTTGCGGGCGCGCAGCGGCACGTCGAGCCGCTCCGCGACGTGCAGCAGGAAGGCGCGGCTGGGCTTGGCGCGGCCGGTCTCGACGTAGCTCAGGTGCCGCGTGCTGACGTCCGCGGCGAGGCTGAGGTCGAACTGGCTCATCCGCCGCTTCCCGCGCCAGGCCTTGAGCAGGTCTCCCACACCGGGGCGCACGTCGAGGACGGTCATGGGTGCACCGTAGGTGCGGGTGCTGCGCGGCGGCCATGACCTCGGACGTCATCGACACACGCACCCCGTGCGGGTGTGCTGTCGGGACCTTCGACCGAGAGGACCGACCATGAGCACCATGACCGCCCCTGCCGTCTCCCCCACCACCGCCGAGGTCCGGATGCGGACCGTGCTGCGCGCGGACGCCGTCGTGACCGGAGCCGTCGGGCTCCTCGGGCTGCTCGGCCCGAGCTGGTACGGCGGGCCCAGCTGGGTCGCGCGGGCTGTCGGTGCCGTGCTCGTGCTCGTGGCGATCGAGGTCGCGGTGCTGGCCGGCTCGAGCGGCCGGCGACTCCGGGTCACCGGCGTGGTCGTGGCGGAGCTCGCGTTCGGGTGGGTCGTCGCTGCCCTGCTCGCCGCGGCGCTGGTCGACATGGACACCGCCGGACGCGAGGTGCTGCTGCTGTCCGCCGCGGGCACCCTCGGTTTCGGCATCGCGGAGACGCGCCTCGCCCGGCGCATGAGGTAGCCCCGCGAAGTAGGTACGTTCGCGCGGTGACCTCCTCACCCGTGACGTACTCCTCCTACCTGCGCGTGCCTGACCTGCTCGCGCTGCAGCAGGTGCCGCGGGCGCACGACGAGCTGCTGTTCGTGGTGCTGCACCAGTCGCACGAGCTGTGGTTCAAGCTCGTTCTGCACGAGCTGGACGAGGTGACCCGGCTCATCGAGGCCGACCGCTTCCCCGAGGCGGAGAGCCGGCTGCGGCGGATCGTCGCGATCATGCGGCAGCTCACCGCGCAGTGGGACGTGCTGGGCACGATGACGCCGGCGGGGTACCTGGAGTTCCGGCACGTGCTGGAGGGCGGCAGCGGGTTCCAGTCGGCGCAGTTCCGGGAGCTCGAGTTCGCCTCAGGGCTCAAGGACCCGTCGTACCTGGGGTCGCGGTGGCTGTCGGACGACGAGCGGGCACGGCTGCAGGGACGCCTCGACGCGCCGACCCTGGCGGACGCCTTCGCCGCGGCGCTGGCACGGCACGGCGTGACCGACGTGCTCGAGGTGCTGCGGGCCGGGCCGTCGATGATGACGCTGCTGTGCGAGAGCCTCATCGACTACGACGAGGCCGTCGGGCACTGGCGGCACCGCCACGTGCTGGCCGTGGAGCGCCAGATCGGGCTGAAGCCGGGGACGGGCGGGTCCAGCGGGGCGGCCTACCTGCGGTCCACGCTGACCCGCCGCTTCTTCCCCGACCTCTGGGAAGCCCGCACCCGCCTGTAGCGGGATCCCTCCCCCTCCACTCCCCTACGC